>JAEWTC010000202.1 GCA_023459675.1 Bacillota bacterium | reverse complement strand
CTGTCCGGCTGCTTTGATTATAGCATACCGCATGCCGTTCGTCAGCCGTTTCCGGCCGTACGGCGGCGTAAAAACTGTAACTATAACAGAACTATAGAGTAAATATTACAATATATGGCGTAAGTGTTGACAGTATATATCATATGTGGTATAGTCATCACGAAAATCCCGGGTTCAGCCTTCCCTTACGGAAGGCGTGCAAAGGGATCAGTGCGTTCGCAGCAAAGTCTTACATCGGGTAATAGTTCCGCAATGATTAATGCTTTCAGGGTAGAGTATTACGGGTTCATTGCACGATGACGGAGGGCTTGGATGGATAAGCAGTTGAAGGTCACCTATCATCATAACAGCGGGTTTTCCGTGCAGGTTGGCAGCACCCTTTTGGTGTTTGACTATTGGGAAGGCGAGCGCAGGCGGCTTTCCCCGGTCGGCCAGCTGAACACGAAAATCCTGTCGGTGTTTGAAGAGGTGTATGTGTTCGTCAGCCACGTGCATGCCGATCATCTGGACCCCGTGATTTATGAGTGGCGGGAGGAGCTTCCCGGCATCAACTACGTGGTTTCGTCCGATCTGCCCATCGGCAAGCGCGGGCGGCGGATTGCCCCGCTGGAAACGCTTGAGCTTGCCAAGGACTTCAGCGTAACCGCGTTTGATTCCACCGATCTGGGCGTGAGCTTTCTGGTGTCGGCTTATGGCATGAAGATTTTCCACGCGGGCGATTTGAACCTGTGGCACTGGCGGCAGGAGAGCACCCTGCGCGAGATCGAAGCTGCCGAGGAGGCGTTCTACCGCGCGTGCGAGCCCATTCCCGCGGAGGGGATCGACCTGGCGATGTTCCCCGTGGATCCGCGCCAGGGCATGCTGTACGACGCGGGCGCCAACCACTTCATCCTCTCCAAAAAGCCGCGCTTGTTCATTCCCATGCACTGGCAGGAGCGCCCGGAGGTTGCCGTGGATTTTGCCCGCCGCGCAAGCACCCAGTATACCGAGGTGCTGGCCATCACCCGCGCGGGCGAAACCGCCACCGTCACCTACAGCGATAACTTTCTGGACATCCACATCGCCGAGCCGCCCAAGGATCTGTCCGATATGCAGCTGCAAACCGCCTACAAGCCCAAGCACACCGTGCACGACCAGAACGATCCCTTTGCCGACAGCGACCTGCCGGTGGATTTATCGTAACGCCTGTTGAAAAGGGCAATCTGCGTTGTTGGCTGCGTTGGGGTTAGGCGTCACTTACGAACGTGTAAGCTCAGCCCAACCCTTCCTCGCCGCCTCGCATATTACGCCTTTTGAACATGCTTTTTGATACATTAACATGATGACGATAACGCCTGTTGAAAAGGCGCAATCTGCGTTGTTTCATGCGTTGGGTTTGGGAAGCGCAGATCAGGCTACCGACGACAGCCTGCCGGTGAATTGATCTGTAAATTACAATGAACCTGCAACAGAAAGGGCGGCCGGGTTTTCCCGGCCGCTCTATTCACGCGGATACGCTTATGCGTTTGCCAATGCTTTTGCCCGCCCGAAGGATTCCACGCAGGCGTCGATATCCTCCGGGGTGGTGGACCAGTTGCACACGCTGATACGGATGGCCGCGCGGCCCTGCCACCGGGTGCCGCCGCACCAGCACACGCGGTCCTCCTGTACGGTTTGGAGCACGGTTTGCGTAGCTTCGTCGCTGCCGCAGGCGATGAGCAGCTGGTTGAAGTGGACGTCGTTCAGCACCAGAAAACCGTCGCCCTGAAGGCGCCGGGCGAAATAGCAGGCGTTATCGTGCAGCCTGTCCACTAGGGTTTCCACCCCGCTTCTGCCCAGGTATTTGAGCGCCGCCCACAGCTCAAACCCTCTAGCCCTGCGGGACATATCCGGCACGTAGTTCATGTTGTCGCGTTCGCTGCTGTGAATCAGGTAATCGCCCGAAGCCCGCATGGCGGAAACCAGCGCGCTTTCGTCCCGGCACAGCACAATGCCGCAGTCGTAGGGCACGTTGAGCGTCTTGTGCGCGTCTACCGACCAGGAATCAGCCAATTCCATCCCCCGCAGGAGAAGTTTCAGCTTTGCGGAAGCGGCAGCCCACAGGCCGAACGCGCCGTCGATATGCACCCAGCAGCCGTGCGCTCTTGCGAAGCGGCACAGGGGTTCAAGTTCGTCAAACGCGCCGGTGTTCACGTTGCCCGCCTGCAGTACAAAAATGGAGCAGGGCTCCACATTCGCCGGGAGCGCGTCAACCCGTACGCGGCCCTGATCGTCCGTCGGCAGCAGTACGAGCTGCTCTTCGCCAAAGCCCAGCAAGGACAACGCCTTGAAGATGGTGGCGTGGGCCGTGTCCGCCAGATAGATCCGCCCAAACGGCGCGCCGAACAAGCCCTTCTTACGGACGTCCCATCCCGCATTTTCCATCTGGCGGTTGCGCGCGGCTGCCAGCGCGCAGAAGGCCGCGATGGAGGAACCGGTCACAAACCCCGCCGCCGTGCCTTGCGGCAGGCCGAATAGCTCCGTCAGCCATTTCCGGCATACGTCTTCGATTTTTGCCGAGATGGGCGAGGCTACGTGCAGCACGGCGTTCTGGTCCCATACGTCGGCAAGCCATCGCACGGCCAGGCACACCGGCAGCGCGCCGCCGTTGACAAAGCCGAAGTAACGCGCCCCTGTCTGCTGCAGGGTGTTGGGGCTGCCGGCGGCGTCGAGCAGCCGGAGAATGGCTTCGGGATCGCAGCCGCCGTTTGACAGCTCCTCGTCAAACAACCGCAGCCGCCGCAGGTCGGCTTCGGCCGGATATACGTTTCGGTCAAACATGTCGTCAATATAACGATAGGCGGCGTTCTGCGCCGCCTGAAACAGCCGCTTGTCGGCCAGCTCCCGTTTCATGGCGTCCGTCTGTGGGTTTGGCATGCAGCGCCTCCGCTTCTAATGCATCAGCCGCCCGTACCCCGGGTAGGGGCGCAGTACGTGAATGTCAAACGCGGTGATCCCGGCCAGTACGAGCGGCAGCATACCCAGCATTCGCCGGGCCGCCTCCGGGCTTTCGCATTCCAGCAGCAGGATCGCGTTGTTTTCTTCGGTGAGATAAATCTCCCGCAGCGCGCCCTCCAGATACAGCGCGTACGCGGCGCGGGCTTCCTGCTCGTACAGCGCGGCGTTGCCGCTTGCCGGTGAGGAAAGCTCCCGTTCGATTGCGATAATTTTCATACTTCCTCCATTGGGCGGCCGCGGCCAACGTTGCCGGGCAGAGGGGGGTTAGCGGCTGTATTTGCCGGTCAGCACTTCGTTGATATACGCGTCGATGCGGTTAACCTCCGGCCTGGCCTGCGCATCCCGGATGGCCTGCTCGCGGTCATAGGATACCTGAATCATCTGGATGGCCAGCGGCGCGGCGGGATCGTCCTCCGCACCCTCGAGGATCGCGTAGCAGCATTCCGGGCGGCCCAGGGCATTGCCCACGCTTCCGCAGTTGAACAGCAGGCGGTCGTCCACCGAGCGCATGGATTGCCGGTGCGCGTCCGCATACCCGGCTACTGCGCACGCTTCGCCCGCGGCGTTTGAAAACAGGGGAAGGATGTCTTCCTTCTTATCGTGCCCGTGAATGAGCTCCTTCATAATCGGCCGCCCGTGGAACAGGCGGATCCGGCGGCCCGACAGGGTAACGGTGATTTCCAGCGGCAGGGCGCAAAGCGTTTGCAAGCGCTCGTCCCCCAGCTGCTCCCAGTAATAGTGGTCCGGCTCGAAGGACTTGCTGCCGATGAAAAAATCCCAGTTGCCGCCCAGTACCAGGTCGCAGTGGGCTATCGCCCAGTCAAACGTATAATCGCTGGACGGGCCTTTGCCCACGATATCGCCCAGACAGAAAATTTTGTCCGGGCGCGTGCGGGTCAGGTCGCGCTCCAGCGCCTGGGTGGCCGGGCGGTTGCCGTGCAGATCGGCGATCAGGGCGTAACGCATGGTTACTCCGGCTCCTTCCAGGTTAGAATCTTGGCGCGGTCGGTCACCTTCAGCATCTTGCGGAAAATGCGGCCGGGATTGACCACGTACACATGCCCGCACAGCGAAAGCATCGGCAAATCATGCGCGCTGTCGCCATAGGCGGAGGAAGCCTCAAAATCGATCAGCGAGCCGGTTTGCTTCAGGTATTCCTGCACGCGCAGAGGCTTTTGCTCCCCGCGGCAGTTTTCGCCTACGATCTTATCGGCAAAGCGGCCGTTTGCGTCCGCCGCAAACCGCGTGCCGATGACCTCGGTAAACCCCAGCAGCTGCTTGAGCGGCTGCAGATAAAACGCCGGGGACGCGGAAACCAGCAGGGTTTCATGCCCCGCCTCCTGGTGCCGTTTCAGCGTTTCCAGCCCTTTTGGATACATTCTGGACAAAAGCTCCGTACGGCAGAAATCTTCCGCCGCCGCCACGTACACCGCCCGTTCCTTGCCGTTTAAAAAGCGGAGGCCCATCTCCTTGGCGCGCTTGGGCGATATCCACCGCAGCGAGTACAGGATGCCCGCCAGCAGGAAGCGGGCAAGGTCCAGCACCGTGCACAGCTTGTGGCGCCGCGCGTAGCGCATGAACAGAAGGATCGAATCCCCGCCGATCAGCGTTCCGTCAAAATCGAATAGCGCGTAGATTTTTTCCATACCATCGGATCCTTCCCAAGAATAGCAACAGTATACTCAAATGCAGGATGAACCGCAAGCCCAACCCGCCGGCCGGAGGCCCCGCGGCCGCATCGTCACATTGACACGGCAAACGCCGTATGCTATGCTGGATAAAGCATTCACAGGCAATTCCAAAGAGGTGATACAATGGCAGGCGTAACGTATCAATGCCCCAATTGCGGGTCAACCTTGCAGTTTCGGCCTGAGCTTCAGGAATGGAAATGCGATTCGTGCGGAAACGAATACGACGAGAAGACCGTTCTCGCCATGGCGGACGAGCACGCGCACGACCATGATCACGATCACGAACACGAGCTTGCCGGGGAGCATGCTCCCGCCCAGCAGACGCAGCCCGCAAACGGCGCCGCGCAGGTGATTTATCACTGCAAAAGCTGCGGCAGCGCCGTGATCACCGACGAAACCACCGTCGCCACCCATTGCTACTACTGCCACAACCCCGTTATTCTGGAAGGCAAGCTGACCGCCGATCTGCGGCCGGACAAGGCGCTGCCCTTTACCATCAGTAAGGACATGGCCGTGGAACGCTTCATGCAATGGGTTTCCAAAAAGAAATTCGTACCCAAGGGGTTCTTCGCCAAGGAACAGGTGCAAAACATCCAGGGCGTGTATTACCCGCATTTCGTAACCGACTGCGATGTGGACGGCGCCTACGAGGGCGAGGGCCAGAACGTGTCCGTAGCGCAGACGACCAACTATACCGTGACCACCACGCAGCACTACGCCTTCCGCCGCCGCGCGGATATCCATTTCACGCGCCTGATGCGCCCCGCGCTCAAAAGCACGGACCGCAAGCTGTCCGACGGCATTCATCCCTTCCCGCTGGATGATATGAAGCCGTTCTCCGGCGCGTATCTGGCCGGGTTTCTGGCGGAGCGCCGCGATATCGATCAGGAAACCGCGACCGCCGATATCCCCGGCGAGCTGCAGGGCTACGTCAAGCCCCTGCTCTCCCCGTCGCTGCACTACACCGCGCATCAGGGCACGGTGACCGCGGATGTGAAAACGAAGAACTCCCAGTATGTGCTGCTGCCCACCTGGGTAATCAGCTATCACCGCGAGGGGGACAAGGAACCTTACTATTTTGCCATGAACGGCTGCACCGGCGCCGTGTGCGGCAAGCTGCCCGTAGCCAAAGGCAAGCTCATGATGGCGGGCGGGCTGCTGTCCGCGCTGTGCTTGGGGGCGTATTGCCTTGCGGCGTACTTTCTGTTTTAGCGGAGGGAATTATATGAAACGACGTGCTTTGGCGCTTGTCACGGCGGCGCTGCTGCTGTTTTCGTCCGCCGCGTTTGCGGCGGAAACGGCCGATACCCGGGTGTTTGATGCTGCCGGCCTGTTTACCGCCGAGGAGGCGGAAACCCTGCAGGCCGCGATTATCGATTTTCAGGAGAATACGGGGTACGATTTTGCCATCTTTACGACCGATGAAGACCTCAAAACCGAGGATTACCAGCAGCTTGCGGACGACTTATACGTGGAGAAGGCGCTCGGCCTTGGCATGAACCAAACGGCGGTGCTTTGCTATTTGGACCTGTTTGACGACGGGTATTACTACGTGTCCGTTTACGGCGACCTGCAAAACCTGATGATGGACGAGGATATCCAGTATCTGGCGGACCAGGGCATGGAAACCTTCTCGGACGGAGATTTCGTGGGCGGGTTTACGTGGACGCTGAACCTGCTGAGCGAAGCGCTTTTGAACATCGGCAGCGTGAACCAGTCCGTCCGCGTATACGATTTTGCGGATCTGCTGACCGAGGAGGAAGAAGCGGCGCTGGAAACGGCGATCGCGGATTTCCGGGCGCTGTCGGGCCAGGATTTCCTGTACCTGTCCACGGATGAGGATCTGCAGGGCAACGAAAACGGGGATTACATGGAAGAGTTCTATCAAAAGCACGGCTTTGGCGAGGGCGATCTCCACAGCGGCGCGATGATTTATCTGGATCTATTCAGCGGCAACTACTACGTGCAAAACTTCGGCGACGTGCGCGGCCTCGTATCCGACGACGCGGTGCAAACCATGATCGACGACGCGAACGCGCCGATGGGCGAAGGCAAAATACTGGACGCCGTGCTCAGCGTGCTCAATGCCTATACGGCGTATTACCGGTAAACCCTATGCGGAGGTGCTGGCGATGAGGATGAAAACGCGGGTTTTAGCGTTACTGCTGCTATTGCTGCTGCCGGCTACAGCGGCGGCGCAGCAGCGCGTGTTTGACAACGCACAGGTGTTTTCCGCCGCGCAGGAGAAGGAAATAGCCGCCGCGGTGGATTCGTTCATCGCGGAAACGGGTATGGATTTTGCCGTGCTTACGACAAGCGAAGCGCTTGGCAGCCAGACCGACCACACCCTTGCGCGCTCGTATTACCGCTCGCTTGGCCTGGGCACGGGGGACGACGCTTCCGGCGCGCTGTACACGCTGAACATGTACCCGGACAACCGTTACGAATACCTGTATACCGACGGCCAGATGATCAACTACATGACCGACCGGCGCGTTGAAGACGCGCTGGATCAAAGCAACCCCAGGCTCCGGGATGGCGAGTACGCGCAGGGCGCGCTGGCGATGATCGCCGCGGTGAAGGGTTTCGTAAGCCAGGGCGTCCCCGAAGGGCAGTACCAGTACAACGTGGAAACGGGCGAACGCCTGACCTCCTTTTACAAGGTGATTACGTCAACCGAGGCGCTTGTCGGCGCGGGCGGCTGCCTGGTCATCGGGCTGATCTTCGTGCTGGTCGTAAACTCCCGATATAAGCTCAAGGGTTCCACCTACCGGTATGACTACAACGCGAACGCCGACGTGAACATGACGGACAGCGACGATCAATACCTGCGCACCACCGTAACCCGCACGCGCCGCGTGCAGACGACCGGCGGCAGCGGCGGCGGCGGTGGCGGCGGCGGCAGCGGGGTGCATTCCGGCGGCGGTGGCGGCGGCGGGAGAAGCTTCTGAGTATGGCTGCGCGCTGCGCCTGGGCGGGCGGCGAAGCCATGATCCGCTACCATGACGAAGAATGGGGTAAGCCCGTGCACGAGGACGGCAAGCTTGCCGAAATGCTGCTGTTGGAAGGGTTTCAGGCGGGGCTTTCCTGGGCTGTGGTGCTAAACAAGCGGGAGCACTTTCGCGCGGCGTTCTCCGGGTTTGATCCAAACAAAATCGCTATGTACGACGAGCGGGACGTGGAACGCCTGCTCGCAAACCCCGGCATTGTGCGCAACCGCCTGAAAATACAGGCGGCAATCCAGAATATGCGCGTTTTCCTTCGCATTCAGGCAGAGTTCGGCACGTTCGACCGCTATCTATGGGGGTTCGCGCCGGATGCGCCGATCATCGGCGGGCGGGAGCTGATCTGTTCCTCCCCGCTTTCGGACGCGGTCGCCAAGGACCTCAAGAAGCGCGGCATGCGCTTTATGGGCACGGTGACGGTGTACAGCTATTTGCAGGCAATCGGAATCGTGAACGATCACGATCCGCTGTGCGATTTCAAATACCGCTGAAGGAGTGCCTGTGCCGTGACCATCAAAATCAGGTATCACGCCCCGATCGAGAAGCTGGAACATAAGGAGATCGGCGACTGGATTGATTTGCGCGCCGCCGAAAACGTATCGCTGCTGGCGGGGGAATCGCGGCTGATTTCGCTGGGCGTGTCCATGCGGCTGCCCCGCGGGTTTGA
>JAEWTC010000201.1 GCA_023459675.1 Bacillota bacterium | reverse complement strand
GCCTCCCCGGCGGCCGGCACCGGCCGGAAATCGTTCGCCGGAGCGCTGCCGGACGTCAGCACGGGGATCAGCTCGATCGATACGCCGAGATAGCGATGATCGTCGTCAAAGCGCAAAGCGGCCCGCGCAAGCAGCGCGTCGAACGTGGTCAGCTCCCGCGTACCGCCGAACACCAGATTGCCAAGGCCGTAGATCACGGCGCAGCCGTCCCGGTTCTCGACGCCCTGCGGCACGTGCGCGTGTGTGCCTACCACAAGATCCGCGCCGCTGTTGACGGCGTACTGCGCCATGGCCTCCTGCCGCCCATTGTGCAGGGGACTGTATTCCGTGCCCCAGTGGCAGGAATACACCACGGCGTCGCAGCCCAGCGCTTTCAGTTCCTGAATATCCCGGTAGATATACGCTTTGTTTTCCTCATAAAACACCGTTTCACGGCAGCCGCCAAACCCGATTTTGATCCCGTCCTTTTCAAAGACGAACAAATGCCGGTACCCGCAATAGAAAATCCCGGCCGCGTCCAGCGCGCCCAGCGTGCTTTTTCTCCCGGTTTGGCCATAATCCACAAAGTGATTATTGGCCACGTTCACCGCCTCCACGCTTGCGCCTGTCAGCATCCGCGTATAGGCGGGAAGGCCGCGGAACGTATGCTGTTTTCGAAAGTTATGCCCTGTGGAAGCGTCCTGCAGAACGCATTCCAGGTTGACCAGCGTCAGGTCATCCTCCCCAAACAGTTCGGCAATGCCGGAAAAGCACCAGTCCAGGCCGTTCTGGTCGACCGCGTCCATAAAATTGCCGGGCGTGCCCATCCATTCTTCCCGCGTGCCCAGCACGCAGTCGCCCCCCAACGTCAGCACGATTTCCGTATCCGCCCGCGCGGCTGCCGCCGATATAAGCAGCAGCGCAAGGATCCATCCGACAATTTTTCGCATCCCGCTTCCTCCGTTTCCCCAGTAAAGACGCGCGGCGGATGGGTTTGGTTGAACGGGCGGAGGAAAAAGTTACCGGAAAACATCCTTGCGGCCGCCGGGGGGAACCCGCGCCGCCGCGGTTCCGGCGCGGCCCGCCGCCCTTGCGGATGCACGGCGTTCGCACGACCTGCCGGGAAAGCAGGGGCGGCGGCCGGCCAGGGCGGCGATTTGCCGAGAAATCCTCTTGACGAATATAGTACTATATGGTATATTCCTATATGAGGTGATTTACGAGTGCTGTCCGAAACACACGGCGGGTTTCTGATTTCGCAGATCAAGCAGGTCAGCGGGCGGATTTTTGAAAAATTGCTTTCGCAGGCGGGCGTGGACGCGTTCAACGGGCCGCAGGGGCGCATCCTGTACGTGCTTTGGCAAAAGGACGGCGTCCCCATCGCGTCGCTTTCCAAACAAACAGGGCTTGCGAAAACCAGCCTGACCTCCATGCTGGACCGTATGGAGCAAGGCGGGCTGATCCGCCGCGTATTTGACAAGGCCGACCGGCGGCAGACCCGCATAACGCTTACGGAACAGGCGCATATGCTGCAAGGCGCGTACGACGCGATTTCGCGGCAGATGAGCCAGCGCTATTACGCCGGGTTTGCGGACGACGAAATTATCACCTTCGAAAACACCCTGCGGCGGGTTCTGAAAAATCTGGAAGAAAGCGAGAAACTTTAATGCAAGCAGCGGTCAAATCCACCCTCTGGGAGCTGCGGAAAACCTGCGGCACCGCGGTGCTGGCCTCGGTCAGCGACGAGGGGTATCCCATCCAGCGCGCCATGCTGGTGCTGGAGCACGAGAGCCTGCAAACCCATTATTTCTCCACCAACACGTCCTCCGGCAAGGTAAAGGCATTCCTCGATAACCCCAAGGCTTCGGTGTATTACTGCGCGAGCGAAAACTACGTCGGCGCGTTGTTTACGGGCGTCGTGGAGGTGTGCGCCGATCAGGAAACCAAGGATTTCCTGTGGCGGGACGGGTTTGAAAAATACTATCCCAAGGGCGCGACCGACCCGGATTACTGCGTGCTGAAGTTTACGGCGCGGGAGATCCGCTATTACGGGCCGGGCGTATCGCGCTACGCCATCGAAGAAGCGCTGGAAGCGTAAAGGAGACGGAAACATGGAAGCACTGCAACCATCGGCAAAAACCTCGTGCAAGGCGACCAACGATTACTGCCCGCAGACGATGTTCCTATACGGCGCCTACAAGGAGGACGGCACGCCGAATTTCGGGCTGTTCTGCTGGCTGAGCTACTTCTGGGACGGCGAACTGGGCGTGATGGCCTCCATCGGCGGCGGCAAGCTGACCAAAGACCGCATCCATGCCGCGGGGGTGTTTTCCGCCAATCTGGTCACCGAAGCGCTGCTGCCCTTTGCCGATTACTGCGGCAACAAAAGCGGGTATGACGCCGATAAGATGAGCATCCCTGCCGCCGTCACGAAAGGCGCCGTTCTGCCCGTGCCGGTGCTGGAGAACAGCCCGGTCACGCTGGAGCTGGAGGTGTTTCGCACCGTGGAGCTGGACGGCGGCGAAATTCTGCTGTGCAAAATTCGAAACGTTTTAATGCGCCCGGAGCTGACCGGCGAAGCGCAAACCCCGGAACAGCGCCTGCGGGAGATTGCTCCCGTACGCACCACCTGCGCCACCTATTTCTCATGGGATGGCCGCGCCATGGGTCAATGGGGCGAGCCGCGGCAAAGCATAACGCCGTAACATCGCAAAAACAGCGTGCCGCCCGGTTTCCCTGCGCGCGCTGGGCGCCTGCCGGGAGCCGGGAACGCGTACGCTGCAAAAGATAAGGAGTAAAATCATGGAAAGAATCGTCAAATTTCTTCAGGAATGCGGAATCTTCTACGTTGCTACGGCGGATGGCGCACAGCCCCGGGTACGCCCGTTCGGCGCGATATCCATCATCGGCGGGAATATGGTGCTGGCGACGAACAACACCAAGGCCGTGTACCGGCAGCTTACGGAAAACCCGAAGATCGAAATCAGCGCTACGCTGCCGGACATGCGCTGGATTCGCGTAACCGCCGAAACCGTATTGGACGACAGCTTCGAAACGAAAGAGCAGATGCTGGCGCTCAACCCCGTTCTGACCCGCATGTACCGGGTGGACGACGGGATTTTCACCACGATCCGGCTGACCGGCGGCACGGCAAAGCTTGAGGCCTTTGGCAAGGCGCCGGAAATTATCACGTTCT
>JAEWTC010000200.1 GCA_023459675.1 Bacillota bacterium | reverse complement strand
ACCGTGACGCTTCCCTGCGTGGGTTTGAGGAATCGCAAGATCAGCCGGATCAGCGTGCTTTTTCCGCTGCCGTTATCCCCGACGACGGATACATATTCGCCTTTTTTGATATGAAGGTTGATGTTTTCCAGAATGAACGGCTTTGCGCCCGTATAGGAAAACGATAAATTGTCTGTTTGAACCATCCCGACCACCCGCTTTGCATGAGATCCGCTTACAACCATTCCCACAGTATGTCCAACTGAGTATATGTTGAAAAACTAAACTTGACAATGGTTGTTTCGCAGTCTATTATACATAGTATTGCAAGTTATTTGCAATAGCAACCTACCAACGGCCCACAGGAGGAAACACCATGAAAAAAACCCTACTCACCCTCACCGTATGCCTTGCCCTGCTCGCCGGCTTGACCCTTGTGCCGGCTGCGTCTTCAGCCGCGGAACCGCTGAAAGTGTCGGTTACGTTTGACGCCATCCGCGAGTTCGTGCTGGCGGTAGGCGGCGACAAGGTGGAGGTGTCCGTAATCATCCCGCCCGGCTCCGAAGCGCACAGCTTTGAACCCAAGGCGCAGGACCTTGTCGCGCTGGGCTCCGCGCAGATTTTCGTATACAACGGCCTAGGGATGGAATCCTGGGCGGAGCAGGCAATCGCCGCCGTGAACAACCCGGAGCTGATTGCGGTGGACGCCTCCACGGGAGCCGCGTTAATTGAGCGCAGCAATGAACAAGGGCAAGCCAACAACGCCGAGGCCGCACAAGCGCAAGGCAAGTACGATCCCCACCTGTGGCTGAGCCCTTCAGGCGCGAAAATTGAGGCCGCCAATATCCGCGACGCGCTGGTGACTGCGGACCCCGAAAGCGCGGCCTACTACGAAGCAAACTACGCCGCGTTCGCCGCGCAGCTGGACGCGCTGATTGCAGAGTACCAGGCGAAAATCGCGCCGCTCGCCAGGCGCAGCTTTGTGACCGGCCACGCGGCGTTCGGCTATTTGTGCAGGGATTTCGGCCTGAACCAGAATAGCGTGCAGGACGTGTTTGCCGAAGGCGAACCCAGCGCGCAGCAGCTGGTGCAGCTGGTGCAGTACTGCCGGGACAACAGCGTAACGACGATCTTCGCCGAAGAGCTGGCAAGCCCCGAGGTTTCCGCAACGCTCGCAAGCGAGGTCGGCGCCAAGGTGGAGACCATTTACACCATGGAGAGCGCCGAGGATAACCTGACGTATGTGGAGCGTATGCAAAGCAATATGGAAAAGATCGTGGCAAGCCTCGCGGACTGATCTCCGTTTCGCATCATCCACCCCCGGGCAGTACGGCTGCCCGGGGGTTTGCTTTGCGCGCATTCGCCGCCGCCCCGGGCAGCCGCAGCCATAGGCCGGTTCACAGCGCAATTGTTACAGGCCGCCACAAAATACTGCGTTGACGAATGGAGCCGGACACATTACAATGTTGTTAACGAAATACCGACAATTTCTACGTTCACCCAGGTCGCCTCGCAAACTTTCAATCAACCCAAAGCCATCCCTCACAGATGGAAAGGAGAGGATACGGATCGCCGCAGCGGTCAAGCCACGGCCGCGGCATCCGTACTGGGTATGTTGAATCCAATATCCGTCATCCTGCTTTGCCTGTCCACCGTCTATGGTTTTCTCGGGTTCAAAGTCCTGTTGCTGGACCGAACGTCGCCGCTCAACAGGCTGTTTGCCGCGCTGGATTTTTTCCTCATCCTCTGGTCCGTCGCATCCGCGTTATACATCACGGCGGCAAGCGAAGCCGCCTGCATCTTCTGGTATCAATGCAGCTGCATCGGCTTCAACACGTTCATCGGCATAGCGCTCCATTTCTTTCTCGTCTATTCAAAACAGGATAAGCTCCTTGCCAAGCGGTGGCTGCTGCCGGCGCTGTACATTCCGGCCGTGACGGTTTCCGTGATGGAAGTCGTCTTCAACACCTATGCGCAGTCCTTCACGCTGGGCGCATATGGCTGGATTGTGAACGCAAAGGTATCGTCGATCTGGTTTTGGGTATGCATCGCCTACCCCGTACTCTACATCGGGGCGACCGTAGCGCTGTGCCTTAACTTTCGCAAGCGCGCCGCCACACGGCGGGAAGCGCGGCAGGCGACCGTGATCCTCTATACGGCGGCCATCTCGCTGTGCATTGGTTTGGTGATGATGCTCCTGTTTTCCATTCTGCCGTCCCAGGCGCCGGACGCAACCCCCCTGGCGGCCATCCTTTGGATGTCGGGCATCTATTACTCGATCGTCAAATTCAAGCTCATGACGATGACGCCGGAGCTGGTTGCGGAAAACCTGTTCCAGACCATTCTTGATTCGGTCATCCTGACCGATCCCGACGGAACGATTATCAAGGTGAACCCGGAAGCGGAAGCGATGCTTGGCTACACCGCGGAAGAACTGACGGGGAAACCCCTGGAGGATATTTTCTATTCCCAGTCCTCAAGCGGCAGAAACAGCATTACGAGTTTGCTGCGCGCCTGCCCGGTGCGGGGCGTGGAAGCGGTGATGCTTTCCAAGTCCGGCGCGAAGATCCCCGCAATGCTTTCCATTTCGGAATACACGGACCGTTACATAACGCGAATCGGCTACGTGCTCGCCTCCAAGGATATATCCGAGTTTAAGCTCGCGAAGGAGAAAATACAGTATCTTGCCACGCACGACAGCCTGACGGGGCTGCCCAACCGGTTGCTGTTTATACAGCTGCTGAGCCATTCCATTCAAACCGCGAAACGCGACCAACGGAAGCTTGCGGTGTTCTTTATTGATCTGGACCGTTTCAAGATCATCAACGACACTAAGGGGCACGACGCGGGCGATCAGTTTCTCAAGGAAATCGCCTCCCGCTACCAGGGCTTGCTGCGCGCGGCGGACGTCGTATGCCGCCAGGGCGGTGATGAATTCGTGCTCATGATTGAGAACGTGGCCAAACGCGCCGATCTGGATATCATCGCCAACGCCCTTCTTTCCGCCACGTATCAGCCGGTGGTGCTGCACGACGAGGAATGCCGGGTGACGGCGAGCATCGGCATCAGCATTTACCCGGACGACGGCGAGGACGAGCAGACGCTGATGAAAAACGCCGATACCGCCATGTATTACGCCAAGGCGGAAGGGAAGAACAACTATCGCTTCTTTGCCAGCGACATTCAGGTGCAGACAGACGAGCGGATGGGAATTGAGAAGAACCTGCGCTTTGCGCTGGAACGCAAGGAGCTTTCCCTGCATTATCAGGCGAAGGTCGATGTGAAAACCGGCGCGGTTACGGGTGTGGAAGCGCTCCTGCGCTGGAACAGCCCGGTTTTGGGTTCCGTTCCCCCGCTGCAGTTTATCCCCATCGCCGAGGAAACGGGCATGATTTTACCCATCGGCAACTGGGTGCTGCAAACCGCTTGCGCGCAGAACGTGGCCTGGCAAAAGCAAGGCCTGCCCGCCATCTGCATGGCGGTGAACCTGTCACTGCGGCAGGTGCTCGACAATCAGCTGATCGCGCACATCAAAGCCGTTTTGCGGGAAACGGGCATGGCGCCGGAGCTGCTGGAGCTTGAAATCACCGAAAGCATGATTATGAGCAACCCCGGGCACATCATTACCATCCTTACGGAAATCAAGCGCATCGGCGTAAAGCTGTCCATCGACGATTTCGGCACGGGCTATTCCTCGCTTTCCAAGCTCAAGGAGTTCCCGGTGGACACGCTGAAGATCGACCGTTCCTTCATTCACAACCTGCCCGAAAATGCGCAGGACAAGGCCATCACCCAGGCGATCCTCGTGATGGGCGAATCGCTGAGCCTGAACGTCATCGCCGAGGGCGTGGAAACGGAAGCGCAGCTGAACTATTTAAAAGAGCAGTTCTGCCACGGCATGCAGGGCTTCTACTTCAACAAGCCCATGGAGCCGGAGCGTTTCGCGGCGTTCCTGCGCGAGCAGCCCCCGTTTCCCACCCAGGGAGCGGAACCGTAACCGGTGGCCAACGCCCGCAATCGGCGCACGTACGCCTCCGCTTCAGCCGCCGCGCAATTCTCCCGGCGGCGCATAGAAAAGCCGATCCCCGGAAGGGGATCGGCTTTTTGGTTTCAGAGGATGCGCAGGCTTATTCCGTGACGACTTCGTAGCCGGCGCCCAGCCAGCCGGAACCGTCCACCTTGCCCATGCCGCCGCTTAAGTTATAGGCGTCGTAACCCAGAAGACGCAGGATCGCGATCGTCTGGCTGGCGGTCTGGCCGGAGTAGCAGTACACAATGATTTTCTTGTCCATGGGCAGCTGGGCCGCGAAGTTCTGCTCCATGCCCGCGCCGTAGGGGTTGTTCACAGCGCCTTTGATGTGGCCCGCCGCGTAATCGACCGCCTGGCGCACGGAATAGACGAAGTAATCATCCAGCTCCGCGTCGAGAACCTCTTTGAGGCTTTCGGGCGCAAAGTTGTTGTTTTTGAAGAGCGTGTCCGCCTTGGATACCATGTCCGTGTAATACGCGGTGAGAGCGGCCTGCACGTCGGGATCCACGTCGTAGGTTTCGTCCGGCAGGGTGGCGACGTCGGTGGTCACGTAGGCTTCGTAGCCTTCCACAGCCTTGATGCCGTTGTTAAACCCGCTCTGCACGTTGGCGGCGAAACGGCCGGCGACGTTCAACAGCGCGGTGGTCTGGCTGGCGGTCTGGCCGGTATAGCAGTACACGTAAAGCTGCACGTCGTCGGGGATGTTCTTGAGCATTTCGGGGATCGCCATGCCAAACGGCACGTTAACGGCGCCCTTCAAGTGGCCTTCCGCGTAGGCGTCCGCCTGGCGGATGTCCAAAATAAGCATTTCCTCGCCGGCGTCCATCTTTGCGAAAAGATCGGCGGGCTTAATCACAACTTTGGCGCCGTCATAATTGGTGAAGTATGCCATGGCCTTTTCGGCAACGACGGGAGATACCTCCGCGACTGCTACGGCGGTTACGGCTGCGACCAGCGTGAGGCAAAGCAACAGGGCGATCACTTTTTTCATACGATTCGTTCTCCTTTTTGATGTGCGTATTACGAAGCGTCCTTATTGGTGGGCGCTGCGATACCGTTGGGAAGATCCACGGGGTTGGCCGGGTACGAGGTCCATTCCAGATACGCGCCGTCGTAAATTTTCAGGTTGCGGTACCCGGCGTCGTACAGGCGGAGAAAGACCGTTGCCGCGCGCATGGAGGTTTGACAGTAGACGATCACGTT
>JAEWTC010000199.1 GCA_023459675.1 Bacillota bacterium | reverse complement strand
CGCACGCAAAAACCCGTATGCGGTTTTTCGCGCTTAAACATCCGGCTCGCATTGTATCCAAATATACGTACCCATATCGTAGCGGCGCACGCCGGATTTGTCAAGAACCGTTCTTGGAGTGCGGATTTCACGGCGGCCGCGGGGAACGGGTTACCCTGCGTTTTAATGCGGCAAGCCGCCAGTCCGGAGGTCTGGCTTCGGCTGGCGGCTGAGGGCTTGCCGGCGGGAGGGATTACTTGATCGAGCCTTCTACCATCCCCCGGATGATGTAGCGCTGCGCGAAGATGAAAAGCACGATGATCGGGAGCATGGCAAGCAGCGTGGACGTCAGGATGAGGTCCCATTGCTTGAGATACGACCCGGCGAAGGATGTGACCGCCAGCGGGAGGGTCTGCACCTTTCCGGCCGAGCCGAGGATGAGGAGCGGAAGCAGGAAGTCGTTACAGATCCAGATGCCGTTTAGAATCAGCACCGTGATGAACGCGGGCTGCAAAAGCGGCAGCACGATGGTAAAGAACGTACGCGACTGGCTGCAGCCGTCGATAGTGGCCGCTTCCTCCAGTTCCAGCGGTATGTTCTTGATGAACCCGTGCAGGATGAAGATGGACATCGAGCAGCCAAACCCGAGGTAAGCGAACACGATGCCGTGGTACGTGCCCAGCAGCGGAAGGCCGATAGCGTCGCCGACGATCTTGAACCATTTCACCAGCGGGAACATAACCACCTGGAAGGGGATGACCATGGCCGCCACAAACGTCATGAAAATGGCGGTGGACCACTTCTTTTTGTTGCGCACGAGCGCCCAGGCGCACATAGCGGAGAAAATGGAGATGACCGCAAGCGAAAACACCGTGATGACGAGCGAATCGACAAACGCGCCGATATAATCGGTCGTCGGGTTTTCAAATATCGTGCGGACGTTGGTGAAGATTTGCCCCCAGCGTTCCGGCCAGGCGATCGGGTTATAGATGATCTCCTTGGCGGTTTTGGCGGAGTTGAGGAGCACCATCAGAAACGGGGTCATGAACAAAAGGAACAGGAGGATGCCGAAGATCTCCAGGCCCATGGAGCCCGCGCGGCTCCGCTTTTTCCCGGCGTGGGCAGGCTGGAGGGTTTTTGCGGGTTGGAGGATCATGCTTCCACCTCCCTGCGCTTGTTGATGTATACCTGCACCAGCGAGAACACGACCAGGATCACGAAGAATACCACGGCCTTCGCCTGCGCCTCGGCCATCTTGTTGAGGCCGTTGGCGGTGGAGTAAATGTCCATCGCCAGCAGCTGGCTGGAGCGGATGGCCTTGCCCATAAAGCGCAGCGCGGGGCCGCCGTTGGTGAGGGAGAAGTTCAGATCGAACTGTTTAAACGACGTGGTCAGCGTAAGAAAGATCGTGATGGTGAAGGCGTTTGCCATCATCGGGATCAGAATTTTGCGGATGCGCGTAACATAGTTGGCGCCGTCCACGCTTGCTGCTTCCATCACGCTTTCGGAGATCGACTGGATCGCCGCGACGTAGATCATCATAATATAACCCGCGTACTGCCACGTATTGACGAACGACATCGCCCAGATGACCGTGCCGGGTTTGGAGATCAAGGAGCTTGACAGAAAGCCGATCCCAAGCGAACTGCCGACGCTGTAGATGACGTTGTTAAATAGAAACTGCCAGATATAGCCAAGCACGATGCCGCCGATCAGGTTGGGCACAAAAAAACCGGCGCGGTAAAGATTGCGAAGACGCACCTTGCTGGTTGCCAGCAGCGACAGCAGGAAGCCGACCAGATTGACGAACAGGATGTTGATTGCCGTGTACAACAGGGTGATCATGAAGGAGTAGAGAAACTGCGGCTGGCTGAACATGCCGGTGAAGTTCGCAAACCCAACCCAGTTGATCACCGCGTTCACGCCGTTCCAGTCCGTCATCGAGTAATAGATACCGATGAAGAACGGGCAGACGATGACCATTACAAATGCCAGCGCGCAGGGAAAAATGAACAACGCGTCAACCCATCCCCGTCTTCTCACGATGCACCCGCCTCCGTATCCTATAACTATTCGAAACAGGAGAGAAATTCTTCCTCTCCCCTCGCTGCATACCGGTTTTATGGAATGAACCGCTTGCGCCGATGCGCCCGGGAATAATTGTCCATGCGCCGGGCGGCGTACCCGCCTGCGCCGCCTTCCTTCAGACACGCCTTGAGGGGGGAGAACCGTACGGTTCTCCCCCCTGGCATGAGAACGCTATTTTGCGATGGACTGGAAGGCCGCGGTTACGTCCGCAACGAAGGCGTCCACGTCGTTATCCACGGCGAGGAGTTCGAAAATCGGGCCCAGGGTGTACTGGTTAAAGCCGTCGGGGTTCTTGCCGAAGTACCAGTTGTAGTTGCCGCCGCGGGCGCTGGCTTCCACCAGAGCCTTGGAGAACTGGCCGGAAGGAAGCAGGGACACGGACTTGAACGCGGGCACCATACCGGCTTCCGCCACCATGTAGTTCGCGCCTTCGGGAGACATCGCCATGAAATCGAGGAATGCGAAGGCGGCTGCCTGCTGCTCGGGCGTTGCCTGGCTGTTGACGACGAACCAGGACGGAGCGGCCATGAACAGGCCCTGCGTGGGCTCCTCAAGGTAGCAGTGCGAGATGTAGCCCATTTTGAACGTTGCGCCAAGCTGGGCAATGTTGGGGTCAATCCAGTTGCCCTGGGTGATGAACGCCGCTTTGCCGGACGCGAACGCCGCGACCTGCGCGTCATAGTTGCCGTTGACCAGGATTTCCGGATCGGAGTACTGATACAGCATGTGCAGGTAGTTGGCGAACGCCGTCAGGCGCTCGGTATCCACGTTGCCCGCGCGGAGGCTGTCGTACACGGAGGAGTCGTTATACGGAAGATAGCCCGCGTAGAAGGCGTTGAACACATGCTGCGAGGTGACCCACCACAGCCCGCCGGACGTGGAGGTGCCGCAGGACACCACAGAGTTAAGCCCCAGCTCGGCCTTCATGCCGTCCAGCTTTTCAAAGGCTGCCTTCACGGCGGAGAAGGTCGTCAGCGTCGCGGGATCGATGCCGGCTGCCGCAAGGATATCGGCATTGTAGCCAAGGCCGAAGCCTTCCATCGCGATCGGGAAGCCGACCGGCTTGCCTTCGGGAGAATAGTACGCCAGATCCGTATCGGCGACCCAGGCGCAGGAGCTCATGTCCGCAATATAATCTTTCCACAGTTCGTAGCCGCCGGCGCCCTCGATCATAAAGATCACGGGCATTTGGTCCGCGGCGAGCTTCGCCTTGATGGCTCCGCCGTAATCCGCGCCGCCGCCCAGCGTTTCCGCCGTAACGGTTACGCCTTCGGTCATTTCGGAATAGAGCTTCACAAACTCCTGAAGCATGGGATCGATCTCAACCTTGAGCTGGAAGACGTCGATCGCTACCTCGGCGGACGCAGCGCCCAGCATGCCGAGCGTCAGGAGCGCGACGATGAGAATCGATAGAAACTTTTTCATGAATAATCCTCCTTATATTTCTGTGTTTGGGAACCACGGTTGATGTTTTTTATTATAAACATTCCGAAAACAGGAATATGTCAATTTTCTTTGTTTTATGTTATCATTCTTATATATTGTAACTATTGCAATAGAAATCCGCGTTAGAGGTGTGTAAAATGAAGTACGAACCTTGCTTGCAAATTGCCCATACGCTGCATTATGCCTTGAGGCTCCCGGTGCGCCTGTTTCACGGAACGGACAAGCTGTTGTCGCTGCCCGAAACCGACCCGCCCATTTGGGAGCGCCTGACTTGCGGAGGCGGCCCCGCAAACTGGCCTGTAACGCCCGGGAGCATGTCGGTGCAGTATGTAATCGGCCGCACGGGCGAGCGGTACATCTGCCAGTTCACAGGAGACGCATACGCGTTCATTCTCGGCCCGCTGTGCCTGGAGCCGTTCTCCGAAAAGGAGCTGAACTGGCAGCTGAAGATTTACTACGCCTCCGTGAAGGAGCGCGAGGCGGTGCGCGCGGGAATCCTATCCCTGCAGCGCATTTCCGAAGACAGTTACTTCTATACGGGGCGGCTGCTGCAGCTGCTATGCGACGGCCAGCCCCTGCCGCAGGAAACCGCCCAGCCACCCCAGGAAGCGGACGTAGCCCTGTCCGCGGACGCGCTGTACCGCCACCCGCCGTATTTTCTGGAACGCGAGATTACCCAGTACATCGCCGAACAGGACGAGACCAACGCGCTGAACACGCTGCGGGAGATCAACCGCCTGCACCGCGCCAACCTGTCCGACGAGCCGCTGCGGTCGCTGAAGAATTCGCTGATCTGCAGCTGCTCGCTGTTCACCCGCGCGGCGATCGCGGGCGGCGCCATGCCGGACGCCGCATTTTCCCTAAGCGATACCTGCATTCGCACCATCGAAGGCATGGCGGATATAGACCGCCTTGCCGAGTACGAGTACTCCATGGTGCGCGAGTTCATCCATCTCGTGCAGCGGCGCAAGGAAGGCGGCGTATCCGCGGTGGTACGAGCCGCGATCATTCACGCAAACGAACACCTGCTGGAGCCGGTTACCGTGAAAAGCGTCGCGGAGAGCATTTACGTAAATCCTTCCTATTTATCCACCACCTTCCGCCAGGAGATCGGCGAGACGTTCTCCCACTATATACGAAGGAAACGGATCCGCCACGCGGAAAAGTTGCTCCGGGAAGGTAACGGCAGCATGGCCGATATCGCCGCGCTTTGCCAATTCTGTTCACAGAGCCATTTCATTCAGGTATTCAAGAAGATGAAAGGGCTGACGCCGGAGCAGTTCCGGCGGATGGAAGGCGCGCAGCAGCGGATCAACCGGAACGTACACCCAAGCCTATAACGGAGGTATTGCGATGAAGCTGACACGAAGCGGGTTGATCAGGAACGATATCGCGTCCCGGGAATCCCTGTTCCACGTGGCAAACGGATATCTGGGGGCCCGCGCCTGCTTTGAGGAAGGCACGCCGCCGGATGTTCACAGCATCCGCGGCACCTATATCAACGCGTTTTACGAAACCTATCCCGTAACGTACGCCGAACGGCTGTACGGCTTCCCCACCGAGGCGCAGACGATCGTCAACGTACCCGATCAGCTGGGCGTTGCCCTTGTGCTGGACGGGGAAACGTTTGATCCGTTCGCGGGGACGCTGTTGGAATTCAGTCAGACGCTGCACATGGACGCGGGCGCGTACGTTCGCCGCGCGGTGTGGCGGTCGCCCCGGGGCCGGGAAACGGAGATCGTGTTCCAACGCATGGCCTCGCTTGCGGCCCGGGAGCTGCTGCTGCTGGAAATCACCGTTACGCCCCTGAACTGGTCGGGGTCACTGGAGGCCGTTTCCACCCAGAACAGCGACGTTTACAACGACGGCGATCCCAACGATCCGCGCAAGGCGGCGGAACGCAAGCGGATGCTGCAAACCCTGGACAGCGGCTCCGCCGACGGCGTGATGTACCTGCGCTGCGAAACCCCGCAATCCAGACAGGGTATGGCGTGCGCGGCCTATCATACCTTTACGGGCGCGATGGACGTTTCCATCCGCACCGCACCGCTGCAAAACACGGCGACGCTCCGGGGCAGGGCGGCGCAGGGCGAGCCGTTTACCCTTACTAAATTTTGTGTTTACGCGGATACGCGCATTCATCCCGACCCGTTGGCGGCCGTGATCCGGCTGGCCAAACAGTTCGCCCAAACGCCCCCGGACCTCTGGCACCAGCGGCAGCGGGACCTTCTCGGCGCGTTTTGGAAAGGCGCGCGCGTTACGCTGGAAGGCGCTCCCGCCTTGCAGGCAGGCGCGGATTTCGCCGCGTATACCCTATTTCAATCCGCAGGCACGAACGGGATCGCTTCCATCCCTTCCAAGGGCCTTAGCGGCGAAGGTTACGAGGGGCATTTCTTCTGGGATACTGAAATTTACATGTTCCCGTTCTATCTGCTGACCCAACCGCAGATTGCCCGCAGGCTGCTGGATTTCCGTTACGAAACGCTGGACGGGGCGCGGCGGCAGGCGCGGCTGTTCGGCCACGAAAAAGGCGCGCTGTATCCCTGGCGTACGATCACCGGCGGCGAGTGCTCCACGTATTACCCGTCGGGCTCCGCCCAGTACCACATCAACAGCGATATCGCCCATGCGGTGTGCGACTACTATTTCGTGACTGGCGATCTTACCTACATCCGGGACAAGGGGATGGAGATCCTGATTGAAACCGCGCGCCTGTGGCTGGACGCGGGCCATTGGCAGGACGGGGCGTTTTGCATTGACGACGTAACCGGGCCGGACGAATACACCTGCCTGGTGAACAATAACTACTTTACCAACCTATCGGTCAAGCACCATCTTAATCACACCGTGCTGCTGTGCCGAAAGCTGCGGGAAGCCTACCCGGAGCGCTCGCTTTTGGAACGATACGGCCTGACGGAAGACGAGGAGCGGGAGTTTTCGGCGGTCGCGGAGCACATCTGCCTCCCCTACGATGAAGCGCTGGGCATTTATGCGCAGGACGACAGTTTTTTGCGCAAGCGCGCCCTCGATCTGCAGGCGATGGATAAAAGCCGCTTCCCCCTGCTGATGCACTTCCATCCCCTGTACCTGTACCGCCGCCAAGTGTGCAAGCAGGCGGACGCGGTGCTGGCGCACTTCCTGTATGAGGACAGGCTTTCCGACGCGGTGATCCGCCGTACTTACGAATACTACGAGCGCGTGACCACCCATGATTCCTCCCTTTCGCCGTGCGTGTTCTCCATGATGGCGGCGCGGATCGGCGATCCCGAAAAGGCCTACCGCTATTACCTTCACTCCCTGCACCTGGATTTGGACAACACCCAGCGCAATACCGACGACGGCATCCACGCGGCCAACATGGGCGGCATCTACATGGGCATCGTGTTCGGCTTCGCGGGCCTGCGCATCCGGCGCGGCGGCCTGCTGCTGCGGCCTTGCCTGCCCGAAGCGATGGACGGGTACGCTTTCCCGCTGACGTTTAACGGAAACGGGATTTTCGTCCGGGTAACGAAGGATACGGTCACCCTGCGGGCGGAAAGCTCCCGGCCAGTGCAGATAACGGTTTACGATACGCAATATACGCTCGGTTTGGATCCCCTGTCGGTTCCGCTGCGCCGGTAACCGGAACGAAAACAAAAAAAGCGCGGGATGTTCCCGCGCTTTTTGCTGTGAAATCAACCTATATTTCCCGTACCTCGGCCCGTTGGAGAAGCGTTTGAAAATCCTGCACGCTGAACGCGTGCACGCTGCCGCCCTTCACGCAGGCGGAACCCGCGGCCACGCCGTAGCGCAGGGCTTCGAAGGCCGTTTCGCCGCGTTCCAAGCCGTAGAGAATGCCCGCGAGCATGGAATCTCCCGCGCCGACCGTGGACGCCGCCGCCACGGGAATGGCGGGCGCAAACACCGTGCGCTTGCCGTTGGTGAGGATCGCGCCGCGCTCGCCCAGCGATACCGCCACATGCGCGATACCGGCCTCGCACAGCGCAACGGCCGCGTTCTTCACGGCCTCCGGGGTGGGCAGGGCTGTTTGCGTCAGCTCCTCCAGCTCCGTCAGGTTCGGCTTGATGAGGAACGGCTTCTCCTGCACGGCATAACGCAGGGCGGGGCCTGAGGTATCCACGATCAGCGGTTTCCCGTTGAGCCTGCGCATGATGGTTTGATAGGTATCCGGCGCAAGTCCGGGCGGCAGGCTGCCGCAAAGGGCAACGTAACGGCTGGTTTTGGCAAGCCGGACAAGCGTGCGCATCAGCTGGTCAAACGCTTCGGCGTCCGCCTCGGGGCCCTGTTCGTTGAACTCGGTTACGATCCGGGTTTTGCCGTCTACGATTTTCAGGTTGCGGCGCACGTTACCGGGCACCTGTATGGCGTAGAACCGAACCTCGTCTTTTTCCATGCTCTGCACGAAAAGCGGAATATCGCCCTCGCCGACGAAGCTGACGCAGCCCACGTCCGCGTGCAGTTTGCCCAGTACCACGGCAACGTTGATTCCCTTGCCGCCAAGCGTAATGCGGGGGTTCCCCAGGCGATGCACCTTGCCGATTTGAAGCTGTTCCACATCTGCGTTTTTATCGACTGCCGGGTTCAAGCAAACGGTGGTGACCATACAGCCCCTCCTTCTGTGGGAAAAACCCTTCCCGAAGCCGGGAAGGGTTGTAAGCGTTCGAGGTGAACTTAATCTTCTTCCTCTTCGTCCTTCTGCGCGCTTTCGATGATCTTCTGCGCAACGTTGGCCGGCACTTCCTCGTACCGTTCGAAGTTCATTACGAAGTAACCGCGCGCCTGCGTCATGGAGCGCAGATCGGTGGCGTACTTGAACATTTCGGCAAGGGGCGCTTCGGCTTCCAGCTTCTGCATGCCGTCCACCTGGTTCATGCCCATGATGCGGCCGCGCCGCTTGTTCATGTCGCCCATGATGTCGCCCATGTATTCGTCGGGTACGAACACGTTGACGCGCATGATCGGCTCCAGCAGCACAGGGCCCGCTTCCATACAGCCCTTCTTAAAGGAGATGCGGGCGGCGGTTTTGAACGCCATTTCGGAAGAGTCTACCGCGTGGTAGGAGCCGTCGTACAGTTTCGCGTGCAGCCCGACCATCGGGTACCCGGCGAGCACGCCTTTGACAATGTTTTCACGCAGGCCTTTTTCAACGGACGGGATAAAGTTGCGCGGCACGACGCCGCCCACGACGGCGTCCTCGAACTCGAACACAATATTGGTATCGCCGATCGGGGAGAACTCGATCCACACGTCGCCGAACTGGCCGTGGCCGCCTGACTGCTTCTTGTGGCGGCCCTGCGCCTTTACGGTCTTCTTGATGGTTTCACGGTACGGGATGCGGGGATCCTGCATCTCGGCCAGCGCGCCGAACTTGGAGGCCAGCTTGTTTCTGACGACGTCCAGGTGCAGGTCGCCCTGCGCCCATACCAGCGTTTCACCGGTTTCCATGTTTTTCTCCACGCTGATGGAAGGATCTTCTTCCTGGAGCTTCGCCAGGCCGCTGAAGACCTTGTCTTCCTCGCCCTGCTTGGAGGCGAACACAGCTTTGCTGATGCAGGGGGCCGGGAACTCCAGCTTGGGATACACGATCTGGCTTGCCTGATCGCACAGGGTATCGCCCGTGCTCGTCACCTGCAGCTTGGCCATCGCGCCGAAATCGCCAGCGTTCAGCTGATCGACCGGGAGCAGCTTCTTGCCGCGCAGGATGTTCACGCCGGCGATCTTCTCGGTTTTCCCTTCCTTGGGGTTGAAAATCGAGGTGCTTTGGGTCAGCACGCCGCTCATCACTTTGAACAGGGAGAGCTTGCCTACAAACGGGTCGGCGATGGTTTTATAGATGTATGCGGAAAACGGCTCGGTGCTTACGCATTTGCGGGTGACTTCCGCGTTGGTTTTCAGATCTACGGCCTTGTAAGCGCTGCCTGCGGGTGAAGGCAGGAAGTTGGCGATTACATCCAACAGCATGGTCACGCCGACGGACGTTACCGCGGAGCACGGAACCACGGGTGTGATCTCGCCCTTTGCCATGCCCATGGAGAAGCCGTTTAGCAGCTCTTCGGGCGTCAGCGCTTCGCCTTCCAGGTATTTCATCATCAGTTCGTCGTCTGCGCCGGCGGCGGCTTCGGTGATTTCGTCCATCGCCGAAGAGATGCTGCCCGCCATGCCCGCGGGAATGTCGATCTCCTTGGGAACTTTGCCGGTGCAATCGTACGCCTTGTTTTCCAAAACGTTGACCATGCCCTTAAAGCTCTCGCCGCTGCCGATGGGCAGCAGGATGGGCACCACGCTTGCGCCGAATTTTTCCCGCAGCTGCGCGCACACCTTCTGGAAATCCGCGTGCTCGCGGTCCATCTGGTTGACGATCAGGAGCTTTCCGACGTTGAACTTGGTCGCGTACTGCCAGGCCTTCTCCGTGCCCACGGCGATGCCGCTGGACGCGTTGACCAGAATGCCGGCCGTTTCCGCCACGCGCAGCGGGCCGATCATTTCCCCGACAAAATCAAAGTATCCGGGAACGTCGATAATGTTGAGCTTCTTCTTTTTCCACTCGATGGGCGCGACAGCCGTGCTGATGGAAATATGGCGCTTGATCTCCTCCGGGTCAAAGTCCGTCACCGTGGCGCCGTCTTCCACCCTGCCCTGCCGATCCGTGACGCCGGCGGCGAACAGCAAACCTTCCACGAGCGTTGTTTTGCCTTCGCCGCCATGCCCCAGGATGGCAATGTTCCGAATGTCCTTGGTTTCAAAACCAGCCATGATGATCCCCCTTAATATGATGAACATTAGCGCCATGCATACAATCAACGGTTCACGATTGAATTGTGTGATGATGCCTTCAATTTGATATCAGCCTTCAAAGTATAGCAGAGGAATGGTAAAAAATAAAGCATAAAGTACATGGTTTTCGCTGGATTTGCCAAACATAATCTGTTACAATGTGAAAAATTCGGTCGGTCTCCTCCGGCTGAAAACCGCAGCGCCCCTGTTTGCAGGCCGTTTTCGCGCTGTTAAACCGTAAATATCCGCCGCAAAGCCGCCTGTAAATACCAGCCGGGAGCGGCGGAAACGGCTCGCAGGCGATGGCCGAGGCCGGGCGCCCCAAAGCCAAACGTAAGGGTGGAACACATGAGAAAAGGACTGGCACTGCTCGCCCTGCTTATACTTCTTTGCAGCGCGGCGCACGCATCCGCACTGATCGAGCGCAACATTCTGCTGGACACCGCGTTTCAGATGCTGGAAGCGGGAAACCCCATTTTGGAGCGGTACAACGAGATTACCGGCGCGAACGTAGAGGTGCGTTACGAGCTGGGCGTGCCCTATTTTTTCGGGGGCAAGCACCCGGAGCAGCTGATGACCATCGGCCACGCGCAGGAAAACATGAAAATCTACACCGAGGGCCAGCGCTATATTTACGGGTTTGATTGCTCCGGGTTTACCGACTGGATCAACCTGGAAACCGGACGCCCCAAGAACGATACGCTGGAATACATGATCACGAAATACGGGGATTACGGGAAAAACCACCTGCCCGTCAAGGACGTGCCGTACGATCAGCTGAAAAACGTGCTGCAAATCGGCGATTATCTGGTGACCAAAGTCAACCAGCGGCATATCATGATGTATGTGGGCACGCTTGCGGACTACGGGTATACGGCGGAGGAAGTGCCCGAGTTGGCCAAGTATCTGGAGTATCCGCTGCTCATTCACTGCGGCAAAAACCCGCCCTACGGGGAGCGTTACGCGCGGTATATAGAGGAAAACGATCTGCATTGCAACACCACCAACGGCGGCGTGGCGTTTACGATCGTCGGCATGCACATCGAGGACGCGCCCCATTACCTGCGCATGTACAAAAGCGATCACTATTATTTCGATTTGAACGGCTATATGCTGACGATGTTCAACATCTACGAAACCTCGTCCTACGTGTGGTTCAGGGTGCTGTGACCAGCCCCCGGCGCACCGCCAGTTGATACACCCCTTCCGCCATTCCGGCCGCAAGCATGCGCTGATATGCGGGTGCGGACAGCAGAACGTCTTCCACGGGGTTGCTCATATACCCCATCTCAATCAAAAAGCTTGGCATCAGCGCCCAATTGTTGCCGATGAAACGGTTGGTAAGCGCCGTGTTTCCCTTTGCCTGCCCCGTGGCGCTTTGCATGGCAAACAGCAGCGTATCCCCCATCGCGCGCCATTCGTCCTCCCCGGCGATCGCCTTGGCGTAGTCCGAGCCGAATGGACAGTAGATGCCGATGCCCTGCGTGGCTTCCGTATCCCGCAGGTTGCAGTGCAGGCGCAAAAGGAAATCCGCGTCCGCCTCGGCGGCAATCTCCGCCCGCCGGATGTTGGACACATACCCCTCCTGGGTTTCCCGGGTCATAACGACGGTCGCGCCTTGCTTTACCAGCTCGTCGCGCAAAAGGAATGCGATTTCCAAAACCACGATCGCTTCCAGCCGCCGCGTAACCGTGCCGCGCGCCATTCCCAGATCGCTTTTCTTCGTGCCGTTCAGACCCGGCCCCACGGCTTCGGTAATCTGTTTGGCGGTTTCCTGATGCCCGGGATCGATACACACGGTCACGCCGCTGAGCCTGCCCTCCCCCTGCGCCGGAGCCTGCGGCGTTTCATAAGCGGTGCGCAGCATAATTTCATACAGATCGTTCTTATTTTTCGCGTCGGCAACCGTCAGCACCACATTGTTGCTCGCATAGGTGTACGGAAGCGCGAGCACGCACTCGTACCAGAAGTCTTCCCCCGGAAACAGGATCACCGCGCCCTTTTCGGTGGAGCTGCGGTATTTGAGCAGCAACGACGGACGCCCAGGCGCACGGAACCGAACCCGCATCGCGTGAATCAGCGGGGTGATTTCCACGTCGTACAGCCTATGGGCCGGGTCGGCGGCGGGCAGATTGTTCTGCGCGGCGGCCTGCTCCACGGCCGGTGTAACTGCCTGCGCCGCATACAACTCCTTGCCTTTCAGGGTTTCCACCGTCACCTGAAGCTGCGAGGCCGCAACCGTGTGCGGAAGCGCGATATCGCCCGAAAACTGTCCGTCCTGCGCATATACGGTGCATTGCGCCGTTTCCGCGTCCGTTGCCCAGCGCAGGGTATAAAACGGCTCCTCCGCCTCGAAACGGTAGGAAAACCCGCCCGCGGCGGGAGTTACGGTCAGCCCCTCCGCCTGCGCCGCGGAAAGAAGGAACACCATAAGCCAGATCAGCGCTTTTTTCATCGGGTAAACGCTCCTTCGGAATTGACGCCATCATACCAACGAAGCGCGCTGCCTGTCAATGAACGCAGGCAAAACCCGCTTCGCAGATTTCCCGTGCCGCACGCGGCGGCCGGCCTTCGGGTGAATGTCGCTACTGGCGGTACTGGCCGGGCGTAATACCCGTGACGCGCTTGAACACCTTGCAAAAATAACTCTGATCGGCAAACCCCATCGCAAGCGAGACGGACGCCAGCGGATACTCCGTGGACAGCAGCAAAAGCTTGCTCTCCTCCACGCGGATGCGGCAAAGCTGCTCGCGGAAGCTCATCCCCACGATACGCTGAAACAGCGCGGAGAAATAGCTGGGGCTCAGCCCCACCTCCCGTGCCACCATCGGCAGCGTCAGCGGCTGAGCGTAGCGCTCCGCCATAATGTTCAGGGCCTGCCGGATTCGCTTGTTCCCCTGGTCCACGCTGTTGAACATAGCGCTCATAAAGCTCTCCACCAC
>JAEWTC010000198.1 GCA_023459675.1 Bacillota bacterium | reverse complement strand
TATGACGATCCGTATTACTTCTCCAGGCTTTTCAAAAAGCATATCGGCGTTGCGCCCAAGCATTACCGCCAGAACGACCTTCTGCGCGGCGGTTTCCTGCCCTGGGAGGACGAGCTTTTGGATTAGCGTACCAGCGTTCTCAGCTGCTCCTCCGTTAAACGCTGTTCCGGGTGAAAATCGTTTGAGGCCATATACCGCACGATGCTGGAAAGAAGCGCCTGGGCTTCCGGGTGCTCCTGTTTGTCATGCAAGCCCATGCTGCTGAGCACCAGCCTTCCGCCCAATACGTTCGCCTCCATCAGCAAACCGAGGTTGCGCAGGCGGGCGTAACAATCGATCCCCGTCACCAACGGCTGAAAACCGGGCGGCAGGATCATCGCGCGGCCGCGGCACATGGGCCACCACTGCCAGTCCGTGTGAAAGTCCGTGGGGAACGCATGGAATGCGGGATGCCCGGGATCAAGCAAGCAACCCATAAACCCGCTTTGGGCGGCGAATGTGCCCACGGACCAGAAATCCGTGGTGAATTGCGCCTGCACCGATTGGGGAAAATGTGCTTCGTCGGCCGGGGGATCCAACAATACGGTGTTTCCGGCCTGCAGAAACCGGATGGCTTCCTCCGCGCTCCCGGTAATATACACGCCTTCGGCTGTCATTTCCATTTCGCCTGGATAGACCCAAATCGGATATCGGTTGCACGCCTGCCCCGCGGCGATGGTCAGGCAAAGCTTTTGCGGCGCCCGCACAGCTTGCAGCGGGAGGGAAACCGTGCCGATGGGGAAAACGCCGCCGTGCGCGTACGGAACGGGCGGGAAAACAACCTCTGCAATCACGGTATCCTGCGTGGATAGCGTCACCCGTACCGGTTCCCGCAGATCGGTTTTCCCGTAATTGGCAAGCTGGATAGGCGCCGTGATCGTTTCCGATTGCAGGTAGGTGTAGCGGGGCAGCAGGGCGAGGGGAAGCACGTCGCTGAAAAACGCGCGGAAACGCTCCGGCTTGGCAAACGAATAAGGTTTGGCCTGCAGATGCGCGTTGAGCATACCCACCAGCGCGGTGCCCTGGCCGGGAAAATCCTGCAAGCCCAGCAGGGAGATGCCGGAAAGCGAGGGCGTGCGCAAAACGGCTTCCACCTCTTCCCGGTATCCCAGCAGCGCCAGCTCGCCCGTGGCTTCCACGCGTTGTTTCCATGCGGGCAAAAGCCCCGCCGCTTCGACGCGCGTTTGAATATAGGAAAGATTATCGGCGCGCGTCACGCCCGTAAAAGCGTCGATCTGCTCAAAATCCGGGAGCACTTCATACTGGCCGACTTCAAAGGTGAACACCGGGCGCGCATATGCCTGCCGCAGCAGCGCCATCTCCGCCTCATAGTCCGTACAGGCCGAGGGAGGCTGATGGTTCAGATACCCCTGCATCTGCGCGGAGGTTGCGCGCAGCATGTGCTCCTTATAGTTGGACGACGTATAGAAATCGCTGTTCTGGTTGGGCGCGGTCTGCCCGTAGTGTACGTTGGAGCCGCTGGCATACAGGCGCGTCGCATCCGCCGCCTTGGCCTGGCGCAGCAGCGCGTCCATCCGGGCGTGGCCCGGCGGGCTTGCGTGCAGCTCGTTGCCGAGCGTGAGCATCACAAACGACGGGTGATTGGCGCAGCAGTTCAAAATTTGCTGAAGCTCCAGCGAATAGTACTGAAAGGCTGCGTCGCTTTCCAGCGCGTTTTTGGGATTCCAGTGCGAAAGCTCCGGCTGCATCAGCATCCCCAGCCTGTCCGCGGCCGTAAAGGCGGCGTCCGGCGGGCAGTGGGAGTGAAAACGCATGCAGTTCACCCCGTAGGCCGCGTAGGTTTGCAGGATGTGTGTCCATTCGTCTATGGCAAGCGGCATGTGCCCCGTCTGGGGAAACACGCAGCAATTCGTTTCGCTGCGCAGGAAGATGGGCCGGTTGTTCAGCGCAAGGCGCCCGTCCCGGGCCGCGAACATACGTACGCCAAAGGAAACGGTATAGGAATCCAGCCCGTCCGCCGTGGCGGTTGCCGCGTACAGGTTACCCTCCCCGATATCCCAGCGCTTGCAGTCCGCCCGCAGGGGAACGTGCGGAAACCGCAGCCGGTGCTCGCCCGCCTCCAGGTTCAGCGCCATGGAAGCGGGTTGCGCGAAGGCCTCGCTCTCCACCCGCAGCGTACCTTCGAAGCGCGTTTGGCAATGAAGTTCCACCCATGCATCGGCGCAATCCTGCGCAGGGTAAACGCGCACCGCGCCGATGAAATTCTGCTTCTGGATATCCAGATAAAAATCGCCCAGAATGCCGTTCCAGTTGGTCTGGGTTTCGTCGGTCGCGGCCGAGGAATATACGATCTCCTCCCGCGGCCACCGGGGATAGCTGTTGTCGCAGCATAAAGCGAAATGATTGTCGCCCGGCTGCAAATGCCCGGTCACTTCAAACGTGTACGGCGTGGAGAGCGTGCCCGGGTTCCACGGCTCGATGATGTTCCCGTTCAGCGTAAGCGTAAGCTCCCGGCTGCGTTCCGCGGTCACAAAAACACGCATGCCCTGCGGCACGGAAAGCGGAACGGTCCGTTCAAACCAGGCGGGTCCTTCGTAGGTCACGCGCCGGGTCAGGCGTGTGAGGATCCGCGCGCTGCCGCATAGCTCCACCGCGCTGCCCAGCGCTCCGTCGGGGTGCCACTGGTTGGTTCCGCGGTCCGGGTAACCGATCCCGTTCTCATCCAGCGTGCCGGGAAGCTGCGCCTTATATAAACTTCCATCCCGCAGGCGAACCTCCCAGGTGCCGCCTAGATTATATCGGATCACAGCAACGCCTCCCAAACCGTAAACTCCTTGTGAATCTGCGCGCCTGGATGATCCGGCTGTTCCAGCAGAAGGCCGTTCAGTAGCTGCATGGCCGTGTCCGCATGACCAAGCCCCAGCTCGCCCAGCGCGCGCAGATAGGTGCAGTACTGCCGGTGATTTTTCTGCAAATCGTCCTGATAAACGTCGATCTCGGGCAGAGACACCGCAAAGAAGTCATACGCCACGGCGTCGTTTATGTGCTGCTCATAAAAGGCGATCAGGTTTCCAAAGCACGTTTCCGCTTCGTTTTCCCGCCGCAGCGCCCGGTGGGAAAGCCCCTGATAGAAAATGTAGTCGGAGGGCAGATCGTTATAATACAGCGCGCTTTCCGGAATGGAACTGCCTTGCGTGGCGAGGCTAAAATACGCCGCCGCCTGCTCCTCCCGCCCCAGCCTGCGGCAGGCAACCCCCATCCAGAAATATGCCTGATGATCGGATGCGTTGGGCAGCTTGCCCTCGCCGAGGTTAGCCGGATAGGAAAGCGTCTGCGCAAGCTCCTCCAGGGCCAGCGCGGGGTTGCTCTCCAGCAGGGCCTGCTTGGCAAGCTCGGTCAGCGCTATGCGGTATTGCGCGCTCACCTTGCCCTCGCCGCCTTCCCACGGGTGGAACGTGCGGCTTTTGAGCATCTCCAGCGCGGTGCGGTGGTTTTTTAGGCAGTTGT
>JAEWTC010000197.1 GCA_023459675.1 Bacillota bacterium | reverse complement strand
CGCACCGCGCGCAGTGCTCCACCGAGGGCGTTGCCCATTTCCTGTCCCCGGCGGTTTCCGGTTTCCTGATCGGCAAAGAGCTAGCCGTGATGGGCAAGGCGCTGGAAAACCCGGAGCGCCCGTTTGTGGCGGTGCTGGGCGGCGCAAAGGTGTCGGACAAGATCGAGCTGATCAACAACCTGCTGGGCAAGGTGGATTCGCTGGTCATCGGCGGCGCGATGAGCTACACCTTCAAGGCCGCGCTGGGCATCAGCGTTGGCAACAGCAAAATGGAAGCGGACAAGGTGGAGCTCGCCAAGGAACTGATGGATAAGGCAAAAGCCAACGGCGTGCGCCTGCTGCTGCCGGTGGATAACGTCGCCGCGGACAGTTTCAAAAACGACGCGCTTCGCATCACCGTGCATAACGTTGCCATCCCTAACGGGTTTGAGGGTCTGGACATCGGCCCCAAAACGCAGGTGATCTTCGCCAACGAGATCATCACGGCGGGTACGGTGTTCTGGAACGGCCCGATGGGCGTGTTCGAGTTCCCGAATTTCGCCGAAGGCACCCGCGAGATCGCCAAGGCGATGGCCTTGTGCAAGGGCGTTACCATCGTCGGCGGCGGCGATAGCGCGGCGGCCGTGGAACAGATGGGCTATGCCGATCAGGTGACCCACGTGTCCACCGGCGGCGGCGCGAGCCTGGAGTTCCTCGAAGGCAAGGTGTTGCCTGGCGTCGCGGCGCTGGACGACAAATAATCAGCCTGTTGAAAAAACCTGACCTGCGTTGTCAGCTCATGGCGGCCTCGCCCTGTACTAACGGGGCGAGGCTACGCACTTCATCTGCTTCGCAGATTTCCTGTGCTAGTCAGGCTGCGCCTTCCCTTATGAAGTGGCAAAGGGCGTCACTTACAAACGAGTAAGCTCAGCCCTTTGCCGCCCTTGCTGCCCACTCGGTTTGATTGTCGCATACGGCACTACCGTTTGTATGCTCTGTCAAACCTCCCATTGGAGGAGCGCTTTCAACTTCGTTGAAGCTGCCACTGGCAGCACGCTCTCCTTCAATGCCTAGCATCTCAGGCTTTTTGAACAGGCTGATGCCTTCTAGAACTATCGGTTTTAGTAGCGAAGTCCCAAACGTTTGCCATTCTATGGTACAATACCCTCGTGAAATCAATGCCGAAGGAGCGGATACCGATGCGCAAACCGATTATCGCCGGTAACTGGAAAATGAATAAAACCCCGGATGAAGCCCAGGCGCTTGTGAAGGAATTGATCCCGTTGGTCAGCGGCGCCGCGTGCGACGTGGTGGTCTGCGTGCCTGCGGTTTGCTATCAGGCGGTCCGGGAGGCCGCGGCGGGTTCCAACGTGAAACTTGGCGCCCAGAACGTGCACTTTGCCGAAAAAGGCGCGTACACAGGCGAGCTGAGCGCTGCGATGCTCAAGGCCTGCGGCGTGGAATACGTCGTCATCGGCCACAGCGAGCGGCGGCAGTACTTCGGCGAAACCGACGCAACCGTCAACCTCCGCACCCGCGCCGCGGTCGCGGCCGGGCTGGTTCCCATCGTATGCGTGGGGGAACTTAAAAACGAGCGCGAGGCGGGCTATACCGACCCGATTGTTGAATACCAGACGCGCATGGCGCTGACCGGCCTTTCGGCGGACGAGGTGAAAGCCCTCGTCATCGCCTACGAGCCCGTTTGGGCGATCGGCACCGGGCTCACCGCCACCGACGCGCAGGCGAACGAAACCATCGGCGTGATCCGCAATGCCGTGGCGCGCGCGTACGGCCAGGCCGTGGCGGACGCCGTACGCATTCAATACGGCGGCAGCATGAACCCGGGCAACGTCAAAGGCCTGATGGCGCAGCCGGAAATCGACGGCGGCCTCATCGGCGGCGCGTCGCTGAAAGCGGCGGACTTTGCGCAGGTCGTACTGTTCGACCGGTAAACGAGGAGCAAAACGATGCAGAAAACCATGACGGCGCTGATCATCATGGATGGCTTTGGGATCAATCCGAAGTGCGAAGGAAACGCCATCTGCCAGGCGGGTACGCCGCGGCTGGACGCGCTGATGGCCAAGTACCCGCATACGCAGATCGGCGCCAGCGGTATGGACGTCGGCCTGCCGCACGGCCAGATGGGCAACAGCGAGGTGGGCCACCTGAACATCGGCGCGGGACGCGTGGTGTATCAGGAGCTGACCCGCATCACCAAGGATATCGAGGACGGCGTCTTTTTCCAGAAACAGCCGCTGATCCGCGTGATGGAACACGCGAAACAAACCGGCAAAGCCGTGCACCTGATGGGCCTCGTGTCCGACGGCGGCGTGCACAGCCATAACACGCACCTGTACGCGCTTTTAGAAATATGTAAGCAGCACGGCGTACAAAACGTATACGTGCACTGCTTTCTGGACGGGCGCGACGTGCCCCCCACCAGCGGGCTGTGCTATATCAAGGAATTGGAAGCCAAGCTTGCGGAGATCGGCGTCGGCGAAATCGCCACGGTCATGGGCCGCTACTGGGCCATGGACCGCGATAACCTGTGGGACCGCGTCCAGAAGGCGTACGACGCCATGGTGCTCGGCCTGGGCCTAACCGCGGCAAGCGCGGAGCAGGCCGTGGAGCAGAGCTACGCCTTGGGCGAGGCGGGGAACGACGAATTTGTGTTGCCCACCGTAGTGCAAAAGGGCGGCAAGCCCACCGCCGTCATCGCCCCGGAGGACGGGGTCATTTTCTTCAACTTCCGCCCGGACCGCGCCCGGCAGCTGACCCGCGCTTTCATCCAGCCGGATTTCACCGGCTTCCCGCGCGCTAACGGGTATTTCCCCGTGCGTTTCGTGTCCATGACGCAGTACGACGCCACCTTTACGGGGCTGGAGGTCGTCAACCAGCCGGAGGATTTGTCCAATACCCTGGGCGAGTACGTTTCCGGCCTCGGGCTTACGCAGCTGCGCATCGCCGAAACCCAGAAGTACGCGCACGTCACCTTTTTCTTCAACGGCGGCGTGGAACCGCCCAACCCCGGCGAAGACCGCATTCTGGTGCCGTCGTCCAAGGTGGCGACCTTCGACCTTGACCCCGAGATGAGCGCGTACGAGGTGGCGGGCAAAGCCATTCACGAGATCAACATGAAGAAGTACGACCTGATGATTTTAAACTTCGCCAATTGCGACATGGTAGGCCATACCGGCATCATGGACGCCGCCGTGAAGGCCGTCCACGCCGTGGACGACTGCGTTTCCGGCGTGGTGCGCGCCATTTTGCAAAACGGCGGCCGCGCCTTCATCACCGCTGACCACGGCAATGCGGACCAGATGGTCGACCCCGAAACCGGCGGCCCCTTCACCGCTCACACCACCAACCCCGTGCCCTTCATCGCCGTCGGGCCGGAGATGGTCGGGAAAACCCTGCGCAGCGGCGGCCGCCTATGCGACATCGCCCCCACGATGCTCGAGAGCATGGGTATCCCCGTGCCCAAAGAAATGACGGGTAAATCGCTGTTTGCCTGAACCCTTCCGCGCTTGCTTTCCGCCCCTTGCGAACGCCGTTCGCAGGGGGCTTTTTGTTTGCCGGCGGCCGCTGCTTCTTCCCAAAACCTTCCTGCCCGCGCCGTGCCCGCCGCCGCCGCGAGCGGTTTTCACCGCCGGCGAACGCATTGCCGCCGGGTTTTCGCGGCGTTTCCGGGAGTGCGATCCATGGCTGTCAATAGATATTGTGTTTATAATACGAAATAATAAGATATATAGTTTCATGTAAAGTTATTACAAACAGTCTGTTACATTTTGCTTGATTTTTTCGCCGTATCGTTTTACAATAATATTACTCATGATTCATGATCGCAATAAATGAAAGGATGAATCCAATGGCAAAACGAATCTTGCTCGTTGATGATGAACCTTTAATTGTAAAAGGTTTGCAATATTCTCTCGAACAGGAGGGCTTCGAGACCGATTCGGCGGCGGACGGCGAAGAGGCGCTCGCCAAGTTTTTTGCCGGCAAGTTCGATTTCATCCTTTTGGACGTGATGCTGCCCAAGATGGACGGGATCACCGTGTGCCAGCGCATCCGCGAGCACAGCAACGTGCCCATCATCATGCTCACCGCCAAGGGCGAGCATATCGATAAAATACTGGGGCTGGAATACGGCGCGGACGATTATATGACCAAGCCGTTCAACATTCTGGAAGTGAAGGCCCGCATCAAAACCATCATGCGGCGCACCAACGTAACCCAGCAGCCGGACGGCAAAAAAACCATCCGCGTGCACGATATGGAAATCAACGCCGTCAACCGCGCGGTGACCCTGGGCGGCAAGGAAGTGCGTTTGACCGCCAAGGAGTTCGATCTGCTGCAGCTGTTCGTTACCAACCGCGGCAAGGTGTTCAGCCGCGAGGCGATGCTGGAGATCGTATGGAAGTACGATTATCCCGGCGACGCCCGCACCGTGGACGTGCATATCCGCAGGCTCAGGGAAAAGATCGAGCGCAACCCGGCGCAGCCAGAGTTCATCTTCACCAAGTGGGGAGTGGGCTACTATTTTACGGATAAGGATTAAGAATCCGTTTTCATCCATCCGCTGGAAATTCCTGCTCGCCTTCCTGCTGATCGTCGTCGTCAGCTACTTTGCGGTAGCTGCGTCGCTGATTGGTTTGGTAGGCGATTATTTGTTTGACGGCAAACGCGACAAGGATCAGGCGGCGGTGGAAAAACTGGCCGTCGCGGTGTCGCCGCTGTATCGCGGCGCGGATACCAAAGCACTGCAAACGCTGCTGGAGACGACCGGCGGGGAGCTTGGCGGGCGGCTGATGGTGCTGGATACGAGCGGGAAGGTGCAGGCGGACAGCTTTTCGGAACTAAACGGCGCGCGGCTGGAGCTACCCGAGGTTGCCTCGGTGCTGCTTAAGGAGCGCACGCTGGATTTCGGCGTGCACGGCATCGGCCAGCATCAGGCTCTTTCAATTTTCAATTATTTCGACGCGCGGGAAGAAGACGACAGCTGGGTTTCCTATTGCAGCGCGGCGTTAACCTACGACGGGGAAACCGTCGGCGTGCTTTTGTATTCATCCTCCGCGGGGGATATGATGGCCGATCTCGTGCAGCTGCAGCGCAGCATGATGATCTATTTCCTGATCGCCGCCGCGGTAGCCACCATGATCGCGCTGGTGCTGTCCAGCGTGATCACCAAGCCGATCGACGTGCTCACCCGCGGCATCCAGCGCATGGGCCGGGGGGATTTGTCCGTCCGCGTGCCGGTCAAGGGCGGGGGAGAGCTGAAAAAGCTGGCGGAAACCTTCAACGCCATGTCCGAAAAGCTGGAAAGGCTGGACAAGAGCCGCAACCAGTTCGTTTCCAACGCGAGCCACGAGCTGAAAACCCCGCTGTCCACCATGAAAATCCTGCTGGAGAACATCATCTACCAGCCGGAGATGGATATGAGCATCCGCACCGAGTTTTTAACCGACGTCAACCGGGAGATCGACCGGCTGAACCTCATCATATCCGACCTGCTTACGCTGGTCAGCATGGATACCAAGGCGATGCGGCTGCGGCTGGAAACCTTCAAGTTCGCCGACGCCGTACGCGAGGTGGTGCAGCGCCTGTCCATGGTGGCGCAGCAAAAGCAGCAGGAAATCAAGTTAAACCTTGCGGACGGGTGCGAGATGCATGCCGATTTCGCCAAGCTCACGCAGGTGGTGTATAACATTTTGGACAACGCCATCAAGTATACGCCGCCGGGCGGGCTCATCCGCGTGCGCCTGATCCGTTCCGGCAGGAACGCGGTTCTCACCATTGCCGATAACGGTTCCGGCATCCCCAAGGAAGACCAGCCGCATATCTTCGACCGCTTCTACCGCGTGGACAAAGCCCGCAGCCGCGATACGGGCGGCACAGGCCTCGGCCTTTCCATCGTGCACCAGTTTGTACTGATGCACGGCGGCAACGTGTCGGTGGAAAGCGCGGAGGGAAGCGGCTCCACTTTCACCGTAGAGCTGCCCATGGGCGGCCATTTGGGAGGCGAGACATGATGACGCGCAGGCTCCGCCTATGCTTTCTATTGCTTTTGCTCACGCTGCCGCTTTTCCTGTCCGGCTGCTACGAGCAGTTGAACCCGCTGGCAAAAAACGAAGCGACCGCCGCCCCCGGGCTTACCGAGGAGCTGCACGCGGCCGCGGCCGACAAGAGCAACACCACCGAGCTTTCGGCAACGCTGTATTTCCGTTATCTGGACGAGCCGATGCTCGCCGGGGAAAGCCGCACCCTCACCATTCGGCGCGATCAGCGGCCCGAGCAGGCGATCATCGAAGCGCTGCTGGAAGGCCCCAGCGCCGGCAACGCCGATTTGCGGGCGATCATCCCCTCCGGCACGCTGGTGGAGGGGATCTCCAGCCGCGACCGGGTGCTGTTCGTCACCTTCAGCGACGCCTTCCTGCGGGACGACGTACCCGAGAACTGGGCGGAGGACGACCAGTGGAAAACCGAAGCGCCGCTTTTGCGCAAGCTGATTGTGCAAAGCATCGCCGCCTCGATTACCGAAAGCTATCCCTACACGGGCGTGCAAATACTGGTGCACAGCCAAAGTGAAGTGCAAACCAGCCTGCGGCTGGATAACGCCTATTATCTGGACGGCTCCGAGGGCCTGAGCGAACCCGTGGTGCGCGACGAAGCGCTGCTGCTCTCCCCGCAAACCACCGCGCAGACCATCCTCAACGCCTGGGCGCAGAAGGATTTCGAGCGCATGTACCGGTATCTGGCGCAAAGCGGCAAGCCCACCTATACGGCCTTTTTGGACGCACTCAGCGCCGCGCCTTCCGCGGACGTGTATACCGTCAGCGGCGGCAGCGTAACCCCGGACGGGCAGACGGCCGTCGTCACCGTCTATCTGCGCCTGATTTCGCAGGGGATGAACGATCAGTTTCTCAGCTATCCGCTGCAATTGATCCGCGAAAACGACGTGTGGAAGCTGAAGTATGAGCGCCTGGAAACGCTGATGCTTGGAACGTGACGGAGAGAGCGGCATGAGAAAACGCAAAATGAGCTGGATGGTCATCGGGTTGCTGTGCCTGGCGCTCACCCTGTCGTCCTGCGTCAGCACGGGCGTCCCGGTCAGCACCGGGCAGAGCTATACGCTGCCGGAGGCGGAAGGGGCAGGCGCCGCACCCGTGGGGGACGCGATGCTGGAATATCCGCAAACGGCGGTGTTTTACCTGCCCCGGCACGACGGCGCCCGCCTGATCGCCGTGAACAACACCATTATGCTGTCCGAAGGCAGGCTGACCGCGGAAAGCATGGTGCGGCTCCTGCTGGAACAGCCGGGCAACGCCGTGGCCTCGCCGCTGGGCGGGGACGTGAAACTGTCGCTATACGGGGCAAACCCCGTGGAGGTAAGCGGCGACGTGGCAACGGTCAACCTCTCCGCCTCCGCCCTGCAGCTGGACCGGCAAGGCCTGTTCCTCGTTGCCAACGCAATCACCAATACGCTGACGGAGCTGGGCACCATCCAATATGTGAACACGCTGGTCATGGATAAAAAGCTCTCGCTGGATTTGGGCTCCACGCTGCCCGTCGGGGCGCTGACCCGCAGCATGGGCGAGGATATCGGCGCGCTGTACGAACAGCAGCTCTCCCGCCGCGTGCTGGCCGTGGAAAACGCCGCGGACAAGCGGCTGAACTCCGTTGTCACGCTGTATTTCCCGCTGTCCGCCGTCAACGGCATCATGGCGGAGGCGCGCAACGTTGCCTTCCCGAGCATGGAACCGTCGGACATGGCGGTGAAACTGCTGGAGGAAATCGCAAGCGGCGCGGCGGTGGTCAAGGGTTCGCCCGCCATGACGATGCTGCCCAACTACCTAACGGAGGCCCCGGCCTTCTCCCAGCCGGCGGGGGTCAGCGGTTCGCTGGTCACGCTGCGCTTCAACGCCCAATTGGACGATATGCTGCTTGCGGCGGGCGTTTCCCGCGCAAGCCTGATGGCCGCGGTTTGCTACACGTTCACCACCTTCCTGCCCAACGTGGGCGGCGTGGAGGCCTATGTGGACGGCGAGCGGATCGATCACGTGATGCTTGGCAGCACCAACGGCATTCTGTTTGAAAACGGCGTGCAGCGCCGCGCGGATTATGCCGAGCTGCTGATGGACAACTGCACGCTCTTCTTTGCGGATGCGGCGGGGCAGAAGCTGGTGGCCGTGCGCAGGCCGATTGCGTTTTACCAAACCGCCAACGCCCGCGCGCTTCTAAACGAGCTGTTCAAAGGCCCGTCGGCAGCGGACAGCGTAGAGGACACGCAGGCGATCATCCCCGCCGGAATGCTCAAGGATTCCGACGTTATCGGCATCTCCCTGGACGGGGACGCGCTGCTGGTGAACTTTTCCAAAACGTTTCTGGCCGCCGGAGACGGCATCACCGCCGAGTGGGACCGGCTGCTGGCGTATTCGCTGGTCAATACCCTCTTAAACGCCGCCAGCGCGAAACGCGTGTCGTTCTTTGCGGGCGGCGCCCCGATGGACGGGTTTACGGACGAGATTTACTGGAAGGGATATTTTCTATATAACGTCGGCATCGTGGCCGGCGAATAGGAACCAGGCAAAATAAAAACACCCGGCTTTGTGAACTGCTAATCCAAACGGCTGATTGCCGCGGGGCAGTTCCCGGCGCCGGGTGTTTTTTATGATCGTCAGAACGCGATTTTCTTCTCCAGGAACGCTTCCAGCTCGTCAATCTTCAGGCGGATCTGCTCCATGGTGTCGCGGTCGCGCACGGTTACGGTCTGGTCTTCCTGGGTATCAAAGTCCACG
>JAEWTC010000196.1 GCA_023459675.1 Bacillota bacterium | reverse complement strand
GGTATCCACGCCCTTGCTGTTGTAGCGCACGGGGCACCCCATGCAGCACGCGCTGATGCCGATCGCGACGCGATTGGAGATGATAACGTTCTGCTTATCCATACTCACCCTTCTTCCCGTTGGCTTGCGGCTTCAGAGCCTGCTACCGCATGGCATGGAAACGAGCCGCTCTACTTTTCTCAGATACCCTTGCATATCAAATTTCCGCTCCAGCCCACCGGCGTTCATATACCGGATGGTACCGAATACCTCCCTTTCTCTCCACGGCCTGTCGTGCTTGCCGAAACACCAGGCGATCCCCGCAAAGGCGTTCGGGTCCCTGCCGTCCAGGTTATACCTGTTGTTGAGGAAAATCGCCGCCTGATAGGCCTCTTGCGGGGTTGCACTCCATTCCAGTATTTTTTTGCCCCAGTACATCCTCATATAACCGTTCATTTTTCCGGTCCAAACCATCTCCAGCTGCGCGGCGTTCCAATAGCGGTCATGCGTTTTTGCTTCTTCCAGCGTATTGAGCGTATACCGGTACGGCCTGTCGTCGCTCAAGTGCTTGGCAAGCGTCGCTTTTGCCCAGGCGGGGATGGAATCATACCCGTCGTACTGATCGTTATAATACACGAAGTTCACGCTGAGTTCCCTTCTCACGACCAGTTCATCCAAAAACACGTCCCGCGCTTCCTCGGGCACCTCTGCCAGGCGCAGATAAATATACAAAGGGGATATTTGCCCAAAGTGCAGATACGGGCTCAGGTTGGATTGATAATCGAGGCTGGGGTCATTTTTCAGCTCGGCATAACGTGGCAGCTTGTTTATGATAAATTCATCCAGAAAAGCCTTTGCCTGGGTTGTACCTCCCGCATAACAATCAACAGGTTTCACCGTTGCGTCCACGGTAAGCTGCTTGAGGGCCATATCGATATCTTCTATGGCGAAGGTTTCGTACGGAAGGCATATGCCGAGCGAGCTATGGTTTGCCGCTTGTTCGATGAGCGGCACTGTAAAAACGCTCAGCAACCGGTTGATTTTCGGCCTGAGCGTTCTGGCGGCATATTCTTCTTTTTGCGAGGCGGTTTGCACCGGCACGATAACGTTTGTCTCCACTTGAACAACGGGGCACGCCGCGTTATCTGCCAGATCAGCGCGCCAGGCGCGCTCGACCCGAAGGTATCCCCGGTCCACAACCAACAGGGCTGCCAGGGAGGATAGTTCAAGTGCGACCTCCTGTGGGGATCCCTTCTTGACGAGCATCTGAATTCCACGCATGGCAAGCTGAACCTTGGTTTCCCGCAAGCCCTCCAGCATGAAGCGATAATGCCTTGCGTTCGCTTCCGGGAAATTCTCCGTAATGATAAAGAAAACAATCAGCGGTTTATGAAGCTCGTTTGCCTTTTGAACGGCATACGCAAGGGCATGGTTACACTCGGCCCGCTGCGCGCTCTGCATCCAGTAGAGCACATAGGGCCGGTTCGCCATGCCCTTGGTATTGAGTACTTGGATTCTTTCGTCAGCGATCATGCGAACATCCCTCGCCTTGGCGCCGATGCATTGGCGCGCAGCCGCCTCGCAACCGGATACATGATGCGCACCCTGTATGTTGGAAAGGAACGCCGGGCCGCAAAGCCATCAAACGCCGATACCCAACGAAAGGCGATGATGCGGCAGGCTTTTCTACGCCTGTTCCTGCGCTTTGCGCTTTGGCAGCAAACAGAATTTATTCTGCACGAAAACGAAGCCCGCAATGACAATATAGACAATACTGATGATGATCGCCACGGTTGCAATGGCGGGGTATTGCCCGGCGTAGACGCCTTGCGCCTGATGCTGCTGCCAGATACCGTAGTAGCCCCAGGCAAGCGGCAGCGTAAGCGCGGCATTGCGCAGCAGCAGCTGGATAAGGCAGGTCAGCAGCAGCGCCACAACGAGAATGATCAGCGCCCATGTATCAGGGCTTAAGCCAAACCCGTTCCACTTCGCTTGCACAAGGAACGCCGAAACGTTCACCACCGTGGCAATGATAAGCCACCCGGCGTAAAGGCCGAACGCCAGCGCGTTCACCTTTTGGAAAAGCCCATCCGGCGTCGTGAGCCTTTTGTTGAGAAGGGCGAGCCCGATGGCCAGGATCAGGATAATCAGCGTCGAGACGCCGATCCATTCATAGGAAAAGGCGGTGATCCACAGAATATTGGCCACGCTGCACACCCAGAAAAGCGGGCTGATCGTGTCGATCAGCTTCGCCGTCTTGGCATCCCCGTTTTTCACAATCATAAAGATAAGCGAAATCAGCAGCAATGTGTAGATGACTCCCCAGATACTGAAGGTGGACGGGCTGGGCGTGATCAGCGTGGGAAACGCATCCGATACCTCTTTTTGCGACATCCCGTTGATGAACCCGAACGCGCCCAATGCGTTGATTCCCAGCGTCAGAAAATATAACCCAAGATTGACCCAGGCTTTCCCTTTGGCTTTCATACATGCCTTCCTTTCCGATTGTACAAATCATGCAGTTTTGGTGAAGCAATCATCCAATGGATTGCGCTATGGATATATGTAACCCACCCCGCTGTATGCCGGGGGTTTCTTTGCGGCCGTTGATCCTGCGTTGTTTGCTTGGCGGCGTCGCGGTCCGCCGTTTTGGCACGCTGGGTCAAACGGCTTCTAAAAAAATTGCGGTGCAGTTTGTATATCCCGTTCAAACGAAGGAGGGTATATGCCTTCCCCAATGCATTGTTCGGGTTTTCCGAAGTTTATTGTCTATGTCAAGTATAACCAGCCCGGCATGTTCTGTCAACGAGCAGGGCCGGGCTGCAGGCGATTGCTTTTCAATGCACGGTTTTCTGCGCGCGGATCAATGAGCGCCATGGGTCGGGTCGCGTTGGATCCATCCGCAGCGCAACCGCCCAAACCATGGGCGTTGCGGCCTTGCCGCGCCAATTTCGGGCACGGCAGGTTTTTCCCGGTTCAAGGGGACGGCCAAGGGCCGGGTCAACCGTACGGCTGCCCGGCGGCTACCGGGCGCAAACGGAAAGTGCTATAATAGCATGTAGATCATCTGTCGATGCCGCAAGCTCATGGAATTTCGCGGAACAGGCGGCTCGCAGCGTTGTGCGGCTCGTTGGACGCGCCTTGCTGTTAACGCACGGGCATATCCGGTATTTGCATTCTTAACAGCAAGGGGATACCTGAACGCGTCATCATATGAATATCTCCATCAAACCAGGGCAGGGGAAGCGGGGATAGCCCCATCCCGGCCCCAAAAAGGAGCACGCTATGCAAACCTTCTCATCCCTGTACCGGCGGCTGATGAAAGCCGGGCTGATCAAGAACCTGGACACGGAGCTGGAGCAGGTAAAGGCGGACGCCGAATGCGACGCGCACCAGCTGAACTGCCTGCTCAAACCCAGGATGCACGCCCCGGTGGTGCGGCTGGGCAAGTGTACGTGCTCGGAGGAGGAAAAGGTGAAGTGCGCGGAAGTATGCTTTTTCCGCGCCATCGGGCACGATGAAAACGGCAACGTTACCATTTCGGGGGATCACTGCGTGGGCTGCGGCGATTGCATGATCGCCTGCGAAAAGAACAACCTCGCCGAAATCAAGGAAGCCGTGCCGATGTTCGAGCTGATCAACGAAGGCAAGCGTCCCGTGTACGCCATGATCGCGCCCGCCTACATCAGCCAGTTTTCCAGCGACGTCACCCCCGGCAAGCTCCGCACGGCCTTCAAGCAGCTGGGGTTTGCGGGAATGATCGAGGTGGCGCTGTTCGCCGATATCCTGACGCTCAAGGAAGCGCTGGAGTTTGACAAGTCCATTCAGACCGACAAGGATTATCTGCTCACCAGCTGCTGCTGCCCCATGTGGATCGCCATGATCAAGAAGGTGTACAAAACGCTCGTGCCGCATCTGCCCCCGTCCGTTTCGCCCATGGCGGCCTGCGGCAAGGCCATCAAGGCGCTGTATGAGGACGCCGTCACCGTGTTCATCGGCCCGTGCCTTGCCAAAAAGGCCGAAGCGCGGGAGAAGGATTTGCCCGGCGCGGTGGATTTCGTGTTAACCTTCGAGGAGATCCGGGACATTCTGGAGGCCGCCGATATCAACCCCGCGGCGCTCAAGGAAGACGTGCGCGATCACTCCTCCAAGGCTGGCAGGCGCTACGCGGTTACCTCCGGCGTAAGCGAGGCCGTGAAAAGCACGCTCGCCCGGCTGAAGCCGGACCGCGCCATTCCCATCACCGCCCAGCATGCGGACGGCATCCGCGCCTGCAAGGCGATGCTCCAGGACATTCTGGCGGGCAACGTGCGCGCCAACTTCATCGAGGGCATGGGCTGCGTGGGCGGCTGCGTGGGCGGCCCCAAGGCGCTGATCGATAAGGACGAAGCCACCCGCAACGTGAACGCCTACGGCGCCGAGGCGGCCTACGTAACGCCCGCCGAAAACCCCTTCGTGCTGGAGCTTTTGAAACGGCTGGGGTTTGATACCATCGAAAGCCTGCTGGAAGGCGAAAATCTGTTCACCCGTAATTTTGATCTGTAGCCCGTCGGGCAGAAGGGGGGCGAAGCGCATGAAAACCCGCGCGGTGCTTCCGCTTGCGCTACTTTTGTGCGCGCTGTTTGCGTTCGCCACCGCGCAGGTGAACGCGGTGTACGAGGTGTTCACGGGCAGCTTTGCCGATTCGGATGGCGACGGCACCGGCGACCTGCGGGGGATTGGGGAGAAGCTCGACTATATCCAGGCGCTCGGGGTGGACGGCCTGTGGCTTACGCCGGTGTGCCCATCGCCCTCCTACCACAAGTACGATTGCGCCGATTACACCGATATCGACCCGGCCTTCGGCACGCTGGCGGATTACGAGGCGCTTGCCGACGCCTGCAAGGCGCGGGGTATCACGCTGCTGTTTGATCTGGTCGTCAACCACACCTCCGCGGAGCACCCGTGGTTTTTGTCCGCCGTGCAAAGCCTGCAAGCTGGAAATCTGAGCGACCCGTATATTGATTATTACCAATTCACGCAGGGCGGGGGCGGCCATCCCGTGGAGGGAACGGATTGGTTCTACGCGGGCGATTTCGGCCCGCATATGCCGGAACTCAATTTGGACAACCCGGCGGTGCGGGAGGAAATCCTGTCCGTCGCGGCGTTCTGGCTTACCCACGGCGCAGGCGGCTTCCGGCTGGACGCGGTCACGCATTATTACGATGCGCAGCCGGAAAAAAACCGCGCGTTCCTCGCCTGGCTGTGCACGGGAATTAAGGAACTCAACCCGGATGCGCTGATCGTGGGCGAGGCGTGGACGGAGGAACTGCCGATTCTCGATCTGTACCAAAGCGGGGTGGACGCGCTGTTCAACTTCCCGCTGGCCTCCATGGGCGCGCTGGTGAAGGCCATGCAAAACGAGGCGGGGCAGGCGTTCGCCGCGCGGATTGCGCTCTGGCAGCATCGCGTTACGGAAATTAACCCGCTGGCATTCGCCGCACCGTTTCTGGGCAATCACGATCAGGGGCGCATCGCGGGCGTGCTGCGAAACGACGTACAGCTGATGAAGCAGGCCGCGGCGCTGTACCTGCTGTCGCCGGGCATTCCGTTTCTGTATTACGGCGAGGAGCTGGGCATGACCGGCTCGGGAGACGATCCCAACAAGCGCCTGCCCATGCTCTGGAGCGCGGAAAATCCCGCCGGGGTCTGCGCCCCGCCGCCGGGCGCAACGCAGGCGCAGCGCCTGCAAGCCGGGGCGGACGCGCAGGAAAACGATCCCCTGTCGCTCCTGCGCTTCTACCGCTCCGTTTTACAGTTTCGAAGTTTGTACCCCGTATTCACGCGCGGCAGCGCCGCGGTTGTGGAAACCGGGGATGCGCGCCTGGCCGCGTTTACCCTCGCGGACGGCGATACTACCGTTTGCGTAGCCCATAACTTTTCACACGACGAAGCCCTGTATATGCCCTGCAACGGCACGCTGCTGCAAACGTTCGATACCGGCGCGCTGCAAAGCGTACCGGCGGAGTGCGGCGTTCTGCTTGCGCCGCGCTCGTCCGCCGTATGGCGGATGCCATAAACGCTCGGGAACATAAAACCGCCGAGAAAGCGAATCGCTTCTCCGGCGGCCAATTGGTTTTCTAAGGCGCGTCTGCGCTGGCTCCCGCGCGTTAACATGGTCAGCGCGCACCGGATATGCCGCCGCGGAGGCTCACGGCTTCTTCGGCGGTTACTTTTCCTTGGCGGGCGGGGTTTCCGGCGCTTCCTTCTTGCCCGTATGGCGGCCGAACTGGCGGATGCCCAGCGCTTCGTTTTCCACAAAGCCCATGGATACGCTGTCCGCGCCGTGCTTTTGGCGCAGCTGCCCGATGGCGGCTTCCAGTTTTTCATAACGCTCCGCGCGCTGGCGCGGGGTTTCGCTGCAGAACGAGAACAGGCTCGTTTGCTCGCAGGCTTCCCCGTCCGGCACCAGGTTTTGCGCGGTGATCGTCAGCGCGCGGATGGGCGCGCAGCGGCCGTCGGGCATAATGCGCCACTTGGCCCGTAAAATATCCATCGCCGCGTCCGCAAGCTCCTTGTGCAGGTGGGTGGGCGCGGGCAGCGGCGCCTGGCGGGTGATGGACTGGAGCTTGGGGTCCTTCACGGTCACCTGCAGGGTGCGCGCCTTCATGCCGCAGGCCTTCAGCCGGGTGGAAACCTCGTCGCTCAAGGCGATCACGCCCTGGGTGATCTCCTCGATCCGCAGCAGATCGCGCCGGAAGGTCATCCCGTTGCCCACGGATTTCACGGGCTCCTGCTCCCCGTACCGGCGCACCGGCGCGTTGTCCAGCCCGTTGGCGTTATCCCAAAGCCCGCCGCCGTTTTTGCCAAGCAAGGTAACGGCAATATGGCGCGGCGTGCGGGCCAGATCGCCGATGGTGCGGATATCGTGGCTTTCCAGAAGCTCCACGCCCGCGTGGCCCACAAACAGCATATCGCGCACGGGCAGGCTCCACAGAACCGTTTGGTAGTTGCCGCGCGTGATCTGGGTGGTCGCGTCCGGCTTTTTCATGTCGGAGGCGATTTTCGCAAACGTTTTGTTAAAGCTCAGCCCTACGGAGATTGTAATGCCGATTTCCCGCTTCACCTGCTCGCGGATGCGGTCTGCCAGCTCCCGGGCGGACGCGTGAAAATAGGACAGCGATCCGGTGATATCCAGAAAGGATTCGTCGATGCTGAACGGCTCCACCTGATCGGTATACTGCAGATAGACCGCGTTCACCCGCTCTGATATTTCCTCGTACCGCCGGTGGCGGGGCGGCACCAGCACAAGCGCCGGGCATTTGCGCAGCGCCGCGTACACCGTTTCCGCGGTTGTGATGCCGTAGCGCTTGGCAAGCTCGTTCTTCGCGAGGATGATTCCGCTGCGGTCCTTGGGGTCCCCCGCAACGGCCATGGGCACATGCCAGTACGCGGGGTGGTCCAGGCACTCCACGGAGGCGTAAAACCCATTGCAATCGCAATGGAGGATCACCCTGTCCGCGTCGTTTGCTAAACCGGCCATCCGCCCGCCTCCTTCGCCGCCCATACCCGTTTGCCGTTATTGTAGCACAAAACGGCGCGGCAAACTAGTGTTCGCGTATCCTGGGCCGCAGGTTTCCCTGGCTGCCCGCCGTAAAAAAAGGCCGCCGGAAGGCTTCTCATCCGGCGGCTAAAGCGGTACACTGGAAACGTACCATGGAACCATTTGATAAAGGAATTATAGCCGCATGCTGATACTCGAGAAAATGATCGTCTTCCTGCTGCTGATGCTCACCGGGCTTTTGCTTGCAAAGGCGCGCATTCTGGACGATCATACCAGCCGCAAGCTCTCCGCCATCGTGATCTACGTTGCCAATCCGGCGCTGATCCTCCAATCGTCGCAGGCGGAGCGCCTCATTTCCAACGCGGCGCTGCTGACTGCGGCGGGGATTGCCGCCGTTATGTACGCGGTGCTGATCACCGCGGCGGCGCTGCTGCCCAGGTGCATGAAATTAAGCAGAAGCCAGCAAAACGCCTATGCCATGATGACGGTGTTTTCCAACATCGGGTATATGGGCATCCCGCTGATCGGGGAGATCATCGGCAAAGCTGCGCTGCTGTACGTGGCCGTGTTCATATTCTTCTTCAATTTACTGGTCTATACCTACGGCGTATGGGTTTTGCAGCGGGGCGCCGATTTGGCCGTGCAAAAGCACGGCATGCTGTTAAAGGCCGTCAACCCGGGGGTGATTTCCGGCTTGGTGGCGATCGCGCTGTATCTGCTGCATGTTACGCTGCCGGCTCTGCTGCTGACGCCTATCACGTATTTGAGCAACCTCACCGCGCCCGTGAGCATGATGGTGATCGGCGCGTCACTTGCGGGCGTAAAGCTGCGTTCCTTCGTGACGGACGGAAAGCTCCTCGCGTTCTCCGCGCTCAAGCTGCTGGCGCTGCCCATTCTGGGCGGCTTGCTGCTCAAGGCGCTCATCGGCCCGGGCGATTTGCTGGGGGTGTGCATCGTCATGCTGGGCACGCCGGTGGCCAGCATGGTGGTGATGATGTCGCAGCAATACGGCGGCGATACCACGCTTTTATCCAAAGGCGCGGCGCTAACCTCGATCCTTTGCATCGTCACGATCCCCATCGTATTTGCCGTGCTGCTTTAGCAGCGCGGTTTTTATTTCCGCCTGCCGGGCCGGGGAAGCCCTTCCCTCGCGCCGCTGCAATGCGTTTGGCACAGGCCGGTTACGGCTTTTTCTCTGTTGCGCCGGAGGTGGCGTCAGCCTGATCCGACGCCTCGTTGCTGACCGTGCCGCCGGACGCGCTTGCCGTGCTTTTGCCGGAATAAGCGACCGCGGTACTGCCGTACAATACCTTCTGGTCGGCGGCGGACGCCACGCCGTTGACCTTCAGGCCGTTGGCCTTCTCAAACTCGCGCATGGCGTTATACGTGCCGTTGCCGAAGTTGTCGACGACCTCTTTTTTGTAAAACCCCAGTTCCTTCAGCCGGGCCTGCAGCGCCGTAACCTCGTACCCGACGTCGCCTTTTGCAAGCTCCGTAAACGGGTAGGTGCCATTAGCCCGCAGCGCCGCACCAAGCTCGTTCCAAAGCTGCGTCAGCTGGTCGGCGGTATAGGTGCTTAGCAGCTCCTCGCTGCTGGGCACGGGGCTTTCGGCGGTCGTGGCAAGGCCGGCGGCTGGCAAAACGCCCAGCAGCAGCACGGCCGTGAGGAGGATAAGCAATCGTTTCAATCCAATTCATCCTTTCGGTTTGCTCCAAACGGCGGAATTACGCGGGAACAGCCGCTTCGGATGTTCAACACTATACCCCATATCGAGCGCCGCGAACCGGTTCCAACCTGTAACAGTTCCAAAACCCGCCTGCGGTTGCGCCGGGCGGGCTTTCTCTGTAGAATGTAAGGAGGAATACAACAGGAAGGTGACCTGTGGATGGAAACAAAGCGCCTGCAACTCAACCGGTTTTCACCGGATGACGCGGATGATTTCAAAGCCCTGATCCGCGATAAGATGGCGTCGCCTTATGCGATGTACGATCACGCCTTCCCCACGGACGACGCGGGGCTGCGGGACGTTCTCAACTACTTTATCGGCTCCGAAGAATTTTTGGCCGTTCGCCTGAAGGCGGAACACAAGGTGATCGGCTTCATTGCGCTCAACCCTGTGGACAATGAAACGCGCAACCTCGGCTACTGTATCCGCAGCGATTACCAGCGACAAGGCTACGCGGGCGAAGCCGTTGCCGCGGTCAAGGAGTACGCGAGAAACGAACTGCGGGTGCAAAGGCTTGTGTCCGGCACGGCGGAGGCCAATACGCCTTCTGTGCGTTTGCTGCTTTCCGCCGGGTTTCGCGTCACCGGGCGCGGCATGGAAAGCCTGGGCACATCCGCGCAGGGCGAACCGGTTTCGTTCGTCGGGCTAACGCTGGAATGCCTGCTCTAAAGTATTTACACCTATAAAAACAAAACCGGAACGCGCGAAGCGTTCCGGTTATTTGTAATTATTGCATTTACTCCGCCCGTGTCAGGTGCACCACGGTCCATTTGGTGATCGGCAGCCGGGTGGACGGCGGGAGGATTTCGTCGCTTACGAGGCGGCAGTTCCAAACGTCGTACACCTTTGCGCGGTAGCGCCGGTTAAGCCGTGCGGAGGGATCGCGCCATTCGCCCACGCGCAGCGTTGTGCCGGGCAGGTCGTACTGCATGAACACCAGATATTCTTCCGAGCCGCGCATGCGGGCGAAGTAGCAATGGCCGTCGCTGTCGGCGATATCCGGTTCCATCTCTTCATAGCGCACGGTCTGCAGGATTTCCTTGAGGAACCTGAGCCTCGGCGCGCTGGAACCGATCATTTCGCCGCCGTACGCCCAGAAAATATCGCGGTTGTTTCCGTTTTTGATGTAGGCCTCGCCATGCGTGGCATAGCCGCCCGCCATCACGCTCCGCCAGTGCTTTTGCACCGTCACCTCGCCCGGGTTGTTCCCCCAGGGGTCGGGCGTGTTACCTTCGTACTGGTATTCGTCGTCGATGACCGGCTTTTTGTATTGCTGCTGCAGCTGCTGCATCAGGGTATAAGTGTCCGGGTGCTGATAGCTTACGTGCGTCATCCAGGGGCGGTCGGGGTAGATGACTCCAAACGAGATGTTGTGGCAGGAAATCGGGTGGTGCGAAGGGTCGCGCGCCTTGATCAGCTCGCCGATCACATCCCAGTCCCGCACGTCGAGGCCGATTTCCATGGTTTTCTTGTCCGCAAGCATTCGGATGTCGTACTCGTTGGCTAAACTCCACCAAACGTTTGGATGCGCGGCAAGCCGGGCAACGATGTAGCGCACGTAAAGCAGCGCGTCGTCTTCGTTCATGCCGGTATCGATGTCCCAGTGCCCGAAATCATAGGGGTGGAACAAAATTACGTCGGCGATAATGCCCCGCTGCCGCAGCTCCAGAAGCCTGTCCTCGAATTCGCGGAAATAGGCGGGGTTGGGGCGGCGGAAGTCAAACGCGCGCGGCTTTCCCGCAAAGGGATAGCAGGGCGGCTCGTAGCTGACGTCAATCTTGCCGAAGCCGCCGGTGTAGTGTTTGGGGAAAAACAGCATGCGGATTTTATTGAACCCGTACGTCTCAAAGGCTTTGAGCGTCTGCCGGCGTACGCTGTCGGGCCGGTGGTGCCACACGTAGGCCGTGGTGCCCATCACAAAAAAGCGCTCGCCGTCCGCGTAACGGAAATGCATGCCGTCGATCTCCACGGGGCCGTGGTTCCCCTCCCCGGCGGGCAGCGCCGTGAACGTATGCGTCTGTCCGTCCAGCGCGGGCAGGTTGGAACGCAGCGTGAGCGTATACTCGCCCTCGCGCATCGGCAGATAGCGCACCTTGTATGTGCCCTCGCCGTCGTAAAAGCCGTCGAAACGCTTATGGCCGTCCGGCCCATCCACCGTGGCTTTCAGGGAAACGTCCGTAAAGGGGTTTTCCACAGCGGCGTCATCCGCGTACAGCGTCCATTCGTAAGGCAGCCAGCGCTGCACTGTGCCGCTCATTGGTCCGCCCCCTTTTTTGCCAGTTCCTGCGCCATGTTTAGCACCAGCATATTCCAATTCAGAAACCCGGGGCTCATCACGGGCTCGCCGGTTTCAGGCACATAGTACTCGTGCAGCTCGCCTGTGGTTTCCAGGTCGCGGCTCAGCAGGCGAAGCGTTTGCCCGTACAGCGTTTCGGCTTCCTGCCGGTAGCCGTAGTTCAGCAGCCCGCGGAACACCGTGTAGTTGACCACCAGCCAGATCGGCCCCAGCCAGTTGGAGGGGTTGTTGGTTTTCTCGAGGTTGTACATCTTCTCGTCGCAGGAAAGCGAGCGGATTCCCGACGGTGAGGCGAACGTACCGGCATCTTCGATGTGGCGGTGGAGAATATCCTCCGCCTGCTCCCGGGTGGCGATGCCCGCCAGCAGGGGAATGAAGCCCGTCCATGTGCGCACTTTGATAGGCAGCGTATTCCAGAAAACGCCCAAGCCCTTGTGGAACCAGTCGTAGGCGCGGGTTTTGATATCCACGTCCTGCGAGTAGAAAAAGCGGTCGCGTTTGTCCCAGCAGTTTGCCTGAATGGCGCCGGTCAGCGCCGCCGCCTTTGCGGCGTAATGGGCGGCGCGCGCTGCGTTTCCAAGCTGCGACAGGATCTTTGCCATGGCGCTTAACTCCATCACCATGAAGGCGTTCAGAAACATGTTCGCGGTGGAAAAACGCGGGCGGCCGAAGGTGGCGGGATCGTTGTCCATGCCGATCATCACGTCGTCCGCCCAAACGTACAGACCGGTTTTCTCCTGCAGATAGTACCGGTCGTAACATGCGAAGTACAGCTCCAGCTGTTCTTCATGGGGCGCGATCCAGGCATAGGAACCGCAGAAATTGCTCACCAGCGCCGCCTGCTGGCACAGAAACGGCTTGTGCATATTGAGGATGTGGCCTTCCTTGTGCTTGCGGATCAAATAGGATTCTTCCCCGTCGCCCTGGATGTTGTTGGCCACCATCATGGGGATGTACCCGTCCGTAAGCTGGAAGGCAAGGAAATTGAGCACGTTGCCCTTGCCGTGGGAGGTCAGCTTCTCGCGGAACGCCGTTTCCCCGGCGGGAAGGGTGTTCGCATAGGCGATCAGGCCGTAGACCGTCCAATAGGTATCCCAATCCCAAAGATTGCCGTCGTAGATGGAACCCGGATCGGTGAACGGATGGGGGAAGCGTTTGCCTGCCGGTTTGAAAACCCCGGGAATGCGTTCCTCCAAGTAGGCTAGTATGCGGGCTAGATCGTTTTCCATAGCGTCAGCAGCTCCTCGAGTCTAGGGTCGGTTGCGCTCAAGAATCCTTCGGCAATCAGGTCGTTCAGGCTGCGCTCGCCCGCCATCATGTCAAACAGCATCATCGCGGGCAGCTCCGGAAGCGTCCCGGTCAGCGCCTGCTTGGCTTGCTCGTTTTCGAGTATTTCACGGACGGGCGTATCCAGGTCGAAACGCGTTTTAGGCACGGTGCGCGTGAACGTGTGCTCGCCCTGCGCGAGCCCGGCTTCCGCTTCGCCCGCCAGCGCAAGCACGGCGGTTGCGCCGAACGGAACCTTGAACCGGTAGCGCAGCGTATCGCCCTCGTAGGCCCATTCGCTTTCAATGGTCCCGGCGGGGGAGTGGAACACGGCGCGGGCAAAGCCCAGCGAGGGATCCGGCTTGGGGGCGAGGCGGAAACGCGCAAAACCCGGCGCGTCCTCCAGCGGCTCGATGCCGCATACGTCGCGGTACAGCCATTCCACAATCGAGCCGTAGGCATAGTGGTTTAAGGAGTTCATCCCCGTATCGCTGATGCTGCCGTCGGGCAGGATGGAGTTCCACCGCTCCCAAATGGTGGTCGCGCCCATATTCACCTCGTAAAGCCAGCTGGGGAAATCCTCCTGCAGCAGCAGTTTGTAGGCGATGTCGTTGCTGCCCGTGGCGGAGAGCACGCGGCACAGGTAGGCCGTGCCGATAAACCCCGTGCGCAGATGGTAATTGGAGGCTTTGAGCTTCATGCGCAGCGCGTAGGCTGCCTGCGCGCGGATTTCCTCCGGCAGGATGCCCACGAACAGGGATAGGACGTACGCCGTCTGCGTGGTTTCGGCCAGCCTGCCGTTCGCCGTAACAAATTCGCGCAGGAACGCGGCTTGAATTTCCGCGGCGATGGTATGGTATCGTTCCGCGTCTTCTTCATTTCCCAGCACGCGCGCCGCTTTTACCAGCAGGTTGGCGGAATGGAAATAGTAGCAAGTGGCCAGGAACGCGCGTTCCGTGCCGCCGAACCGGTAACCCACCGGGTCTTCCACGTCCAGGGAAAGCCAGTCGCCGTAATGGAAGCTGCCTTTCCACAGGCGCGTTGCGCCCGTTTCCCCGTCGTGCCGGATCAGGGCGTCCACCCAGGCTTTCATGATCGGATAATGCTCGGATAGCATCGCGCGGTCGCCGTAGCGCACGTAGAGCGACCAGGGGATGATCGTGGCGGCGTCGCCCCACGCGCACGCGCCTACCTGCCACACGTCGTGCTTGGGTATTACCACGGGCACCCAGCCGTTCAGCGTTTCCTGCTCCCGGCGCATATCGTACAGGTACTTGCCAAAGAACGCGGCGACGTCCATGTTGAAGGCGGCGGTGCCGAAAAACACCTGCGCGTCGCCCGTCCAGCCCATGCGCTCGTCGCGCTGGGGGCAATCCGTGGGCACGTCCAGATAATTGCCGCGCTGGCCCCACAGGGTGTTCAAAAACAGCCGGTTCACCAGCGGGTTGCCGGTTTCCACCGTTCCCGTGGGACGCATGTCGGAATAAAGCACCATGCCCTTGAAACGCTCCAGCCGCACGTCGCCCGCCCATTGCGAGAGTTTCACGTAACGGAAACCGTAGAAGGTGAACTTCTGGCGCACCCAGCCGGGGGTGCCGTTGGAAACGTACACGTACTCCGCAAGCGCCGTGCGCAGATTATCGCGGTAGAAGTTGCCGCCCTGCAGCACCTCGCCGAATTGCAGATGGAGCTTCGCCCCCGCGGGCGCGTCGCAGAAGAAGCTGAAAAAGCCGACCATGTTCTGGCCCATATCGAGCACCGTTTCCCCCGCGGGCGTGCGGATGATTTCCACGGGCGTTACCGTGAGCATCTCGCGGGTGGCCGGGCTCTTGCGGGGCAGGAGCAGCGCTTTATCGATGGCGGCGGTTTTCACGGGATATACGGCGGTATGGTCGAGCATCGCGTCGGTCTGCTCGCCGTCGAAAATGCCGCTGAACAGCACGCTTGACCGCCGGGCGCGCCAGGTATTATCGGTGCCGATAACCATCTGCGTGCCATCTGCGCAGGTGATGTGCAGCTCCGCAATCAGCGCGAACTCCTTGCCGTACTGGAACATCTTCCTGCGGTTGAGGCCATAGCGGCCCTTATACCAGCCGTTGCCAAGCTCCACGGAAACGGCGTTGCCGCCTTGTTGCAGCAGCTCTGTGACGTCGTACGTTTGGTAAGGCAGCCACTTATCATACGCGCACAGGCCGGGCGCCAGATACTCGCTACCCACTTTTCTGCCGTTGATTTCCGCTTCGTACAGGCCCAGACCGCAAACATACGCTCTGGCGG
>JAEWTC010000195.1 GCA_023459675.1 Bacillota bacterium | reverse complement strand
GCGCGAAGGCGGTTATACTGGGCGCGGGCATCGTGGGGATCAACGCGTGCAAGATGGCCGTCGGCCTGGGGGCGGACGTAACCGTGATGGACATCGATCTGGAAAAGCTCCGCGCGCTGGACGCGCTGTACGGAAACCGGGTGCAGACCCTGTTCTCTTCGCCGACCGCCATTCGAAACGAGGTTGCGGACGCCGATCTGGTGATCGGCGCGGTGCTGGTGCCCGGCGCGAGCGCGCCGAAGCTTTTGAAACGGGAATATCTGCAGGATATGGCGGCGGGTTCCGTAATCGTGGACGTGGCGGTGGACCAGGGCGGCTGCTTTGAAACCACGAAGGCGACCTATCACCTCAACCCCGTATATGAGGTGGAGCACATCGTGCATTACTGCGTGGCGAACATGCCCGGCGCGGTACCCCGCACCTCCACCTTCGCGCTCACCAACGCAACCCTTTCCTACGGCTTGAAAATTGCCGCGCAGGGCGTGGACGCGCTCCTCCAAAGCGACGCCCATTTCCGCAAAGGGGTGAACGTGTACCGCGGCGCCTGCACTTACGCCGCGGTCGCCAGCCAGTTCAGCCTTCCCTGCCGCACGCTCGCCTAGGCGGGCCGGCACACGGCAGCCGCGCCGCCAGGCTTCGCGGACCGCGGGGAGGATGAACGGCGGATTTTGCAAAAAAACGCCCCCGAAACGGCTTCGTTTCGGGGGCGTTTTGATTTACGCTATGCGTTGATCAGGGCACGAGGGAAATATAGTAGGGGCAAATCGCCTCGTAACGGCCGTCGGGCATGCGGAAGCCGCCGGGGATCACCCCGAGCGGAACGAACCCGAGCCGTTCGTACAAACGGCGCGCATAGACGTTTGTTTCCACCACGGCGTTGAACTGCAGAATGCGGAACCCGTGCGCCCTGGCCTGTTCCATGCTGTGCAGCACCAGCTTTTCCCCGATGGACTGGCCGCGGCTTTCCGCGCTTACGGAATAACTTGCGTTACAGATATGCCCGCAGCGGCCCACATTGTTGGGGTGCAGAATGTAGAGCCCCAGCACGATGTTTGTTTGTGGGTCCTGGGCCACGCCGCAGACCGTTTGCTGCGCGAAGAAGCTTTCGGCCGTTTCCGCGGTCAGCGGCTCCTCCTGCGGGAAGGCAATGCCCGCCGCCACCACTTCGTTCCAGATCTCTATCATCCGGGGCAGATCATCCGCACGGTACACCCTGGTTTGTACGCTCACCGCGTTTGTTCCTCCGTATGGAAAGTTGATAACCCTGAACCCGTCAGCCCTTGTGCGCCTTGGGGAGGCTGACGCCCAGCTTCCGGCTGACGCATTTCTTGATGATCTCCGCGCAGTTCTCGCGCCCGACGCGCGCGCTGTTGAGGCACAGGTCGTACTGGACGGGGTCCTTCCAGTTGAGGCCGGTATAATACAGGTGATAGGCGGAACGGTATTTATCCGTACGGCGCACGGCCCTGCCGGCGTCCTCCTCGGTCATGCCGGTGCGCGCCATAATCGCCTGCACGCAATCCGCAAACGGCGCGTGGATGCTGACGCTTACGACGTTTGGCAGGTCGCGCAGCACGAAATTGGCGGCTTTGCCCATGACGATGAACGATTCGGTCTGCGCGAGCATCCGCAGGATTTTCACCTGGTAATTGAACAGGTTGATTTCGGACACGAAACGGCGGTTTTCCGGCGTGAGGACGTTTCCGTACTCCTCGCGGTTGGGCACCTGCATGAGCAGCCTGCGGTTGAACTTCTCGTTGGCCAATGTGAAAAGCTCCTCGTTGATCCCGCTGTCTACCGACGCCAGCTGCAAAAGCTCCTTGTCCAGAAGCTTGATCTTGAGTTCCCCCGCGAGCTGCAGGCCCGCCTGCTTTCCCCCGCTTCCGAACCCACGGGAAATTGTGATCACGAAATTCCGCATGGTGTTTCGCTCCTTCGCCATTTGTGGCCGGCTGTCGTATTGTGCAAGCGCCAAATCTTTACGCCGTTACCATTCTTTTCTCCCGCGCAATATTCCTGCTCCGCCCGTAATTTTCACCAAAACGGGCCAGACCGCCGCGGGCGGCATTTTGCCGCTTGACTTCCCGGCGGCTTGCCCCTATAATAAAAAAATCCAATAGGAGACACGGGTTCCCGGTTCCCCGCACATCCCGGCGCAAAGGGTTTCGTTTTCGAAAAATCAGGCTGCGATGCAAATCGTTTTTCATAGAAGAAGCAAAGGGGCTTCTCTGACCTTTTTAAGGTCAAGAGGGGCCTTTTTGAATATCCGGAGCGTGGAAGAACCCGCCCGGGAATGAAATTAGAGGAGGCGTTCGTACATGAAAAGAGTTCTCACCATCCTGGTAACGCTGACGCTCGTCATGAGCCTGTCGGTCTACTTTGCCGCCGCGGCATCGGCAGACAGCATGCCTGTGATCAAGGTAGCCAGCGCCACGCCGCTTTCGGGCAGCCAGGCCGCCATGGGCGAAGTCATCAAAAACGGTATCGAGCTTGCCTACAAGGAGCGCATTGCGGAGTTCGCGGCTTTGGGCTTCGATCTGCAGTTCGCGCCGCAGGACGATCAGGCCGACCCCAAAGTGGGCGTGAGCATCGCACAGCGGCTGATTGAAGACAAGGATTTCCTTGCGGTCGTCGGCCACTGGAATTCCGGCGTCGCGATTCCCTCCTCCGAAGTGTATAACCAGGGCAGCCTTGCCATGGTTTCCCCCGCCAATACCGCCACCGCCGTTACCGACCGCGCGTTGCCCGTGGTCAACCGCATCTGCGCGCGCGACGACGCGCAGGGCCCCGCCGGCGCCGATTTCCTCTTCAGCCTGGGGCTGACCTCCGTGTTCATCGTGCAGGATAAAACCACGTACGGCCAGGGCGTGGCCGACGAGTTTAAAAAGCGCTTTGAAGCCATCGGCGGCGCGGTGCTTGGGTATGAAGGCATCACCGCGGGCGAGGCCGATTACAGCGCCGTGGAAGAAATGATCCGCGCCAGCGGCGCGCAGGCCGTGTACTTCGGCGGCATTTACCCCGAAGGCGGCCTGATGATCCGGCAGCTGGCCGAAAAAGGAATCGCGGTTGCCTTCCTGGGCCCGGACGGCATGGACTCGGCTGAGCTTGTGAACATCGCGGGCGACGCCGTGATCGGCACCTATTACACCTCCACCGCGGCGGGCGTTGCCAACACCGACAAGGGCGCCGCCTTCACCGCCGCATATGAAGCCGCTTACGGCCGCGCGCCCGAGGGCTACGCCGCCTACGGCTACGACGCTATGAACGTAACGCTTAACGCCATCAAGGCCGCCATCGAAGCAAACGGCGGCGCGCTGCCCACCCGCGAACAGGTTGTGGCAACCGTACGCGCCACCGCGGGGTATGAAGGCGTTGCCACCAACGTCACCTTCAACGCCATCGGCGACAACGTGGAAGCCAAGGTCTACGTGCTGGGCTTCAGCGCGGCCGCGTATCCGGCGGAAACCATCAAGTCCATCGCCGTGACCGAGTTCCTGAAATAAACGCCCGCGCAAACAAAACAAGGGCATGTTCCGCAAAGGGAAAAGGGAAACCCCTTTTCCCTTTGCGGCGGCAGGGAGGCTGACCTGATGAACCAACTGTCCACGCTGGTAAAAATTATCCCGCAGCTTTTATCCGACGGTTTAACGCTTGGTTTCGTATACGCAATCGTCGCCATCGGCTATACGATGGTCTACGGCATTTTGGAGTTCATCAACTTCGCACACAGCGAACTGTTTATGTTCGGCGCGTTTGTGGGCACCGAGGTGCTTCTTCTTTTGAAATCTCTGGGCTTTTTGGCGGGCATGTCCCCCACGCTGGCGCTGATTCTGGCGCTGCTGGTGGCTATGATCGCAAGCGGCGCCATGGGCGTTGCGGTGGACCGCATCGCCTACCGGCCCGTGCGCGGCGCCCCCAAGCTGGTGCCTTTCATCTCCGCCATCGGCGTATCCTTCATTTTGCAGGATGTGGTGCGCATGGTGGAGGAAGCCAAAAACGGCAATTATTACCTGTACGCGCCTTCGCTGTTCACCAAGCGCATCCAGATTGCGGACAATATGGTGATCCCGGAAAAAACGCTCTACATCATCGGCCTGTGTTTGATGATCATGGCGGCGCTGACGCTGTTCGTCAATAAAAACAAATGGGGCAAGGCCATGCGCGCCGTGGCGCAGGACCGGGAAACCGCCAAACTCATGGGCATTAACGTGGATTTGGTGATCTCGCTTACGTTCCTCATCGGCGCGGGCATGGGCGGCGCAGCCGGAACGCTGTTCTCGGTGCAGTACGGCTCCATCTCCCCCTACTCCGGGTTTATCCTGGGCATGAAAGCCTTTACGGCCGCGGTGTTCGGCGGCATCGGCAAAATTCCCGGCGCGATGCTGGGCGGCGTGCTGCTGGGGCTGATCGAAGTATTCGGCGCGGCGTTTTTGGGTGCGCTGACAGGCGGCATGTTCGGCTCCGAATATAAGGACGTGCTGGCCTTCACCATTCTCATCCTGATTCTGATCTTCAAACCCAG
>JAEWTC010000194.1 GCA_023459675.1 Bacillota bacterium | reverse complement strand
CGAAGAAATCGAACAGCCGGCTTCGTTCGTCCTTCCTCATGCGAGCATCCTCATTCCTTTCACACCGTTAAGACGGCGCGGCGAAGGGTTTATTGCATCGAGTTCAAAATTTTCTTTTCCTGTGTCCAATTCTAACGCTGCCGCCATTATACCATGACGCAACCAGCCCGCGGCGGCCATCGCGCGCCCGAAGGCTTCTGAAGCGGCCTGTGCAGGCAAGCGGCGGCGCGGCCCAGGCAAGAAGAGGCAACGCAAACCGGCGGCGCGGGCAAGCGACGGCGGCGCGGGCAAGTAATTTCAAAACAAACCAACGGGCGGTACGCGCATCCCTGCGCGTACCGCCCGTTTCTTCGTCCCGCTCCCGGCCTTGCCGGGTTACGGCATGCCGCCCACGTCCTCCCAGGACAGAAATCCTTTGAACTCGCAACGGTCCTGCGCGTTGCTCTGCCCAATCAGCGCGCCGGTCTGCGCGTCGATCAGAAGCTGGGCATAATCCAGCGTATTCCGCTCGTCGTACACGTCGGCGGGCAGGGTGCGAAGATTGCCCGAAGCGCTGCGCACATACAGGCAGTTCACCTGCCAGACCGGTTTTACGTAAAACCGCTGCTCTTCCTCGGGAAGAGAATGCTCCTTCGTTTTGTACTCGCCCGGTTCGTTGTAGAGTACGTAACCCAATTGCAGCGAGTATATTTTTCGGATATGCCCGGCTTCGATCTCCTTTTCGATGGCGGCCTTCACCGCGGCCAGCGGGCACAGGGGCACATCGTCCGCCAAAATATCCGTCACCTTAACCAGATCCGCGTAGATATGGGTCAACCGGCCGCCCAGCGCGTCATACCCAGCGCCCAGATGGAACTGCGCCCAGTACTCGTCGCAGCGGTGTTCGCCGTGAACGTTATCGGCAACGGCGTCCAAAACATGGTTTAAGATCGGCAGGCCCATAACGCGGGAATACGCCTCCAGCAGCACGGTTCCGGGAAGCGCGTCCTCCATGTATCCGGAATAATACCAGTGCTGCGCCCATAAACGAAACGGCGTGCTGATCTGAAACGAATCGGGGTCAACCCCAAAGCGGCGCAGCTGCTGGCCGATGCTATCGCACAGCTCGCCAAACGTGACGTCGCTCATCGGCACATAGGTGTTTTCCGGCGCGAACCCGTCGTACCAGTCCCCCTTTTGCACCTGCTGGGAAACCACCCGCCTGCCGTTCACGCTGCGGGGCGCTTCCTTGCATTCGTTGTATAAAAGCAGGCAGCCCCGCGTCTGCTGCGCGCACTGCGCCTCGTCCCAGCCGCTTTCCGCCGCCGTCAGCGGCAGCGGCCGCATATCGTAGCCCACCTGCGCAACGGGTACGAAATCCACCGGTGGAAGGATGATCTCGGCGTTGATCTCCACCGTGCGCCATTTTGTTTCATAGGTCTGGGTCCAGTTCTCCCGCGCTTCCTCGCGAAGCTGCGCGATGGTGCGGTAATCCCCCAGCGCCAGCCCCGCCGGCGCCTGCAGCAGCAGCGCCGCCGCCATTAGCGATACGATCAGTTTTCTCATGTTTAAACTCCTTATTGCAGGGGCAGCGCCCGGGTCATATCGACCGCCCACGCGCCCTGCTCGTTGATAAAGGTTGGCGCCAGGTACAGCTCCGCCGCGTCCACTGGCGCAAAGGTATAGCTATATTCCATGCTCCCGCCGTCCGCCACGTTCCGGGGCAACAGCTCCAGGAGGTTTCCAAGCGCATTGCCCTGCGCGTCCACAAGCTCTGCCTCCGCCCAGTCGCAGAAGATCTCGTCCGTCTCCTGCGCGGTGGCGTTTGCGTTCATGTCCACGCGGACGCTCACATAGGTGCGCACCGGGGATGCGAACGCGCTGAGCAGCGTTACGGTTTCATGGCCGCCGTGAAGCACTACGGGCTGCCGGCTGGTCTGCGCCGCTTTTACGGTGAAATCAAGCGTTCGCCCGGCGTCCGCGCTTCCTGCCACGGGCAGGCGCACGGTGAAATCGCCCTGCGGAACAATCCCCGCCGAAGCCAGCCGTATGTTCAGGTAGCACAGCAGCTCGCCGTCGTTTTCCCCGGCGGCCGTGTCGCAGGCGGAGCCGCCGGTCATCCCGTACTCCACGCCGTTGAGAAAAAACGAATCGCACACCGTGCGCACCTGATCGGCCGTCATCGCGCGCTCCAGCGCGCCATACGTATCCTGCGCGTCCGTCCCGGCGGGAGAAACGTCCGCTTCCGCCAGCGTTACCGCGTACACCACGTGCAGCGTGCCGCCGTCGTACACGGCTTCCTCCACGCTGATGTCCGTATGCGTAAGGCGCAAGCTGCCAAGGTTTTGCTGTACCAGTTCCTGCGCCCCCGGCAGCACGCCGCTTGCGCCGAACATCCTCGCCATAAAATCGAACACGCCCAGGCGCGCGCCCGTTGCAACGGCCGCCGCCGTAAGCGCCACGGCCAAAAGCATGGTCAACGCAAAGCTCAGCCTTCGGGCGGTGCGCCGGGGCGCCCGGCCGCCCGCCTCCCGGTGGATTTGCGCGAGCGTCTGCCGTATGCGGGCTCTCACCTCATCGGGTACCGCGGGATACGCGGCGCGCATCCGCTTCGTATTGAGGTTCATCTGCATCCTCCTCCTGTAAGAATACTGCCAGTTGTTTTCTTCCGCGGAACAGGCGGTTGCGCACGGTGCTCTGCGGCAGGCGCATTGCCCCGGCTACCTCCCGTACGCTCATGCCTTCCATATAATGCATCGTAATCGGCAGGCGCAGCCCTTCGCGCAGCGCCGCGATGGCTTCCGCAAGCGCTTGCTCCTCCACGGCGGGGGCGGGGATCGTTTCATCCAGCTCCACCGTACGCAGCCTGCGCCTGCGTAGAATATCCCGGCTGCAGTTCACAACGATGCGCGCCATCCAGCCGCGAAACGCCTGCTCGTCCTTTAACGACGCCAGGTTTTTCCACGCGCACATCAGCGCGTCCTGAAGCGCGTCGGCGCAATCGGCGTTATGGTGCAGCACGGTATAGGCTATCCGGTAGAGCGTCGCCTCCTGCTGCGCAACGGCGGCTGCGAAGGTTTGTTCGTCCATGCTTTCCTCCTCGCGT
>JAEWTC010000193.1 GCA_023459675.1 Bacillota bacterium | reverse complement strand
GCGTAGACCGCTTTTATCTGGGATATACGGGGCTCGGGCTTTTGAAGCTTTTCACGGGAGGCGGCTTCGGCGTTTGGGCGGTGATCGACTTCGTGCTGATCTGCATCGGCACGCTGGAACCCGCGCCCGGCTATTATTATCTGGAGGACGGGCCTCCTCCCACCCCGGTGGAAACCGCCGCCGAGCTGATCCAGAAATATTACGCGCTCTACCAGTCCGGCGCGATTACCGAGGAAGAGTTCAACGCGAAAAAGGCCGAGCTGCTCAACGAGGCGTGAGCGTTTGCCGGCTCTCTGGAAATCTTGCGCGTGATGCGCGGCAAAGAACCGCATCGTCAACGCCGGAAGCCTGATCGCTTCCGGCGTTTGGCTATACCCCGGCGCGTTTGCGCAGCGCGTCGGCCTGGGCTTGGGCAATGGGGTGGCTGGAATAGCGCGCTTCCTCATATAGCGCGGCAAGCGCCTGGGCTGTGTCCGGCGGCAGGGAGAACGCCCCGCCGGACAGGGCTTCGCGCGCGGTTTGCGCGGGGTTTGGCGTTTGGCCGCGGCGCAGCAGCAAAGCATACACGCGCCGCACGCGCTGCGCCGGGGTCAGTTTTTCCCACGGCGTGGGCAGATAACGCCGCTGCAGGCGGTGGAGCCTAGTGCGGGCGGCGGCGCGGAGCTCTTCCCAGTTAAGCAGGCTGTCGGACTGATCCGATACGTCCGCGGCAACGCGCTGCCGGTACTCCTGCAGCCGGGCGTACAGCGCGCGCAGCGCGCGCCTGCACAGCCGGTACAAGGCGCGCAGCGCGAAGAACGCCGCCGCCGCGAGCACAAGCGCCGCCAAAACGTACAGGATCATTTCCAGAATGCGGGAAAACGCGCCGGGCTCCCCGCCCTCGGGCAGGCCTTCCAGCGGATTGCCACCCGGCGCCGCGGTGGTTGAACCCGTACCCGGCTGAAAGAGCGACGCAAGCCAAAGCGCCGCCGCGACTACGGCGCGGAAAACCGCCTGTATGCCCGTACGCACGGCGGCGGCCACAGCCCGCAGGTTGGTCAGCAGCAGCGCGATCAAACACAGCCCCGCCAGCAGCCTCCGGTTTTGGCGCAGCAGCGGTTTGGCCGCGGCGGGGTCGTTATCCATCAGCATATTCCGGTTGTACGAAAACCCCGCCGCAATCAAATAGGCGGCGCATACCCAGGCAAGCGGCGCGGCGACGGCGGAAAACATAGGATCGTTTTTCACAAACTGCGCAACCAGCTGCAACAGAATGCCAAGCCCTAGCTGCGTTACGCGCCATTCCCGGTGCGCGGGCCGCGCCATGGCGGGCAGGAACAAAAGCATCGCCGCCGCGCACGGCAGATAGACGAGCATGCCAAGCGGCGCCTCCGGTAAAAACAGCGCGGCGCAGACCCCGCCCAGGAGCAGGAGCGAAACAACCAGCGCGGGAACGCGCCGTTTAGCGGGCAGCAGACCTATGGCGAAGGTTGCCGCGAGGGCGGGAACGGGCAGCAGCACGGCTTGCCAAAGACGGTTTGGAAACAGCGCGGCCGCGGGCAGCGCGAACAGCGGCAGCACCGCCAGGTAGAGCTGCAGGGCCGCGTACGCCTTGGGTAGCAGCCGCCGGTTCATACCGCTTCCTCCGCCTGCGTACGGGCGATCAATTGCAGGGTTACGGTGTTGCCGCTTTGGCGCAGCGCGTCCATCCGCTTTTGCAGAAGCTCGGAATCATAGACCGACAGCAGCAGCAGATCCAGCCCCGTGCAGCCGCACAGGTCGTCGAGCACCTTTAAAATGGTGCGCGTCCGCCGCAGGGTGAGGTGGGATAGCGCGGAGGCGATCTCCTCCCCGCGCGTTATCGATCTCGCGGGCAGCAGCAGGGCGGGCTCGTCCCCCTCGTCCAGCGGCACGTTGGCGGCAAAGCCCGCCTCCACGCCGTTTCGAAGCGCGGTCACGCACAGCGTGAAGGTGAGCGAGATCATGGTTTCCACCACCTGCTGCTCGTATTCCATGAGGTCTCCCCACTGGTTTTCGCTCATCTGCGCGTTGATAATCACCAGCATTTTGGGGTCGGCCGTTTTTTCGTGCACCTTCACCTGCAAAACGCCCGCGCGCGCGGTGGCGCGCCAGTGGATATCCTTGCGCTCGTCCCCCGCGGCGTACGGCCGCACGCCGTTCACCCAAACGGGGTCTGGCAGAATCCAGCGCTTCACCAGCAGGTCGCCCTGCCAGCGCGTGGAAGGCAGGGGGATTTCCTCGGGCGAAAGCATGCGCGGCAGCACCTCAATGGCCGCGCCGGTATCCACCTGCATGCGCGGCGTGTGCAGCCCAAACAGGTCGCCCGCCTGCACCGATACCGACCCAGCCCGGTAATACCCGCGCTTTTGCAAAAGCACCTGGTGCGTACGCGTAATCTGGTGATAGGGCCGGAGTGAAAACACGCTCTTTTGATACCGCTCGCCCGATACCTTCGTATCCGTTTGGGACAGAAACCGGAGGTTGGGCGAAATGCGGCTCTCGGCCTTCACCCACGGCACGGGCAGCAGCTTGCGGTTGCGGATGACCTCGATCATCTGCACCACGCTTCCCTCGTCCGCGGAGGCGGCGGAAAAGCGCCGCTCGTACGTCACCCCGCGCAGCGCGGGCCGGCCCAACAGTAGGCCCTGCAGCACGGCAAGCCCCGCGCATACGGCAAGTAAAACCAGAATGCTCATGCCCCCGGTTCCTCCGTGGGCACGGGCACTGCGGCAAGCGCTTCCGCAACGACGCCGGTTGCCGCGCCGGTTTTACCGTACGCGCCGCGCACGATGATCCGGTGTGCAAGCACCGCCTGTGCCAACGCTTTTACGTCGTCCGGGGTGACGAAATCCCGCCCGCGGAGGATGGAAAGCGCCTGCGAGGCGCGCATCAGCGCAAGCATCCCGCGCGGGCTTGCGCCCAGCAGCACCTGCGCGGATTTCCGGGTATGCTCGCACAGGGCGGCGATGTAGCGCATCACGGGCTTGGATACCTCCACCTGCGGGCAGGCGGCCTGCGCCGCCACCAGATCCGCGGCGGCGGCCACGGGCAAAAGCGCCGCCATGGGATCGTTCTTCAGAAAGCGGCTGAGCACGCCCACCGCCTCGTCCCCTTCGGGATACCCCATCGAAAGGCGCATCAAAAAGCGGTCCAGCTGCGCCTCGGGCAGGGCGAACGTGCCCTGGATTTCCAACGGGTTTTGCGTGGCGATTACCAGAAACGGCTCTTCCAGCTTCCGCGTCACGCCGCCCTCGGTTACCTGCCGCTCCTCCATGCACTCCAAAAGCGCCGCCTGCGTGCGCGGCGTGGCGCGGTTGATTTCGTCCGCCAGCAGAATGTTGGTAAACACCGGGCCGGGCTTGAACTCGAACTCGCCCGTGGACGGCTGGTAGACGCTGGACCCCGTCACGTCCGAAGGCATCAGGTCGGGCGTGAACTGGATGCGCGCAAACCGGCAGCTTACGGATTTGGCCAGGCTCCGGGCCAGCAGCGTTTTGCCGGTGCCGGGCACGTCCTCCAGCAGTACGTGGCCCTTGGCGATCAGCGCCGCGGCCAGCTTTTCGATCACGTCCTGCCGGCCTACGATCACGCGGCTGATATTTTCCTGTACCTTTTTGGCAAATTCTGCGGTCAACGACGTCTGCACGGAAACCACCTGCGCCTTCCGGTTGTTGTTTTCCCCATTATAGCACAATCCGGTTGGTTTTCAGGCGCGGCGGAGGACGCCTGATACGCTTTCGTTTGCTTTTTTATGGCGATCTTGCTATGATGATTTCCATCGGAACACTGTCATTCGCTTCCATAAGGAGGTAGGATTGTGAGCGTAATTGTGATTGACCGCCTGACCCGTGATTACGGCCGTGGGCGCGGCGTATTCGACGTTTCCTTTTCCGTTAGCCAGGGCGAGGCATTCGGCTTCCTGGGCCCTAACGGCGCGGGAAAAACCACCACCATCCGGCATTTGATGGGCTTTCTCAAGCCCAGGGCCGGTTCCTGCACCATCGGCGGGCTGGATTGCTGGGAGCACCGCGCGGAAATCCAGCGCACCCTAGGGTACATCCCCGGCGAGATCGCGTTTTTCGACGATATGACCGGCCCCGAGTACCTGCGCTTCATCGCGCGCTACCGCGGCATGAAGGGCGGCGGCCGCACGGACGAGCTGCTGGAGCGCTTTGACCTGAACCCCTCCGGGCGCATCAAGAAGATGTCCAAGGGCATGAAGCAGAAAATCGGCATCGTGGCCGCGCTGATGCACGACCCGGCCATTCTGGTGCTGGACGAGCCGACCTCCGGCCTCGACCCGCTGATGCAGAACCGCTTTATCGAGCTGGTGATGCAGGAAAAGGAACGCGGCAAAACCATCCTGATGTCCAGCCATATGTTTGAAGAGGTGGAGCGCACCTGCCACCGCGTGGGCATTATTCGCGAGGGCGTGCTGGCCACGGTGGATTCGGTGGACGAGCTGAAGGCCAAGCAGCAGCGCAAGTACGTGATTACGTTTGAAAACTCCAAGGCCGCCGAGGCGTTTTTGAAGGAAGGGCTGCAAACGGAGATGCTCACGCACCACCGCGTATCGGTCACCGTCGGCGGCAACCTGCGCCAGCTGATCGAAATTCTGAACCGCTACCCCGTGCAGAACCTCGCCGCGCCTAACCAGAGCCTGGAAGAGGTTTTCATGCAGTACTACGGAGGTGCGAAGGCATGAACAAAACGCTGTACAAACGCGAGATGAAGTCAAGCTGGAAGCTGCTTGCCATCTTCACCGCCATCCTCACCATGTACGTCGTGCTGATGATTATGATGTACACACCGGAAATGCTCGACATGTTCCGGCAGTTCTCCTCCTCCATGCCCAAGCTCATGTCCTCGTTCAATATGGATTTCTCCGCCGAATCGCTGACGCTGCTTGGGTACCTGGCGTCGGGGCTGTACGGGTTCATTTTGATCGTGTTCCCGATGGTGTTTTCCATCATCCGCGGCAACGGCCTGGTGGCGCGCTATGTGGACCGCGGTTCCATGGCCTCGCTGCTGGCCGCGCCGGTGAAGCGCCGCACCGTGGCCGTTACCCAAATGGCGGTGCTGATCACGGGCATCGTTTGGCTGGTTTTGTACGTTACGGGGCTGCAGCTCGTCACCATCGCCGCCCACGCCCCGGAGCAAGGCGATACCGGCCTGCTGCTCAAAATGAACTTCGGGCTTCTTTCGCTGCACCTGTTCATCGGCAGCATCTGTTTTCTGGCCTCCTGCGCGTTCGATGAAACGCGTTCCTCCCTTGCCGTGGGCGCGGGCGTGCCCGGCGTGATGTTCATTTTGCAGCTGCTCTCCCAGGCGGGGGAGAAAACCAGGCCCTTCCGCTACGCCACCTTCTTCACCCTTTTTGATCCGGACGCCATGGTGGCGGGCGAAGCCGGGGCGATGACCGGGGTATGGATCTTGCTTGCGGGCGCGGCCGCGCTGTACACGCTGGCGGTCGTTATCTTCACCCGGCGTGACCTGTCCGTATAAGGTGCGCCATGCAGCCGATCCTCACAGCCGAAAACCTTGAATTTCTGGATATTCTGCGCTACCCGCCCATTTCGGTGGAGCGGGGCAGCGTTACGTTCCTCTGCGGCGAGAGCGGCACGGGGAAAACCACGCTGCTGCGCCTGTTGAATGCAGCCCTGTCGCCCGCCCGGGGGACGATCACCTACGACGGCAAGGATATCCGCGACATCGACCCCATCGCGCTGCGGCGGCAAGTGCTTTTAGCGGGGCAGAAGGTGTACCTGTTCGACGACACCATCCGCGGCAATTTCGAGCAGTTCTACGCCTACCGCGGGCAGCCGTGCATCAGCGAGAACGAAATGCTTTCGTACCTTTCCCTCTGCAGTCTGGAGCAGCCGCTGACGGCCTCCTGCCAGCAGCTGTCCGGCGGGGAGCGCCAGCGCGTGTTCCTGGCCATCCACCTGTCCATGAACCCCAGGGTGCTGATGCTGGACGAACCCACCTCCGCGCTGGACCGGAAAACCGCGCACCGGGTGTTCACGCAGCTGATTGCGCACATGAAGGAACGGGGAGACACGCTGCTGGTGGTCAGCCATGACCCGGAGCTGACCAAAACCTTCGCCGAGCAGGTGATTTCGCTGTCCGGGGAGGCTTGCGCATGAAGCAGATCGTAGAGCTGAACCTCTGGCAGTTCGGGTTGATTTACCTGCTGTTGCTCGTCGTCATCACGGTGCTTCGCGTCTGCAAGATTGACCAGACCAAAAACCTGCTCCTTGCCAGTGCGCGGATGACCCTGCAGCTGACGCTCGCGGGGCTGATTTTAACCTACATTTTTAAAAACCCGCACCCGGCGTTCATCGCCCTGTACCTTGCGGGCATGATCACGTTTGCCATCTTCCGCGTGTTTACGGTCAACAAGGGCCTGAACCGGCGGTTTCGGTGGATCGTCGCGGCGTCCGTCGCATGTTCGGGCCTCTTGGTGATGATCTATTTCGTGGTACTGGTCGTAAACGAAGACCTGGGCAACCCCCAGTACGTCATCCCCATTTCGGGCATGCTCATGGGCAACACCATGACGGGCGTATCCCTTGGCGTGAAGACCTTTTTCAAGAACCTGGAGGATCAGTCCGTCCGCATCGAAACCCTGCAGAACATGGGCGTGAAGCCCGATCAGCTCTTTATGCCCTTCGTCCGGCAGGCGATGGAAACGGCCATCCTGCCGACCATCAACACCATGGTCGGCATCGGCGTGGTTTCCCTGCCCGGTATGATGACCGGGCAAATCCTCTCCGGCACGCTGCCCACCACTGCCATCCTTTACCAGATCGCCATCATGATCGCCATCTGCACCACCGTGTGCCTGGCAACGTTCGGCACGCTGTACTTTGGGTACAGAACCTTGTATAATGAACGCAGCCAGATGGTTTTTGCCGTTCCCGGCCCGCAGCCCGCGGCAGGCCAAAAGCGCGTGGGCGGCGAATGAGTTTAGAAACACAGGGTTCGTTCAGCGGGCCCGTAGTATGTATAAAAGTACGGGGGTATAGCCCATGATCACGGATCAGCCGATTACAACCGCAAAGGACGATTTGCTGGGGCGCGCGCCGTTTGCGCGGCAGGTGGCCTCGGCGATGCTTGCAAGCCCGCCGGACGCCGGAGGCAGCTTTTGCATCGGGCTGACCGGCGGCTGGGGCTCGGGGAAAACCTCCATTCTCAACATGGTGGCGGAAACGCTGCAAACCGCGGCGGAAGGCAAGCACGGCGGCGCGGCCCCGGTTGTGGTTTCGTTCAACCCTTACCATTATCCCGCGGCCGAACAGCTGCCCGGCGAGCTTTTGTATACGCTGGCGGCGGCGCTGGGCAAGGCGGAGTACGGCGAGCGGCTCAACAAGGCGGCCAAGGCGATGGAGAAATACGCCGCGGCGCTTTCGGCCTGCGCGCCGGACAGCCAGGTGGAAACCGTGGCGGAGCTGCGCGGCGCGAAGCCCGGAAAGAAAAAGAAGAAAAAGCAAGGCAAAAGCCTGCGGGAGCGCAAGCAGAAAATCTGCAAACAGCTGGAAAAGCAAAACCGGAAGATTTTCGTTCTGATGGACGATATCGACCGCCTTTCCTCCCGCCGCATCCGCCACGCGCTGCAGTTGGTCAACGCCGTTGCCTCCTTCCCGCGCATGGTGTACCTGCTGTCGTTTGATCAGGACGTGGTGGCGGGCGCGCTGAGCCGGGAGATGGGCGGCAGCGGCTGGGAATACCTGAAAAAGTACATGCAGGTGGAGTTTGCGGTGCCCGCGCCGGAGGACGACCGGATTCGCGGCATTTTAGGCGCGTATTTTGACGCCTGGCTGTCCACAAAGCCGGACCTGAACTATGACCCGGCCTATTTCGCCGAAATCTCCCCGGCCATTTTCCGCTGCGTGACCGGCATCCGCGACGTGTACCGTTTCATCAACACCTTCCGCTACCGCTACGAGGCGCTGGGCGACGAGGTAAACTTCGTGGACCTGCTGGCGGTCACCGCGCTGCAGCTGCACGCGCCCAAGGTGCTGCCGTGGCTTTTGGAGCATAAGGACGATCTGCTGCGCGGCGGCGGGCTAGCCTACCAAAACGCCGATGCGGAGCAGAAAAACCGCATCCGGCAGCAGCACCTTTCCATGCTTGCGGAGCTGACGGACGGGGACTGCAAACCCCTGATCCAGCTGATCGGGTTTATGTTCCCGCGTTACGGCAGCAGCCTTCTGGACGTGCAAAGCGAGGAAACCGGCGCGCGCCTGGTGCGCATGCGCCGCATCTGCTGCGAGGAGTTTTTCGACCTGTATTTTACGCAGTCCACCCAGAAGCTTGCCATCACCCAGCAGGAAATCCTGCGCACCGTGCGCATTACGGATACGGAAGCCCTGCGCCGGTATACCGACGGGCTGGTGCAGGAGGAACGCCGCGGCGCCTACGTGGTGCACCTGCCGCATTACCTGCGGGATATTTCCGAAGAGATGCTCCCCGAGTTTTTCTATGAGATGCTTTGGCTCAGCCGCCTGCCGGAAAGCAAAACCCCCAAGGACAGGCCTTTCCAGCGTTCTTTCTTCCACGAGTGCTGTTACTGCGCGCTGCGCATTCTTGCGCAGATGGAAGACGATCAGCTGGAGCAAACCCTTCGTATCGCCGCCGCCAGGGCGGACAAGCATACCATTCCCTGCCTGGTCACGGCGCTGCAGCGCATTGCCGCGCACAACCCGGACGCGGAAAACGTGAACGTGGACGCGGATACGCTCCAGATGCTTCTGGACTTGCTTTTGCAGAAGGTGAAGGCCGTCGCCGCCGAAAGCGGCTGGATTGACACGCAAAACCCCGTGGCGGTGCTGGAGTTCTGGAAACAGGCGGAGCCTGCGTCTTTCCGCGCGTATCTGCAGGAGCTGCTGACGGACGACAGCAACGCCGCGCGGCTGGTATCCAGCCTCGTGCGGCGGTTTGACCAGGGCATGCACATGGAGTACCAGTTTGGAGACATCCTGGGCATGCACGCCTTTGCGGACGATTTTCCCCGCGCCGCCGCCAGGGAGGCGCTGCTGCGCCTGCGCGGCACCGAAGCGCTCCGCGCCCTCCCGGAGGACGTGCTGCTGGATTGCGTCGCCTTCTCCCTGATGGAGGACGACCAGAACCGCGTTTCCCACGCGGACGTGCTGGAAGCCGTGCCCGCCTGGCTGGAACCGCGCCCCGCGCCGCTGCCTGATGCCGACGGCGATACGGACGATGACGATGATGACGAGGACGACGACGAATGAATTACCAGGATATAAACGCAAAAACCGTGGACGGCTGGGTGGAAGAAGGCTGGGAATGGGGCACGCCGCTGACGCACGAGGAATATCTGGCGGCGCGGCAGGGCGATTGGCAGATGCTGCTCACGCCCTTGCGGCCCGTTCCCAAGGCCTGGTATCCCCCGCTTACCGGGCGGCGGGTGCTGGGGCTTGCGTGCGGCGGCGGGCAACAGATGCCCGTGTTCACCGCGTTGGGCGCGCAGTGCACGGTGCTGGATTATTCTCTTAAGCAGCTGGAAAGCGAGCGCATGGTGGCGCAGCGCGAGGGATACGAAATTGAAGCCGTGCGCGCGGATATGACCAAGCCCCTGCCGTTTGCGGACGGGAGCTTTGATTTGATTTTCCATCCCGTATCCAATTGCTATATCGAGGAAGTGCTGCCCGTGTGGCGGGAGTGCTTCCGCGTGCTCAAGCCGGGCGGCCGCCTGATGGCGGGCATGGACAACGGCTTCAATTACCTCACCGATTGGGACGATCCCGTGATCCGCTACCGCCTGCCCTACAACCCGCTCAAGGACAAGGTGCTGTTTGAACGCGCGCTGGCCGGCGAGGACGGCATTCAGTTTTCCCATACGCTGGACGAGCAGATTCGCGGGCAGATTCAGGCGGGGTTTTCGCTGTTGGACTTGTATGAGGATGTTGCCAGCGACGGCATTTCCGCCAAGTTCAACGTGCCCGCCTACTGGGCGACGCTGGCGCAAAAGCCGCTTTCTTAAGGCGCGGCAACGAACGTGAGCGCAGGAACGCCGTTTTGCGCGTACTCCACCTTGTATAGCAGATCATCCGTTTCATAGGGAATCAGTTCGGGAAAGAGATTGCCGAACTCGCTTTGCAGTTCGTCGTCGCCGTAGACCACGAGAACATACTCGATGCTTGCCTTCGCAAGTGCGGCCAGGAAGGTATCTTCGGTGTACGCCCGCCCGCTCTGCGTGATGTTGGCCTCCAGTATGTAGGTTTTTACCCGCGCTTTGGTGCCCACGAGGTCGAAATAAATGCGGTGGTGCAGCAGGGAGTTTTCCCACGCGTCGCCGCCGATCAACAGCCATACGTCCGCGGTCTCGCCTTCGGGCGCGTCCGCGTTTTCCTCTACCAGCGCGGCGGCGGTTGCCGCGTCCTCGTACACGCCGCCGTCGTATTTCCAGAAGGTGCCCACCGTAAAGGCGGATAAGAGCACAAGTCCTGCCGCAAGCAACACGGCTCCGGCCTTTCCCCGCCCGCCGAGAGCCGGGAACGGTTTCCATAGAAACGGCTCCCGGCCCGGCCGAACGCGGGTGAGCGCCATCAAAAGCACCAGGGTTTCGCACAGCGCCATGGCTACCATGTAGCGCGCGATGCTCGGGTAAACGGAGCCCGCGATATCGTCCCGGAACATCATCACATAGGCGAAAAAGTACCCGCCGTAGCCTATAATCCGCAGAATAATAAACGGAAGATCGCGGCGGAATTCCGCCTTGTCCCGGACTACGAAGAAAACGTAGCACAGAAGGATCAACAACAGCACCGCGCCGAACGTGACCGAGAGCGTGGCCGCCGAGAGATTGACCGTCACCACCGACGACAGGAAAAACGAAAGCGAGCGAAACAGCGCG
>JAEWTC010000192.1 GCA_023459675.1 Bacillota bacterium | reverse complement strand
GCGGGGGAAGGAAGCGCCCGCGCGCCTGCGCATGGCCGCGCACCAGCCGCAGCTCGCCCGGATACAGCGCCAGAAAGTGGTACGTATAGCCCATCATGCCGACGCCCGCGCAATCGTCCTCCCCGGCGGCGCGCAGCGTGAGCCGGGTTTCCATGGTAAACGCAAAGCGCTGCATCAGCTGGGATAAAAACTGCCCCGCCTCGAACAGCGACGGGGTCTGCGCCGCAAACAGCCGCAGGCCGCGTTCCGTGAAGGCGGCCCAATCGCTTCTCGGGTTGGCCTGCCATTGCCACGCCAGGTTGAGCCTGCCCTGGAATTCGTCCGACGTCGGGATATCCGGCTCGGTCCGCATCCGGGTTTTCGGCGCCTCATGCGTACGCACGGGTTCGCCGCCGCGGCCGATCAACGGCCAGCCGTCTTTCCAGCGCACGGGCTGTAGGTGCGGCACGCGGCCGTAAACCCCGGCGTCCTGAAAGTGGAGAAACCAATCCTCCCCAAACGGCGTATCCACCCACCCGCCCTGGTGCGGGCCGTTGATATCGGTCGCACCCTGCGCAAGCACGCGCCGGTATTCGTACGGGCCGTAGGGCGTTTTACCGCGCAGGGCCAGCTGCCAGCCGCCCGCCACACCGCCCGCAGGCGCCAGAATATAGTACCATCCGTTCCGTTTGTACATCTTGGGCCCTTCGGTGGTGGGGTTCTCCTGCCCGCCGTCGAAAACAAGCGTACCGGTATCGAGGATCTCCAGCCCGTCAGGGCGCATCCGGTGCAGAAACAGCAGGCTTTTCAAGCCGATGCGGCTTGCCGCAACCGCGTGCAGCAGATAGGCGCATCCGTCCTCATCCCAAAACGGACAGGGGTCGATCCAGCCCGTTACGTCCTTCACGATATGCGGCTCCCATTCCAGCGCCGGGTGCTTTGCCGTAAACGCGAGCAGCCCCTCGTCGGGCAGGCAAACGTACACAAAAAACGTTCCCTCATGATACCGCAGGCTGGGCGCCCACGTGCCGCATTGGTGCGCGGGCTGGTCGTACCTGGAAAACGGAAGCGACCGCGCCACGTAGTTGATCAGCCGCCAATGCACCAGATCGGTGGAATGCAAGACGGGGATCCCGGGCAGATAGGTAAACGAGGAAGAGATCATATAGTAATCTTCGCCCACCCGGATCACGTCCGGGTCTGAATAATCGCCTTGCAGAATCGGATTGCTGTATTGCATGGCCGCCGTCCTCGGTTCGTTTTTGGCTTCGTCGGCGCGATGGGGGAAAGCCGCCCCGGCCGGGCTGCCGCGCCTTTTACTTGCCCGCGCGCAGGTTTTCCACGGTTTTGTGCTCCAGCGAGAAATGCGCGTATTCGCGGTTGCCGCCGGGGCCGATGGGCGACTGGGGCACGAAACCCACCATTACCTCCGGGCCTGCGGGCAGCGTGAAATAGCGCATCATGAAGTAGGTTTCGCCGTCCGCAGAGTAATGGAACGCAAAGCGGTCGCCCTTGCGCGCGGCCTGTAGCCACAGGCTGCCGCCCTCCACGTTAGCGCCGTTGGCGTCGTCGGATACGTGGTCGGTCACCACGCTCACGGCGGCATTGGTTTTGTATTCGGTTCTTTCAAAGCATGCCTTCGCCCATACGGCAAGATCCCGCATCACCATAATCGAGGCGGAATCAAACGTTTCTTTGAACTCCAGCGATACTTTCACCCGCATCACAAAATCGCCGGTCACCCGCGTGTGGAAAAACGGCGCGCTGTACGAAGCCCCCGGCGTTGCCGCGGGGTGGTCTTCCACCCGGTCGTGATAAAAGTAGTCGCTGCGCGGCGGCGCGTAAAGAACGACCGAATCCGGTTTGAACTCCGCCCTGCTCTCGTTAAGCCATTGGAACTTTTGAAACGTGGTTTGCATCTCCTGCCGTCTCCTCTGATTTTGCTTTATGTATGACCATGGTGAAAGCGGAGCGCTATTTGCCTTTCAGGCTATCGCGCATTTCGCTGGGCGTCATGCCGAAATGTTTCTTAAACGCGCGCCGGAACGTTACGGCGGAGTTGTAGCCGACCTCCATGTACAGCGCGTTGATGCTGAGCTCCTTGCCTTTGCCGTTTTGCTCCGGCTTTTTCAGCCGCTTGGCGGCTTCGTTCAAGCGCAACTTTTCCAGATGCACGGAGAAGTTCTCGCCCGTTTTTTCCTTGAACAGGTGCGACAGATAGCTTTCCGAGATATGGAACTGGTTGGAGAGCATGCTCAGGCAGATGGACGGATCGCCGTAGTTTTGCTTGAGGTAATCGCGAATCTCCGGAATCGGGTCCGCGGGCTTCATGGTTCCGCTGAAGAACCCGCACAGCGATACCGCGATGCTTTCGCAAAGCGGCAGCGTGGCCTGCTGGGCAAGGGCTTTGTCGAGCTGCTCCAGCTCTTTGCCGTCGGCTTCCGCTTCCGGCGGCAGGGAAAACCGCGCCTTCATCAGCGTATTGCGGATATCGGAAAGCAGGTAGTTGAGCATATTCACCGGCAGCGAGCGCTCCGTAAAGTTCTCCCGGTGGATCAGCTGAAACATTTCCTGCACCTGCGGGGTGTTGCCCGTCGTTATGAAATGCAGCAGCTTAACGGAGATTTCAATGGGGTAGTATACCCCGGCCGTTTTCTTGCCGATTACGTCGTAAGGCAGGAAGACGTGGTTTTTGGACGCGTACCGCGAGGCCGTGCGCGCCTGCTCGTACGATTCCCAAAGCGCGAATGCGTGCGTGCATACCGTGCCCACGCCCGCGAAGAACCATATGTCGTACTGGCCCAGCAGCTCGTCATGCAGCCGTATCACGCGGCTTTGCAGGTCCATCAGGGGGTCCTCGGCGTCCGCGCCGTAGGTCACCAGCGTCACCACGCTTTGGTCAAGCGTGGTGTACGTATAGGCGCGGTAGGCGGTTTGCAGCGCGGCGGTGATTTTTTCCGTCATAATCCGCGCAACCTCCGGGCTGTCGGTATCCCGCTCGTTTTGGGTATAGCCGCAGCAGTAGAGCACCAGGTAGCGCAGCCCTTCGCCGTCGATTCCGAAGAAGCGCATCATGTACTGAAATTCGCTTTCCGACGCCACGTGACCCGATAACATCCGGCGTAGGTAGGAGGAATATAGGTAGGGCTTCTGCGAACTGAGCTCCATTTCCAGCTGCTGGCGGTAATCCTCTTCCGCCTGCAGGCGGCTGCCCAGATGCCGGATGGGCAGCAGCGTATGCCGCACCCGCAGCACGATGATCAGGATGCCGCCGGTAAGCACCAGCGTAAACAAAAGAAAGAAGATCAGATCGCTTCCGCCCAGCGTTTGCGTACACAGGGCCTGCGGTACCGCCAGATAATACCGCCAGGAGTTGCGCGCCGAAACCTGCCGCAGCACGCGATACGCGGAAAGCTGTTCCTCCGTATGCATGGCGAGCGCGAAACGCACCAGAGCCGCCATGCTTTCCGCCGTCGCGCCCTTGCCGTAAAGCAGCAGCTGCGGCTTGTTTTCGGGGCTTACGGCCACAAGCATGGCGCCATCGTACGCGATGTGCCCCAGAAACTGTTTCGTAAGCGCCGCCATGTCCCAATCAAACCAGATGATGGCGGGAATGGTTTTGACGAAAATATCATCAATGTCGCGCACCAGCGTATAGCTTCCCGGGATGCCGCTGAAGGCGGAGGTATCAAAATTCCGCTCGGAGCCTCCGGCGGCGCTCAGCATATTGAGCCAGTTCTGGTATTGGTCCTTCTTCCAGATGTTATAATCCATGTAGAACTGGCGCACCTCGGTAAACTGGCTGGAGGAAATGACGTATTTGGTGTTCTTCAGGTAGATGTGGCTTTCGGTAATCGGCACGTTGGCCAGGCTGAATGCGCGGGAAGCGAGGGTCTGCATGATGGTATCGGCGGCGGTGATATAGCCGGTTTCACGCAGGTTTTTCATGTTGGAGAAGCGGATGAAGGTAGAATCGTTAGTCAGCTGGCGCGTATAGCTGTCTACCGTCGCCAGATAATGATCCATCGTGATCACGTTGTTGCTCAGAAGCGCGCTCTGGTGATTCCAGCAATCGTCCCTTGCGCTTTTGATGACGGACAGATACAAGCCGATGCCCAGCGCCAGGCACAGCAGCAGAAAAATGCCGTACGAAAGCGCAACGCGAAGCGCGGATTCGGGCTTGGCAGCCTGCGCGGCGTTCCGTTTTCGTGTAAATACTTTCATTCATCCTCCTGCGTCATGGGGGAGCGATCACAGCTATCATTTCCCGCGAACCTATACGGAGCCTTTTTCTACTGTTTATTATATGCAAACAA
>JAEWTC010000191.1 GCA_023459675.1 Bacillota bacterium | reverse complement strand
GGCGCGTCCGACGATGAAAAAGAGGCTGCCGTTTGGCAGCCTCTCAGCGTGTTAGAAGATTTTATACAGGAACCCTGCCAGCCTTCTGAGGTTCGATCAGATTTCCGGCTGTTCTCCGGCGTCGCTTTCCTGCGTGTCCCCGTCGGCGGGGCTGCATTCGGCGCTGCTTTCCGGCGCGGTTTCCGTATCGCAGGCGGGTTCCTCCTCCTGCTCGGCGCGGGCAACGGCTACGATCTTCGCGCCTTCGGCAAGCCGCATCAGGCGCACGCCCTGTGTGTTGCGCCCGCCGGTTGTACGGATATCGGCCACCGCCATGCGGATGATGACGCCCTCGTCGGTAATCAGGAGGATATCCTCGTCGTCCGATACGCACAGCTGGGCTATCATGGGGCCGGATTTTTCGGTGAGCTTCATGGCGATGACGCCCTTGCCGTTTCGCCCCTGCTCGCGGTATTCGTCCGGGTTGGTGCGCTTGCCGTACCCGCCCTCGGAGATGGAGAGCACGGAGTTGGCCTTGCAGATCACGCTCATGTCGATCATATAATCGTCCGGGCTGAGCTTCATGGCGTATACGCCGCGCGAGGTGCGGCCCGTGGGGCGGATCGCGCCCTCGTCAAAACGGATGGCCTTGCCCAGGCGGCTGGCCAGCAGCAGGCTTTGGCTGCCGTCGGTCAGCTCCACGGACACCAGCTGGTCGCCCTCGTTCAGCGTCAGCGCGATGATGCCGGACTTGCGGATGCTGGCAAACTCCGCGTACGGGGTTTTCTTGATATAGCCGTCCCGCGTCATCATGACGAGGTTATGTTCGTCGATACCGTCGTTTGGCACGGGGATCATCGCGGTCACCTTTTCGTCGCCGGGGAGGGCGAGGAGGTTCACGATCGCGATGCCGCGCGCCGTGCGCCCCGCCTCCGGGATCTGGTAGCACATGAGGCTGTACACGCGTCCGCGGTTGGTGAAGAACATGATCTCCTCGTGGGTGTTGACGATGGTAAGCCTGCGGACGAAATCTTCCTCCCGCGTGCTCAGCCCGCTTACGCCCCGGCCCCCGCGGTTTTGCGCACGGTAGGTGGATTTGGGCAAGCGCTTGATATAGCCGAAGTTGGTGAGGGTGACCACCATATCGTCGGGGGCGATGAGGTCTTCAATGTCGATCTCGCCTTCCACGGCGGTCAGCTCCGTGCGCCGGTCGTCCGCAAACTTTTCGCGGATCTGGCCCAGTTCGTCCTTGATCACGCCCATGAGCATCGCTTCGTCCGCCAGCAGGCTTTTCAGATAGACGATCTGCTCGGAAAGCTGGGCAAATTCCTCGGCAAGCTTATCGCGTTCCAGGCCGGTGAGGCGCGCAAGCCGCATGTCCAAAATCGCCTGCGCCTGCTTTTCGGAGAACAGGAAGCGCGTCATCAGCGCTTCGCGCGCGGTGGGCGTATCGGGGCTGGCCTTGATCAAATCCACAATCTCGTCGATATGGTCCAGCGCTTTCAACAGCCCCTCCACGATGTGCGCGCGGGCCTCGGCCTTGTCCAAATCGTACCGCGTGCGGCGGGTGACGACGTCCTTCTGGTGGCGGATATAGTGGTAGAGCATATCGCGCAGGGTGAGCACCTTGGGTTCCCCGTCCACAAGCGCAAGCAGGTTTACGCCGAAGGTATCCTGCATCTGCGTGTGCTTGAACAGGTGGTTTAACACCACCTGGGGGATCACGTCGCGTTTTAGCTCGATCACGATGCGCATACCGGCGCGGTCGCTCTCGTCCCGGATGTCGGAAATGCCGTCCACGCGCTTTTCGTGCACAAGCTCGGCAATTTTCTCTACGAGCTTAGCCTTGTTGACCATGTAGGGGATTTCGGTCACCACAATGCGCTGGCGGTTGGCCGCCATCTCCTCGATTTCGGTTTTCGCGCGCATGATGACGCGGCCGCGGCCTGTGTGGTAAGCGGCGCGGATGCCGCTCAGCCCCAAAATCATGCCGCCGGTGGGAAAATCCGGGCCTTTGATGAACTGCATCAGATCGTCCATGGTGCAGTCCGGGTGCTCGATCATGTGAATGCAGCCGTCGATCACCTCGCCCAGGTTGTGCGGGGGGATGTTGGTAGCCATGCCCACCGCGATGCCCGAGGAGCCGTTGACCAAAAGGTTTGGGAAACGGCTGGGGAGGACGGCCGGCTGCATGAGGGTTTCGTCGAAGTTCGGGTAAAAATCCACGGTGTCCTTGTCGATCTCGCCCAGCATGTGCATGCAGAGCTTATCCATGCGCGCCTCGGTGTAACGCATGGCGGCGGCGTCGTCCCCGTCTACGGAGCCGAAGTTGCCCTGGCCTTCCACCAGCGGGTAGCGCATATTGAAGTCCTGCGCGAGGCGCACCATGGCGTCGTACACGCTGGAATCCCCGTGGGGGTGGTATTTGCCCAGCACGTCGCCCACCAGGCGCGCGGACTTGCGGTAGGGTTTATCGGGCGTCATGCCCAGCTCGTTCATCGCGTACAGAATACGGCGGTGCACGGGTTTCAAACCGTCGCGCACGTCGGGCAGCGCGCGGTTGATGATCACCGCCATCGCGTAGCTGATGAACGACGTTTTCATTTCCTGTTCAAGTTCGGTTGGAATCAGGCGGTCTTGGATTTCTGACATGATGCGCTCCTTTATCGATGGTAGGATCCAGGGATTTCATCCCTGGAACCCTGACAAGGGCGTTGCCCTTGACCCTCTATTGACCGCGCAATGCGCGGTCAAATAGGGGTTCAGGGGCATCCGATGTGAGTGCACACCCCGTGTGGTGTTTGCGCGTAGCGCAAAACGAACGGAGGATGTGAGGTTTCACAGAGCAGATAAGCGAAAGTGTAATCTGCGACAATGAAACCGACCGGATCACTGCCCCTGATCGGGGTCCAAGGGGCGGAAGTCCCTTGAAACACCCTAAATATCCAGGTCTTTCACCAGTTTGGCGTTTTCTTCGATGAACTCCTTGCGGGGCTCCACCTGATCGCCCATCAGGAGGGTCATCAGCTCGTCGGCGGCAATCGCGTCCGATAGGCTGACCTGCATCATCACGCGGGTTTCGGGGTTCATGGTGGTCTGCCACAGCTGCTCGGCGCTCATCTCGCCCAGGCCCTTGTAGCGCTGAATCTCGGGCTTGGGCTCGCGGCCGATTTCCTGCATGAGCTTTTCCAGCTCGATATCGTTGTAGACGTAATATTCCTTTTTGCTCTTGGTCACCTTGTAAAGCGGCGGCATGGCGATGTACACAAAGCCCTTTTCCACCAGCGGTTTCATGTAGCGGTAGAAGAACGTGAGCATGAGGATGCGGATATGCGCTCCGTCCACGTCCGCGTCCGTCATGCAGACGATGCGGTGATAGCGGAGCTTGTCGATGTTGAATTCCTCGCCGTACCCGCAGCCGAATGCCGTGATCATGGTCTTGATTTCGTTATTGCCAAGCGCGCGGTCGATGCGGACCTTCTCCACGTTCAGTATTTTGCCGCGCAGCGGCAGAATGGCCTGAAACATGCGGTCGCGCCCGTTTTTGGCGCTGCCGCCGGCGGAGTTGCCCTCCACGAGGAAGATTTC
>JAEWTC010000190.1 GCA_023459675.1 Bacillota bacterium | reverse complement strand
AAAATTCCTTCGTTCATTCCCAGCAGGAAAACCGCATCTGCATCACCCGATAGAGAATGTCCAAGGATACCGGCATGCAGCATGCCCGCGGCAGGCGGCAGGGCCGCAAGCGATATAGCCGCAAACCCGGCTTCAAAACGCTCGGCAATATACTTGAGCGGGATTCGCCTGCCGTTGGACAGGAGATGCATCTGGTCAAACAGCTCCAGAATCACTTGCCATATCTGGCTGTTCTGCCCCGCTCTCACCAGCAAATTTTCTCGGAGCAACGCCTCTTCTTCACGTTTCAGGGTATCATATGCGTTTACATCGGTCAGGAGATTCATCACGGCCTGCAGCGAATCTTTGGTTTGTTTTGCGGAAACAATCGTTTCGCGGGCCTGTAATAACGGCCGTATCAACCGCTTTCGCAGCGCTTCGCAGGCTTCTCTCACCGTATCCTCGCCCTGGCGCAGCGGGGAAAGCCAGCGTCCAAACTGTATGCCATATTCCCGGGCATAATTCTCAAGATGGCAGGCTTCTTCAAAGCTGACCGGTGCGTATCCGGTTTTCATCATCGCAAAAACGTCTTCATTGCGGAAATTATCCGCAATGGCGCGCAGCGCCGCCAAGAGGAATTGCGGCAGGCCGTGCGCAAGCGTGGGTAGTTTATCGTCTTTGTAGTACGGAAGGCCGCTGCTTTCCAGCGCGGCGCTGACGGCAAACGGGTAGCCGTTTGCATCAGGGTATAGCACCAGGATTCGCTCCAAATCCATTCCCTGACGATGCAGGCGCATAATCTGCCTTGCGGCTGCCGTTGCTTCCTCAAAAGGAGAGTGAAACTGCGATATCGCAACGCTGTCCTGCTCGCCCGGAAATCTTCGCATCGGATGCGTGAACAGGACCGCGTCCAGATGGGTGATTGCAGCGGCATGCGGAAGCGGCTCCGACGGAAGCTGTTCTTCCTTCAAAGCGACGCCGTCTGCATCCAGCGCGGCACGAAAGCGGGCGATGCTCTGGCGCACCGGTAAATACAGCGCTTGATCCTCCGCCCCGCCGCTATCGCAGATCAATCCTACGGTCAGGCTTTTACTTGCCTTTGCGATGGCGCACAGGAGGATGATCATCTGCTCCGCCATCGCGTCAAAACCATAGGCAAATACATGCTTTCCGCTCACCGCGCCGCTCTGTCCAACACACCGGCTGGCATATAGGTTTAAATCATCGCCGTCCCCCATTTGATCGCTGAGCGTTTTCTCATAGCGGTCATAGAGGATGGCCAAATCCGAGAGCTTTTCCCTGCGCATTCCGGCCGGAAGCGTTTCGGCATACTGTTTCAGGGCGTCCGGCGCCAGCCCGCCCCGTTTCATATCGGCAATGACGGCGGTTAATTTCTGCGCAAATCCGCGCCTGGAGGCGGATGATTTGTAGTACTTCAGCTCGCTCTCGCATGCTTCCAAAGCTACGCTTACGGCCATACGCTGCCCTGCGGCGGAAAGCGGCGCGCGCGTATCGGTTCCCGCCGCCGTTAAGACGCGGTACTTCAAACGCGACGGGGACAGCACCTCAATGGTGAAGAGGCCGTTTACCTTCAGCGCTTTGATCAGCTCACGCTCCGCCTGCAACGTAAACTGCTCGGGAACCAGTAAAATGGAAGGCTCGCCGCTCATCATCAGCTGCCCGATCGAACGCAAAATCGGCAGCAGAAGCCGGTGCGGGCGCGCGGTGATAACGCGGACGTTCGGCATGCGAATCCCTCCTTTTGCTTGACGTGCATCTATATGGTATGATAGCACATAAAGAAGGATTTGGGGAGTGAGCATCGTGCCTGATACCATTGCAGGAATCGCTACCGCCATGGGCGACGGCGGCATAGCCGTTGTCAGGCTGAGCGGCGACGGAGCAATGGATATTTTCGCGAAGGTGTTTCGCACAAACAGGTACAGCGCTCCCTTTCCGGATCATCTGCTGATGCACGGAATCATTGCGGATGCGCAGGGAAACACGGTTGACGAAGCCATGGGCGTAGCGATGTTCGCGCCGCGGACGTATACCCGGGAAGACGTGTGCGAGCTCCATACCCACGGTGGGTATGCCGCTGCGACGATCGTGATGAACCTTTTATTGCGGCATGGCGCAAGGCCTGCCGAACCCGGCGAATTTACGCGCCGCGCTTTCCTCAACGGGCGCATTGATCTGGCCCAGGCCGAGGCCGTGATGGGCATCATCCGCGCGCGGTCGCAGGCGGCGCTGAAAAGCCAGGAAATGCTGCTTTCCGGCGGTGCAAGCCGCTTTTTGCAGGAAACGCAGGATCAGCTGATCCATCTGATCGCAGGTGTGGAGGCATATATCGATTATCCGGACGAAATTGAGGAAGCCGAGGCGACCGCATCGCTTTTCGACGGTTTGCGCGCCTTGGAAACGAAGCTGCGCCGCGCTGCCGACGAGCGCAACGCGCGCATTTTACGCTCCGGCCTGCGCGTTGCGATTTACGGATCTCCCAACGCCGGCAAAAGCACGCTGTTTAACCTGTTGCTAAACGAAGAACGCGCCATCGTGACGGAAATCCCCGGCACAACCCGCGATGTGCTGGAGGGCGTTTTCAGCTTAAACGGTTTTCAAGTGGTTCTACTGGATACGGCGGGAATCCGCGAGAGCCTGGACGTGGTGGAGCAGATCGGCGTAAAACGTGCGATGAACGCGATTGAGAATACGGACGTCGCCCTGCTTTTAATCGACGCGACCAAGCCGCTGGATACGGATGAAAAGCGTTTGCTTACGATGGACATGAAGTGTCCCTTCGCGGTGCTTTTAAACAAGGAGGACATGAAGTTCTCCGCCGTAACCGCGGAGCAGATCGCCGCCTATGGCATCCGCAACGACGTGTATTCGATCTCCGCTATCAATGGAACGGGGATCGACCAAGTTCTTACATATCTTTCCCAATTTCTCATCAGGCCGACCGACGACGTGCTGACCCATCAGCGACACACCGCGTTGGCCCTGCAGGCAGCCGATAAAATGGCGCAAGCCCTGCAATCCATACGGGAGAAAACGCAGTTGGATCTGGTTGCCGTCGACCTGCGCGAGGCGCTTTGGCTGCTTGGGCGCATTACCGGCGAGAGCGTTGACGATAAGCTGCTGGACGAAATATTCGCAACGTTTTGCGTTGGGAAATGAACGTGTAAAACTGTACGCGCTTGATTGTTGATCCACCGGAACTATGCTATGATAAATGAACACCGCCAAGGAAAAGGGTGAAGGTATGAAACTCGTATCATGGAACGTGAACGGTTTGCGGGCTGCAATGAACAAAGGCTTTTTGGAATACTTTCAATCCAAAGACGCCGATTTCTTTTGCATTCAGGAAACAAAGCTTCAACCCGATCAAATTGACCTGAACCCGGAAGGGTATCATGTTTTCTGGAACAGCGCTGTAAAAAAGGGATACTCCGGTACGGCGATCTTTACCAAGCACACGCCGCTGAACGTTTATTATGGGATCGGCGCCGCGCAGCACGACCAGGAAGGGCGCGTGATTACGCTGGAGTATGACCGCTTCTATATGGTGACGGTCTACACACCCAATAGCCAGCGCGAGTTGCTGCGCCTCGATTACCGCATGACGTGGGAAGAAGCCTTCGCGGATTACCTGCTTGCGCTTGATGCGAAGAAACCCGTTATCGTATGCGGCGATCTGAACGTGGCCCATCAGGAGATCGATATCAAAAACCCGAAATCGAACGTCGGTAACGCCGGGTTTACGCCGCAGGAGCGTGAGAAAATGACGCGGCTGCTCTCCCGCGGTTTTGTGGACACCTTCCGCAAGCTGTACCCAGACGCCGAAAACCGCTATACCTGGTGGTCGTATATGATGAAAGCGCGGGAACGCAACGTTGGCTGGCGCATCGATTACTTTCTGGTCAGCCAGCGTATTGCTCCGGCTGTGATGGACGCCGGAATCGAGGACCACATCCTCGGCAGCGATCACTGTCCCGTAACGCTGGAGCTTTCTTTGGAATAGGAGGATTTCTATGAAATTTCTGTTTGCGAGTGATTTTCACGGCTCTCTCAGCGCATGCAAAGCTGTGTTGGAGCGTATGAAGTTCGAAAAGGCCGATCGCTTGATTCTGCTGGGCGATCTTTTGTATCATGGTCCGCGCAATCCCCTGCCGGACGGTTATAATCCGCTCGCAGTGGCCGAGCTGCTGAACGAGCTTCCCGAAAAACCGCTCTGCGTCCGCGGCAATTGTGATTCGGAAGTGGACCAAATGGTGCTAAACTTCCCGATTATGGCGGATTATACGCTTCTGCCGCTGAAGAACAACCACGTCGCGTTCATTACGCACGGCCATCTGTACAATCTTCACAGCCTGCCTCCCGTCAGCGCGGGCGACGTGCTGATCCACGGTCATACGCATATCCACACCGTTCAAACGCAGCAGGGCATTACCTACATCAATCCCGGATCCGTATCTCTGCCGCACGAGGGTCAGCCGAAGAGCTATATGACTTTGGATTGGGAAAACAATCTGTTTACCGTGAAAGCATTCGACGCGGCGATCCTCAAAACGTATTCCGCGTAACAAAGGAGAAATGTTATGCCCAATCCCGATATCAAAAGCGCGTCCGATGCGCTTGCCGCGGCCATACGGCAAAGCGAAGAATACCTGACCTACAAACAACTGAAGGACAGCGTACTTGCGGATCAAACCAACAAAGCGCTGGTTACCGAGTATCAGCGGCTGCAAACCAAATTGCAAATGGAAGCCGTAATGGGTACGGATGCCTCGGAAACCGACGTACAGAATTTCAAGCAGCTCTCCGGGCTTTTGATGATGAACGCATCCATCGCTCAGTACATGCTTGCGCAAATGCGCGTACAGCAGATGATGAGCGAGATCTTTCAAACCGTCACGCTGGCAGCGGAGATGGAAATCAATCTGCCGGGCATATAGGTATAAAGCATGGCAAGGCGTAAGTATCCATACGGCGAATATGAAGCCGCACCCGGCCAGGAAGAACGCCAATACGGCTTCTATTGGTATAACGCGCTTTGGCGTGTGCTGCGCACTGCGTTCATATGGATTGCCGCCTTCGTTTTGGTATTCGGCCTTCTTTCCAGCGCGTACAACGCCGTCGAAGAGCATTATCTCAGCCCCGTCGACGCAAACGATCATACGGAAATCCCATTTTCTGTGGAAAGCGGCCAAAGCCTGTCGCGCGTAGCGGCTAATCTTGAGGAAGCCGGGCTGATTAAGAACAGCTCTGTGTTTAAGTACTACTGCGATTTCGTCGGCTTCGGGCAGAAAATCCAGTCCGGCGATTATTCAATTTCAAAAAATCTGAACATCTTTCAGATCGCGGAGCTGTTAACGACCGGGGACGGCAAACCGCTAACGGCGATGGTAACCGTCATCCCCGGCTGGACGGTTGAAAACGTTGCGGCAATGCTTGTGGAAGAGGGAATTCTTGCCGATGCCGCGGAGTTTCTCTCCCTTTGCAAAACAGCGGCCGGTTTAAGCGATTATTACTTTATTCAAGAGGAACTGGCGTCCGGCCGCGTGAACGAGCGCAGGTATCTGTTGGAAGGCTATCTTGCGCCGGACACTTATGAGGTCTATCGCGACACAACCCCCGCAGCCCTGATCAAACGTATGCTGGATCAAACGGACGTTGTGCTTAACTACAGCGTTCAACAGCGCGCGGAAGAGCTTGGCATGACGATGGACCAAGTAATCACTTTGGCTTCGCTCATTGAAAAAGAAGCGAAAACAGAAGATTTCGCTCGCGTCTCAGCCGTTTTCCATAACCGCCTGAAAAAAGATATGGCGCTTGGCAGCGACGTTACCGTGCAGTATGCGACCCAGGTGAAGCGAATGGTTCTGACCACAAGCGATTTGGCAATCAGCTCGCCTTACAATACCTATACCAACAAGGGTCTCCCCCTGGGGCCAATCTGCAATCCTTCGCCAAACGCCATCCAGGCGGCGCTTTACCCCGATACGGTGTTCATCGCCGAGCAGTATTTGTACTTTTGCTCCAAAGACCCGGCATCCGGCGAGCTTGCATTCTCCAAAACGCTCGAGGAACACAATGCCGCCGTTGCTATTTACAGGCCGCTCTGGGAAGCCTATGATCTGGAACGCGGTTTAAATTAGGAAAAGACTCTTGGGGATTACGAAAACGGCCCGCGCGATGGCGGGCCGTTTTGATCTTCTTCAGGCTTCAACTTCCTTGGTTTGAACGGCGGCGCCGATGAAACCGCGGAACAGCGGATGCGGGCGGTTGGGGCGGCTGCGCAGCTCCGGGTGGAATTGCACGCCTACGAAGAACGGATGATCCGGCAGTTCGATGATTTCCACCAGATTACGTTCCGGATTGCGCCCGGCAATTACCATACCGGCGGCTGTGAAACGATCCAGATACTCGTTGTTAAACTCATAGCGGTGGCGGTGACGCTCCCATATTTCATCAACCTCATAAGAGGCTTCACTCTTCGTTTGCGGCGCAAGAACGCAGCGGTATTTGCCCAAACGCATGGTACCGCCAAGGTTTTTCAAATCCTGTCCAGCCATCAGGTCAATCACGGGATAGGTGGTATGCGGGTCCACTTCCGTTGTGTGCGCGTCCCGCATTTCCAGCACGTGGCGCGCGAACTCGATCACGGCCATCTGCATACCAAGGCACAGACCGAGGAACGGAAGCCCGTTCTCCCGCGCATACTGAATGGCGTTCATTTTGCCTTCCAGGCCGCGGGAGCCGAAGCCACCGGGCACGACGATGCCCTGGCATCCGGCAAGTTTCCCCGCGACGTTTTCAGGCGTCACGGTTTCGGAAGCAATCCATTTCACCTTTACCTTCACCCCATGGTGAATGCCGCCGTGCGTCAGCGCTTCGACGACGCTCAGGTAAGCGTCCGGCAGTTCCACATATTTGCCGACGAGCCCGATGGTAACGGTCTTTTCGCTTTGCATCTGGCGCTTAACCATGGCGCTCCACTCGCGCAGATCAATCGGCCGTTCCGGCAGGCCGAGGAGCTTGACCACCTGCGTATCAAGGCCTTCCTCATGCAGCATCAGCGGCACTTCGTACAAGGAGCTTGCGTTTAGATTCTGAAACACGCGCTCAACGGGCAAATTGCAGAACATGCTGATCTTCTCGCGAACGTCGTAAGGCAGCTCGTGATCGCTGCGGCACACCAGAATATCCGGTGATATGCCGATGCCGCTCAGCTCTTTCACACTGTGCTGGGTCGGCTTCGTTTTCAGCTCACCCGCGGCGTTCAGATAGGGAATCAGCGTAACGTGCAGATACAGGCAGTTCTCTCTGCCCACTTCCGCACGCATTTGGCGCACGGCTTCGATAAACGGCAGACTTTCGATGTCGCCGACCGTTCCGCCGATTTCTGTGATGACGACGTCAGGCGCGGTTTCCGTACGGCTGACCGCCAGAATGTTGCGCTTGATTTCATTGGTGATGTGCGGGATGACCTGGATGGTCGCGCCCAGATATTCGCCTTTTCGTTCACGGTCGATCACCGTTTTATAAACGCGGCCGCTCGTAACGTTGCTTGCCTGCGTCAGATTTTCGTCGATAAAGCGCTCGTAATGGCCTAAATCAAGGTCGGTTTCAGCGCCGTCGTCGGTGACGAACACCTCGCCGTGCTGATACGGGTTCATTGTGCCGGGGTCAACGTTGAGGTATGGATCAAACTTCTGGATGGATACGCGAAAGCCTCTGCATTTGAGCAAACGGCCAAGCGAGGCTGCGGTAATGCCCTTCCCGAGCGACGACACGACACCGCCTGTTACGAAAACGAATTTCGTATCCATATTCGTTGCACCCCTCCTGTGTCAAAAATAAACAAAATTTATTCTAGCAGTTGAGGTATCGTTCGTCAATAGCACAAGATATACTCAAAGCGCTTTTATTTGATTCACACCGATTCATAACGGCGGCATAAGCGCAAGCAGGCGTTTAAAGCGCGCTCGATACGTTTTCCATGCCGTTTGCTTCGCTTGTCAGGTGCTGCCGCGCAGAACGAGCTCCCCCATATATACGGTTTTCTGCGGCACGCTTTCGCCCGCAAGCACCTGTAGAAGCGTGAAAACCGACTGCTGGCAAAGCATCTCCAGCTTGTTATCGATGCTCGACAGTTCCGGCTCGCAGCAAAGGCAGAAAGACGAGTTATTATAGCCGATGATCGGCAAGTCCTCCGGTACGGCGCGGCCAACCTTGCGCGCGTATTTGAACGCGCCCACTGCCAGCACGTCCTCCGAAGTGATGACTGCGTCGAAATACAGCCCTTTCTTGTCCAGCGCAAGAAGGTAATCCCGGATATCCGGTATGCTCATTTTATCCTCGGTATAAAAATGGATGAGCTTATCCTGTAGCGGAACGTTTGCGTTTTTAAGCGCCGCTTTGTATCCGGCCAGCTTTTTCAAGCCGCTGTAATTACGATTGTGATACAGGTACAGAATGCTGGTCCTGCCCTTGGCCAGCAGATGCTGGGTTGCCGTCATGGTGGCATGGTAATCATCGCATAAAACGCTGTATATGTTCTCGTAGGCATACGACGCGTTTAAAAGCACCAGCGGAAGATGTTTAGAAGCGCTGCGCAGATATAGATTGCCTTCGTCCGTATCTTCCACAAAGGTGGAACCCAGCAGGATGATGCCGTCGACATGCTTTCCGATAAGCCACTCCACGCCTTTCTCCCGATCCTTCAGTTCCTTGCCGGTGCAAAGCAGCATGCTGTCGTAACCGTGCGTGCGCAAGAGACGCTCCAAATAGCTTAAAGCCTTTGCCAGATAGTAATCCGACGCGTTAGGGCAGAGCAGCCCGATGGTCCGCATGGTCTTCAGCCCCAACCCGCGGGCGAAGGGATTGGGTATATAATCGTTTTCCGCCATAACGGCCAGAACTTTTTCCCTGGTTTTCTTGCTGACGCGGTCGCTGTTGTTGAGCACCCGCGAAACGGTGGCGATTGAAACCCCCGCTTTTTCAGAGATGTCATAAATATTCAACGGGTTCACCATCCCTAACGTATTGATACCGGTTACATCTTTTCTTACATGATTTACAGTATAAACGTTTTCAGTCAAAAAGCAAGATCAATCCAATAGCATACGGACTTCCGCCCGTCTCCCCCGCGCAGGACGGCTGTGAATTGATCGTTGACGAAATCACCGTTCGGGCGTACTATTGAGCTGATAGAATGTAAATAGTTACATCCATTTGTTTTGAGGAGGAATACATTATGCGGAGACTGACGGCTGCGATCGCGCCCGGTTTGAACCGGCCTATCCAAATCCTGCAATTCGGGGAAGGCAACTTTCTGCGCGCTTTTGTAGATTATATGGTAGACGTCGCCAACGAAGCGGGAAAGCTGAACGCCGGCATCGTTCTGGTTAAACCGATCCCCTATGGCGGCCTGGAACGGTTTCACGAGCAGGATTGCCGCTACACGGTATTGCTGCGCGGCATGGAAAACAACAAGCCGGTGCAGCATACGCGGCTGATTACCAGCGTTCAGGACGCCGTGGACGCTTATTCCGAATATGATAAGTACGCGGCCTTCGCCAGACTGGATACGCTGCGGTTCATCGTGAGCAATACGACGGAGGCGGGTATCGTATTGGATTCTGAGGATAAACTGGAATACTGTCCTCCTCATTCGTATCCGGGGAAACTGACGAAGTTTTTATATGAGCGGGCGCAGCATTTTCACTTTGACACGCAAAAAGGCCTGATCATTCTTCCCGTAGAGCTGATTGACGACAATGGTATTCATTTGAAACAATGCGTCCAGTCGCTCGCCAGGCAGTGGAACCTCGGCGACCGGTTTACAAGCTGGCTGGAGGATGCCTGCGTTTTTACCTCCACACTTGTGGACCGGATCGTAACAGGGTATCCGCAAAAGGACGCGCAGGCCGTTTGGCAAACGCTTGGGTATGAGGATCAGTTATTGGTCGCCGCGGAGCCCTTTGGCTTGTGGGTTATCGAATCGCAGAAGGATATCTCCGCGGAATTCCCGCTGGGCGCCTGCGGGCTGCCCGTGCTTTTCACGGATAACCAAAAGCCTTACAAGCAGCGCAAGGTCCGTATTCTCAACGGGGCGCACACATCGTTCGTTCCGGCCGCGTTTCTTTGCGGGCACGACATTGTAAAGCAAGCAATGGCGGATCCGCTGATCCGCAAGTTCATTTTGGATACGCTGGAAAACGAGGTAATCCCAACGCTCTCCCTGCCAAAGGACGATCTGGTCAGCTTTGCCGCCGCCGTCATCAGCCGGTTTGAGAACCCATTCATTGAACACGCGCTGTTGTCGATTTCATTGAACTCCGTTTCCAAATGGCGCGCTCGCTGTTTGCCGAGTTTTCTTGCCTATTTTGAAAGCACGGGAAAGCTGCCCGCACACCTAACTTTTTCGCTTGCGGCGCTGATGGCTTTATATCAAGGCAGCCGGATTGAAAACGGCGCGCTGATTTGTGAGCGTGCCGGCATACCGTACGCAATTCTTGACGACGAAACCGTGCTTACTTTCTTTGCCGAACACTCCGCGCTGCCTGCGGAACGTCAGGCGGCGTTGTTCCTGCGCAACGAGAAATTCTGGGGCCAGGATTTAAGCCTGATTCCCGGGTTGGTTTCCGCCGTAGCCAAAGATTTAGCGGCGATCCGAATGAACGGAATGCGGGTAACAATGGGCGAAATTTTCCCGCAGGGTTAAGTTAGCATAAAAGGAATCCAAAGTATGCTGACGAATATTCAAACAACCAATGTTTGTATAAAGATGAAGGAGGACCTCACCCATGGAACTGCGCAACGCGTCGAACCCGAGAGATGTGAAATACTATGATACCGCCAGGCTTCGGCAGGAATTTCTGATCGAAGATCTTTTTGCGGAAAATGAAGTGATCACGGTCTACAGCCATATTGACCGCATTATCACAGGCAGCGCCGTGCCGACCATCAGCTCGCTCAGCCTTCCCTCCGGCGATTGCCTGCACGCGTCCAGCTTTCTGGAACGCAGGGAGCTTGGCGTTATCAATATCGGCGGCGAGGGAACGATTGCCGTGGATGGCACAACGTTCGCGCTTCGTCATAAGGATGGCCTGTATGTTGGTCTTGGCGCCAAGGACGTTGTGTTCCAAAGCGCGGATCAGGCAAACCCGGCGAAGTTTTATTTCAACAGCGCGCCCGCTCACCGCGCCTACCCCACCGTGCTCATCAAGCCGGAGGATTGCCAAAAGGTAGAGCTCGGCACGCAGGAGGAAAGCAACCACCGCACGATCTGCAAGTACATCCTTCCCGGACAGGTAGACAGCTGCCAGCTTGTTATGGGCATGACCAGCCTGATGCCCGGCAACGTTTGGAACACCATGCCCTGCCACACACACGACCGGCGTATGGAAGTTTACCTGTACTTCAACCTCCCAAGCGACGCCGTTGTGTTCCACTATATGGGCGAGCCGACGGAGACCCGGCACATCATCGTGCGAAACCAGCAGGCGGTGATCAGCCCCAGCTGGTCCATTCACAGCGCCAGCGGTACGCAGGGTTATACCTTTATCTGGGGCATGGTCGGCGAAAACCAGGCCTTTAACGATATGGACGCCGTTCCCATGAGCAAACTTCTGTAATCGCCTCCCGTTATCGTCGGATCAATGAAATTGAAAGTGAGCTGGAACTGGTTATGGACATCATGCAAAAGCTTTCTCTGGCAGGAATTATACCCGTTATCAAAGTTGAAGACGCAAACGACGCGGTTCCCTTATGCAAAGCGCTTGCAGACGGCGGGCTTCCCGTTGCGGAGATCACCTTCCGCTCCGCCGCCGCCGAGGAATCCATCCGCCGCGTGCATGAGGAACTACCCAACGTAATGCTTGGCGCAGGCACCGTTTTGACCACCGAACAGGCGGACCGCGCCATAGCGGCCGGTGCGGCCTATATCGTCAGCCCCGGGATTAACCCGGACGTGGTAAAGCATTGTAAAAAGGCCGGCGTGCCGATACTGCCCGGCTGCGCAAACCCGACGGATATCGAAGTGGCCCTGTCTCTTGGGTTGAACACCGTGAAATTCTTCCCGGCCGAAGCGCTTGGCGGGCTGAACCTGATCAAGGCGATGAGCGCGCCTTATGGCGATGTGAAGTTCGTACCGACCGGCGGTATCAACGAAGCCAATTTGCTGG
>JAEWTC010000189.1 GCA_023459675.1 Bacillota bacterium | reverse complement strand
CGCGCTGCTCGTCGGTCTCCATGTCAATAAAATCGATCAGGAGGATGCCCGACAGGTTCCGAAGCCGGATCTGCGCCGCAATCTCCTCGCACGCCTTGAGATTCAACTGAAACGCGGCGTCCGCCCGCGGGTTGAAGGAACCGGAGTTGACGTCGATGGTGGTGAGGGCCTCCCGCTCGTCAATGATCAGGGAGCCGCCGCTTTTGAGCGCCACGGTGCGGCCCAGCGCCGTACGCAGCTGTTCCTCAATGGCATGCTTTGCCCAAAGAGCATCCATGGCTTCGACGTCGATCTGCTCCCACAAAAGCCCGGCCGGCGAGGCGGGCATGCGGTTCACCCGGTCGTTGCAGGTGATCCTCAGCTCGTAGCGCGGCGCGTAATCCCTTACGAGCATGGAAAGCATCGATTCCTCCCGGTATAAAAGCTCCGGCGCTTTGGCGTGCTCCGCCTTCTCCAGAATGGCCTGCCAGCGGGCTTGCAGGGTTTGCAGCTCGCCCTGCAGCGTACCTTCACTCTGCTGCGCCGCGGCGCTTCGCAGCACGAGGCCGCACTTTCCCTCCGTGAGCTTTTTGCCCAGCGCGGAAAGCTCCGCGCGCTGCTGCTCGTCCTCAATGCGCTCGGACACGCCCACAAACCGGTTATACGGCATGAATACCACATACTGCCCGGGCAGCGCGACGTCGCGGGACAGGTACGCGCCCTTTTCGCCTTTGGCGTCCTTTTTCACCTGTACGATGAGTTCCCCGCCCGAGAGGAACGCCGTACCGCCGGCGGTCGCTTCGAAGCTCTCCATTTCCTTGATGGGCAGAAAACCGCTGCGTGGCTGGCCGATTTTCACAAACACGGCCTCCAGCCCCTTCATCACGCGGTCCACCTTGCCCAAAAACACGGCGTTGACAAGCGAATCCCCGGCCGTGTCCTCGCGGTAATATTCCGCAAGACGGCCGTCTTCCTCCACGGCGATGCTCTGGCCGTGCGCGTCAGCCTTGACCAGGATGTTCAGTTTCTCCGTCATAGGCAATTCCCTCCAGCGGCGTCAGGCCTCCGTCGGCATTCGAAGCCAGGATGGCTTCGCGGGTTACAATGGTATCGCAAGGGGTCAGCTGGGACAGTTGAAACAGCGCGTCCATCACGACCGCGGGCTTAAGCGACCCGCTTTGCAAATTGCGCGCGGTAAACGAGATCGCATTGGCGCGTGTTTCCAGCGTATGGATGTAGGGAAGGACGTCGCATACCGCCTCGCCGGACTTGGTTTTGCGCAGCGCGCGGTATTCGGCCAGGGTCAAAAGCGTTTGAATCGCGCCCTCGAACGCGGAGGCGGGCGTTTCCGTTTCCATGCGGAAACGGCTTCCGGCCGCAAGCCCCATGAGCGTTGGAAACTCGTCGCTGATCAGGCGGGCACCGCAAATCGGCAAATTTTCAGGCATCACGCCGTTCAGCGCCCGGAGGAACTCCTCTTCCCCGCAAGCGCTTTCCAGGGATACGTCGAATATCTCGCGCTCCCCCGCGATGCCCACGCTCAGCGGCGAGGCGAAGCTCATTTTGATGTGCGGGTTAAACCCATGGCTGTAGGCAACGGGAAGCCCGCTGCGCCGAAGCGCGCGCTGCATGGTGCGCATCAAATCCAGATGCCCGATGTGGCGCAGCGGATACGCCTTTGCATAGACGACCATCATGCGCATCCCGGACACCGCCCTTTCACCCGCTGCAGACCGCAGCCGTTGCACTGCTGCCGGCAGTCCGGCGTGGTTTCGGCACGCTGGGCGCGCTCCCACTCCTGCTGGAGAAAACGCTTGTCGATGCCGATGTCGATGAAATCCCACGGCAGAATTTCGTCGATTTCCCGTTCACGATGGGCAAAGAACGCGGGATCTACCCCCGTATCCCGGAAAGCCTGCGTCCACAGATCGTAGCGGAACTGGTCGCTCCAGCCGTCCAGCCTGCACCCAAGCTCAAACGCGCGGTACAGCACGTCCGCCATACGGCGGTCGCCCAGCGCGAAGCAGGCTTCCAGCTGGCTGGTGAGCGAATCGTGATAATGATAATTCACGCCGCGGATGGTAAGCATCCGGTGCAGCGCGAGCTGCTTCTTAAGTACGGCGTCGGGCGTATCCTGCGCGCACCACTGAAACGGCGTAAAGGGCTTGGGCACGAACACCGACGCGCTGACGGTGATGCGAAGCCCCTTAGCGCGCTGCTGCTTGGGCACGGCGTAGTACGTGTCCACGGCCGCCTTGGCAAGCGCTGCGATCCCTTCCAGATCCTCCATGGTTTCCGTGGGAAGGCCGATCATGAAGTACAGCTTCACGCTGCTCCAGCCGTCTTCAAACGCGTCCCTGAGCTTATCGAGCAAGTCTTTTTGCGTGACGCCCTTGTTGATCACGTCCCGTAGGCGCTGGGTGCCCGCTTCCGGCGCGAAGGTGAGGCTGGTTTTCCGCACGGCCTGGGTTTGCTTCAGCGAATCCTTTAACACGCTGTCAATGCGAAGGGATGGCAGCGACAGGCTGACGTGCTGATGCTCAAATTGCTCGGCCATCCGCTCGCACAGCTCCGGCAGGCGGCTGTAATCGCCCGTGGAAAGGGAGGAAAGGGAGATCTCTTCATACCCCGTGCTGTGAACCGCTTCCTGCGCCTGCTTCAGCAGTGTTTCCACGCTGCGCTCGCGCACGGGACGGTAAAACATGCCGGCGTGGCAGAACCGGCAGCCGCGCGTGCAGCCGCGCATGATTTCCAGCACGATGCGGTCATGCACCACCTGCGTATACGGCACTGGCGCCGCGGTTGGATAATAGGCGTTTTCAAAATCGTTCACGAAACGCTTGTGCACCATCACGGGCGCGGCGGGATCCACAGGCGCAAAGCGCTCGATGGTGCCGTCCTCCCCGTAGCTGACCTCGTATAACGAAGGCACATACACGCCTTCGATTTGCGAAAGCCGCCGCAGCTTCTGCGCGCGGGAGACGCCCTCCCGCTTGCAGGCAAGCAGCAGCTCCGTTACCTCGCGGATGCTGTCCTCGCCGTCGCCGATCAAAAACGCGTCGATGAACGCGTGCAGGGGTTCCGGGTTGGACGCGCAAGGGCCGCCCGCGACGACCACCGGATCGCCTTCGCCCCTGTCCGCCGCCTTTACGGGCACGCCGCCCAGCGAAAGCATATGCAAAATATTGGTGTAGCTCATCTCATAGGTGAGCGTGAACCCAACGATATCAAACCGGTGCAGCGTGGTGCGGCTCTCCAGCGAAAAAAGCCGGACATCCTCCTTGCGCATCTCCGCAAGCATATCCACCCACGGCATGCAAACGCGCTCGCACAGCACGCCCGGCATCGCGTTCAAAATACCGTAGAGGATCTTCATCCCCAGGTGCGACATGGCAACTTCATAGGTATCGGGAAAACAAAACGCAAAGGCGATCTCCGCCTGCGTAAATGGAATCACGTCGGCGTTTACCTCGCCGCCTATATAGCGCACGGGTTTCTCCACCCGCTCCAGTATCCGTTCGATCCGGTCTGCCATCGTATGCCCCCAAGCATTTTATTCCAGCTTCCAATGTACCATGACGCACCGCGATTTTCAACCGTTTCCGCCGGATCGCTCCTGTAACAAGCGGGCGGGCCAGTTGCCCCCGCTTGGCAACTCATGGTATACTGCACGGGAAGGAGCCCGCCAAGCGCCGTACCGATAGCCGCAAAGCACCCCGGCCACGCTCCCTCCGCCTGCGGAAAAGCCTTATTCCGCGGCGCGCAAACCGCCTTGGCAGGCAAAAAAGAAAGCGTATACTATTGCGAAATCCTTGTAAAAAGGATACAATAGAATATGACGCTTTCCATTTGTTCGTGAAAGCCCTGTAAAAACAGGTTCAGACCCGTTTATATAGAAATAGTACCCGTATTGAAGACCGCAGTTGCTTGGACTATCACCCATATACCGAAAGAACAGGGGAATGTTTTGCAATGAAATCGACAATCGCTGCGATTGACTTCGGCACAAGCAAAATAGTCACGCTGATCTCCGAAACCAGCGGCAATCAACGATGCGATATCATCGGCGCAGGCATTGCCGCTTACGACGGGTATACCGACGGCGAATGGAACAACCCGGTCGTCCTCAACGATGCGATATCGCAATCGGTAACGGAGGCGGAATCCCAGGCACGGCGCAAGCTCAAGGAAATCAACGTCGGCGTTCCCGGCGAGTTCACCAGGGTGTACGTGGTGGAAACCGCGGTCACCATTCAAGGTGCTGACCCCAGGGTATCCCCCAAGCACGTGGAGAAAATCTTCGCGGAAGCGGACAAGCAGCTTTCGCCTGTGCGCGGCGTTGTGGTGCACCGCAGCCCCGCGTGGTTTATGGTGGACGGCGGCAAGAAAACGCTGGAGCCCGTGGGCATGAAGGGTTCGGAGCTTAAGGCGCTGGTATCCTTCGTGGTCGCGGACACCTTCTTTCTGGACGATATTATGGCGCGGCTGCGCGATTTGAACATTACGGTCAGCGGGTTCTTCTCCAGCTGCACCGGCGAAGCGATGCTTTACCTGCTGGAAGAGGACCGCGACCGTACGGCCATCCTGATTGACATCGGCTACACCTGCACCGATATCATGGTGGTGGAAGGCGACGCCGTGATCTACCAAAAATCTTTGCCCGTCGGCGGCGGCCACATCGCTGCCGACGTTGCCGAAGGGCTGACCATTCCCCTGCCGTCCGCAGAGCAGATCAAGCGCGAGTACGTATACGGCGTATCCGGCAAGAGCCAGACCTATTCCGTTTCCATGGGAGAAGGCGTGAAGCAGGAAGTATTCACCCAGGAAGCCGTCGCCGCGGTGTTGGAGCCCCGCGTGGATGAAATTGCGGATATGATCAAAGCTTGCATCGAGGAAAGCGGCGTGAAAATGGGCAACTGGTCCGCCATCTTCCTAACCGGCGGCGGGCTGGCGTTAAACCGCGGCGGCAGGGATTACCTGTCCGGCCGCCTTGGCAAGCCCGTACGCGAAACCGTGAAGCGGACTATTAAACTGTCCAGCCCCGTTTACGCCAGCGCCATGGGCCTGATGGACCTGATCATCGACACGGTGGAAGCCCGCACCGCCCCCAACGCGTCGTCGGGCGGGGTGAAAGAGTTCTTCAAGGGTCTGCTTGGCAGCTAACCGTGTTTTCGCCGACCAGGCGGCACGCGAACGCATATTAGTAGGAGGAAACGTTGTGCTAGAGTTTCAGATTGAGGATAAGCAAAGCTTTGCCAGCATTAAAGTGATCGGCTGCGGCGGCGCGGGCAACAACGCCATCAACCGCATGGTGGAATCCGGCCTCAAGGGCGTGGATTTCATCGCCGTGAACACCGACCGCCAAACCTTATCCATGAGCAAAGCCGGCACCACGATCCAGATCGGTGAGAAACTCACCAAGGGCCTGGGCGCAGGCGCGATCCCCGACATCGGCCGCAGGGCCGCCGAGGAGAGCAAAGAAGAGATCGCACAAGCCCTCCGCGGCGCGGATCTGGTATTTGTGACCGCAGGCATGGGCGGCGGCACGGGCACGGGCGCGTCCCCGGTGATTGCGGAGATCGCGCGCGACTTGAACTGCCTCACGATCGCCGTGGTAACCAAGCCCTTCCAATTTGAAGGCAAGCAGCGCATGAAGAACGCCGAAATGGGCGTGATCGAGCTGAAGCAGCGCGTGGATACTTTGGTTGTGGTTCCCAACGACCGCCTGCTGCAGGTGGTATCCAAGGGAACGACCATGCTGGACGCGTTCCGCATCGCCGACGACGTACTCCGGCAAGGCATTCAGGGCATCAGCGATTTGATCGCACTGCCCGCGCTCATCAACCTGGACTTTGCCGACGTGAAAACCATTATGGAATCTGGCGGGCTTGCGCATATGGGCATCGGCGTGGGCAAGGGCGAGAACAAGCTGGTGGACGCCGCCAAGAACGCGATCTTAAGCCCCTTGCTGGAAACCAACATCGAGGGCGCGCGCGCCATTTTGATTAACGTAACCGGCAGCAGCGACATGAGCATCATCGACATCAACGAAGCCGCAAGCCTGGTGATGGAAGAAGCGGACGACGACGCCAACATCATCTTCGGCGCCGGAATTGACGATAGCATGAAGGACGAAGTCCGCATCACAGTGATCGCGACCGGCTTTGAGAAGATCCCCTTCCCGCAGAAAAAAGAAACCTCCCGGGCCGACACGGGTTACGACCGGGATTGGACGCATTCCTTCGGCAGCAACGACCTGAACAGCGGCTACTCCGGCAGCTACGGGGCGACCCCCTACGTGCAGCAGGATTACCCGGCCTCCTCCTACGACGATATGGCCGAACCCGACGGCGGTGCAAACCGCGGCAACTACTACGGCGGGTACGGCAACATGCCCACGCCAGCGGCCGTGCCGCAGATGATGCAGGGCCAGCGCGACATGGGTTACGGCATGCCGGGAAACGATCCCATGGCGAGGAACGCCTACCAGAATGTGCCGCAGATGGAGTACGGCCAAAGCTACGGCGCAAAGCAGCAGCCGGATTTCACGCAGGGCGTACAGCAGCAGCAACCGCAGGGCAGCCCTTACCAGCGCAACGTTCGCCAGCCGGCCGCGCCGCCGCAGGAAAACGCGGCCTCCGCGGAACGCGACGATCTGGGCATTCCGGCGTTCCTGCGCCGCCCGGGCAAGAAATAAGTATTGAGCAAAAACGCGGCGGGTTACCCGCCGCGTTTTTTTGATCCGCATCGCTTGTAAGTGATACCCCCTTGCCATCCCGCAAAGGGAGGGCTCTTGCCCGACTAGCCCCAGGGTTACCGAAGGTAACGAAAGGCGCAGCCTTGTTCAAGCAAAGTACAGAACAAGGCCGCAGAAGCAGGCGCGGCATTTTCAGCAGGTGAACGCGGCGGGTTACCCGCCGCGTTTTTATTTTGTCCGCAAACGGGCTGCCCGGCCATCCACCGAAAGGAAAACCCGCGTCGCTGCCGAAGTGTTTCTCATCGCAATAGGAGGTATAAGGTATGGAAAGCCATCAACCTGCATTCCGGTCGCTCAGCGCGCAGGCGCAGGCGGCCGTGCTGCGCAGCCAGCGCGACGAGGAAACGGGCGCGCTGATTTACGCCTATCTGGCCAAACAGGAAAAGAATCCCGCCAACGCCGCGCTGCTTGCAAAAATGAGCGCGGATGAGAAAACGCATGCCGCGTACTGGCAATCCATCAGCCTGCAAAACGGCGCGCCCGACCGTTGGAAACTTTTCCGGCTCAAGGTGCTGTGCCGCATATTAGGGTATACGTTCGTCATCAAGCGCCTGCTGCGGGAGGAAACCGGCGCCGTGGGCTTGTACGATAAGCTGAAGGCGGAAATCCCCAAAGCCGCGGATGTGCAGGCGGATGAAATGCGCCACGAGAAGGAACTTGTGGACATGCTCGACGAAGAACGGCTGCAGTATGTAGGCGCGATGGTGCTGGGGCTCAACGACGCGCTGGTGGAGCTCACCGGCACGATCGCAGGACTCAGCTTCGCGCTGCAGAACACGCGCATCGTAGCGCTGAGCGGCATCATCACCGGCATCAGCGCCACGCTTTCCATGGCGGCCAGCAACTATCTGGCCGAGCGCGCGGACGGCAACCCGAACGCCTTGAAATCCAGCGTCTACACGGGCGTCGCCTATGTGATCACCGTCTCGCTGCTGGTGCTGCCCTATCTGCTGCTGCCCGATACGCTCTGGGCGGTGGCGCTGGTGATGATGATTGCGGTCGTCGTCCTGATCATCCTCGCCTTCAACTACTACATCAGCGTTGCCAAGAGCCTGCCTTTCCGCAGGCGGTTTACCGAAATGGTGTCCATCAGCCTCGGCGTGGCCGTGATCGCGTTTCTGATCGGCCTGCTGGCCAAAGCGCTGCTGGGCGTGAACATCTGATAGACGTTTGGATGAACGCAGCAAAAAGCCCTCCCGATACGGGAGGGCTTTTTGCAAAATTCCCGCGCGACCGCCGTTACGGGCTGGGCAGGTTCGTAAAATCGCCGGTTTCCGAAGCGGGTCTGTTATCCTCCGCGGCGGGGGCCGCGTCCGCCGCAGTATGATCCGGAGACTCTTTCTGCGCTTCCAGCGCTTCCAGCTCGGCTTCGTCCATCAAATCCACCATCACGGTCATGCCCAGGCGCGTATCGCCGGTTGCCGCAAAGTCGATATACACCGCGTAGGAAACGTCGGACGTATCGGTGGCCGTGCTTATATCGGAGATCATTTCCACTGTGCCCAACCCTTCGCCAGCGCCCAGATCGTCGTAGGTAAAGGTAAGGGCTACGGGTTCGCCGACCGCGATATCCATCAGGTCGTACTCGTTGACGATCATCCGGATCTGCATGTTTTCCATGGGACAGAGGGTGGCGACAAGGCCGCCCTGCGCCAAACTAGCCCCGGCAGATATGTCCACGGTTTCCACAATGCCCGACACGGAGGCTTTGATCTGATTGCCGTCGGCGATCAGGCCCTCCAGATCGCCGGTCACGGTTTCATACAAAAGCTGGCCGCGGGTGACCGCATCGCCGTTTTGCACATAGAGCGCCACGATGCTGCCGCCGTCGCCAACCGCGATTTCCGCCGTGCGGCTCACCTCGCCGCGGCCGATTCGTCTGGTGGAATCGTAGTCAGCGCTGCGGTAGATGGAAACGGTTTCCCCCATCCAGAACTCGCCCTGCGTGGTTTCCACGGTATACTTGTCGTCCGCAACGGCGGTGATGACGCCCATGCCGGTATTGTAGATCTGGAAATTATAACTGCGCAGGTACACGACCTCGCCCAGATGCACATACATGTTCTCGTTGGTTCCATACGCCATGCTTGTATCGGCTTCGACGGTGTACTTGTTCGCCGGCGTGATATACAACGCAGCGCCGTACCGGCTGACCACGTTTGCGACCGAATCCCCCGCCTGCGCGAACAGGCCGGTAACAACGCCGTCGGACGGCGCGTATACCTTGGTGGTCATCACCGTGCCCAGCACGTCGCCCGCGTTCACAAAATCGCCCTCCCGCACCTCCACACTCTCCACCACGCCGCCAAACGGCGCGGGAACGGCAATCGCGTTTCTGGAAACCACGGTGCCGTCGAAGCTGGCGCCGGCAAGCGCGAAGCCGGGCAGAAGCGCGCAGACTGCCAGAACGGCCAGTACGCCGAGAGTTCCTTTTCTTTTCATGGTCTTCCCCTCCCTCTTTACATACGACGCAGCGCGTCGATCGGATTGAGTTTGCTTGCCTTGCGCGCGGGCGACCACCCAAACAGGATGCCGACCGCCGCCGAGAACCCGACGCCCAGAACGATGGCCGAATAGGAGATCGTAAACGTCGTGCCCATCACCTGGCACAGGATGGCGGACAATGCGATGCCCAGAATGATACCGGCAACGCCGCCGATCATCGAAAGCAGAAACGCTTCGATCAGGAATTGAATTTGAATCTGACCGGGTTTCGCGCCGATGGCCTTCTTCATGCCGATCTCCATGGTGCGCTCCGTTACGCTGGTCAGCATCATGTTCATGATGCCGATACCGCCGACCACCAGCGAGATGGACGCGATGCCCGACAGCAGCGCGCTCATCATGGAAAGCATGGTATCCATGATCTCCTTGATGGATTGCATCGACGTAATGGTATACGTATCGTCCTCGTAGCTGAAGAGCGCGTCGAAGTAAGCGCCGAGCTTGGTTTCCACAGCCTCGGTATCCGCCTGTCCCAGCTCGCTTAGGTACAGCGTGATAGACGATACATACAGGGCGGCGTTCATTTTCATAACCGTCGTATAAGGCGCGATAATATCAGCGCTGCCCGAGAGCATGTCGCTGATCGTTTCGTCCATATCCTCGGAAAGGATCCCGACCACCGTGAAGCGCAGGTCGTTGATATAGAGGGTTTGATTGATCGGATCGGCGCCGTAGAAAAACGTATCGACCATTTCCTGCGATATCACGCAAACGCGGGAGCTGGCGTCGATATCCAGCGGGGTAATCGCGCGCCCGCGGGCAAGCGCGTTCCCGCTGCTTGTAAAGAAGTACGGATTGCGCCCGGCGATGGAGAGGTCTTCCTCGAAAACATCGCCGCGCGCCGCGACCCCGGTTGCCGTTACGTTGGTGATCAGGCCGTCCACCTCGTCAAACTTCGTGATTTCCTCCATATTCGCGGCAGTCAGCCCCGCCTGCAGATCGGTGCCCGCGATGGCGACGCTCATGGTATCCGCACCCATGGAGGTAAACGAATCCGACAGTGAGTTGCTGACGCCCGATACCGTGGTGATCAGCGCGATGACTGCCGTCACGCCGATCAGCACGCCCAGAATGGTGAGGAACGAGCGCAGCCGGTTATGCATGATGTTGGAGATGGACATCTTCACGCTTTCCGTAAACATGTAGAACATGCCCATCAAATGCCGGAGACCTTTCACTGCGCCGTCACCTCCCCTTCCGAGAGCCTGCCGTCGATGATATGCACAGTACGGCTTGCGTTCCTCGCCACGTGCAGGTCGTGCGTGATCATGATAATCGTCCGCCCGTCCTGATGCAGTTCCTTAAACAGGTTCATGATCTGCTGGCCGGTGGTCTGGTCCAGCGCGCCGGTCGGTTCGTCCGCAAGCAGGAGGGACGGATCGGTCACCAGCGCGCGGGCGATGGCGACGCGCTGCTGCTGGCCGCCCGAAAGCATGTTGGGGTAGTGGTGCATGCGGTTCTCCAACCCTACACGGCTGAGAATTTCCTTGGCAAGCTTCGCGCGTTTTCCGGGCCGCACGCCAGCGTACAGAAGCGGAAGCTCCACGTTTTTCAGCGCGTCCAGCTTGGGCAGGAGCTGCGAATTCTGAAAGATAAACCCGATTTCCTGCCCCCGGATCTCCGCGAGCTCGGCTTCGCTCAGCGCGTCGATCAGCCTGCCGTGCAGCATATACTCGCCGGAGGACGCTTTATCCAGGCAGCCGATGATGTTCATCAGCGTGGATTTTCCGCTGCCGGATGGCCCGAGCACCGACAGGTACTCGCCTTCCCGGATCTCCAGGTTCACATTCCTGAGCACGACCGCTTCTTCGTCGCCCATCGGGTATTTTTTCACGATATCGCGCATCCGGAAGAACGTTCCCGTTTCCTGCGTCATGGATTGTTCCTCTCTGTTCATGGCATGCCGCCGCCGAAGCTGCCGCCTTCAAAATCTCGCTGCGGCATGGTGGAGGGGTCGAAATTGCCCGCGGGCAGTGCGGTGGTTGTCGTAGTGGCAGCATCGGTTTGCCGCTTTCGCAGCGACGAGAAGATGCTCAGCAGCCCTCCGCCGTCCTGCGCGGTTTCCACCGCCTTGTAAACGGTCGCGCCCGCGTCCAGCCCCGCGGTGATTTCCACGTAATTGTCGTTATCCACGCCGATCTCCACGGCGACTTGCTCCATCTCCCCCGCCTCGTTCTTCATCAGCACGTACGCGCTGTTGGACGGGCCGAAGCTCAGGGCGTCGGAGCTTAAGATCACGGCATTCTGCGCCTCGTTTTTCACAATGACGACCGTAACCTGCATGCCGGGCAGCGCCTCCGTGGAGCCGGAGAACTCCGCCGTCACGGTGTAATACGCGGTGGAGCCGCCGCCCGAAGGGATGCGGTTGATGTGGGTGATTTCGCTTTCAAACGTCTGGTTCAACGCAAGAACCGTGACGTTGCATTGCTGGCCCACGCTGACGCTCGCCATCGAATATTCGTCCACGCGGATGGAAACCTGCAGGTTTTGGAAGTCCACCACTTCGATCAGGCTCTGGTTGGCGGCAACGTCGTCGCCCTCCTCCACGCTGATCTCGTTGACCTCGCCGTTGAAACCCGCCCTGAGGATTTCGCCGTCGGACAGACGTATCAGCCGCTGCTCCGCCGCCACGGCCTCGCCTTCCGTAACGTAGATCTTGCGCACGGTTGCGGCCGCGTCGGACGTCAGGGTTTCGTCGTTGACGACGGCGATCGAGCCAGAGAAGCTCATGGAGTTGGAAATAGAGCCGCGCGCGGCGGTGAAGCTGTCGTAGGTCAGCGTTGCGGCGGCTTTCAGTTCCCGTATTACGAACAGGTTCACCGCCCCGGCCGCCAGCGCGATGAAAATGATCCAGGCGATCAGCTTGCGAATCCGTTTGCGGGTTCTCTTTCGCTTGATGGTTTTGCCGATGGTTGCGTCGCTCATGTGAATGCCTTCGTCCTCCTCAAACCTGTCCGGCTCAGTTGATTGTTTCGATGGTAACGCTCATTCCTTCCTTCACGGTCTCATCCGCCGTGAAGGCAATCGTGCCCCGGAACTGCGTTTCGGTTGTGCCGGACGCGCTGTTTGCAGCTTCGCTTACAAAGGAAATGCTGGTAATCACGCCGTGTAAAACGTCGCCGACGTCTTCCCGCCAGTCGAAAACAATCGTCGCTTCCTGCCCCACGCGAACGGAGGCAAGCTGGTCCTCGCCGATGAGGAACTCGATTTCATACCGATTGTCGGGGATCACGGTCATCAAAACGGCGTCTTTGGCAATCGTACCGCCGACGGAAACGTTGAGCGAAGCCACGACGCCGGACGCCTCCGCCGTGATTACCCCGTCCGTATATGCGGTGCTGCGCATCCCGCCGGATACGGTTTCAAACAACAGCTGCCCGCGCGTAACCGTATCGCCGTTTTGGACGTATGTTTTCAAAAGGCTCCCGCTGCCGTAGACGGGGGTTTCGCTCTGCCGGTACAAGGTACCGCGCCCGAGGCGGGATTCGGTTTCATAGCCCGGGCTTCGGTAGATATATACGTTGCGGTCCAGGTAGAAGTTCCCGCTCGTCGTTTCCACGGTATAATCGGTCTGGTTGACCGCGGTAACGACGCCTTCGCCGGCATAGCTTTCGTCCGTAATGTAGACGATATAGACCTTTTCCCCGATGGTCACATACTTGGTTTCCTGCGACGCATACGCCTTATTCGTTGTACAGTGGATCGTGTACTCGCTTGAGGGGCCGATGTAAAGCGCCGCCTCCGACGCGGACAGCGCATCGCCCGGCTGGGCGAAGACGCCCCGGATGACGCCGTCCTCCGGCGCGTATACCTTGACGGTTTCCATAACGGCCAGGGTATCGCCGGCCGCTATCCGCTGCCCTTCCCGCACCGGCACCGCCGCTAGCGAACCCCCGTAGGGAGAGGTGACCAGAACCGTGTCCGCCGCAACCACATTGCCCTCGAACTCTTCCGCGGCCGCAAGCCCGGGGACCAGCATGAGGCACGCCGCGAGAAGCGCCAACCGTTTTTTCGTTCCCATTGCAATATCCTCTCTTATGGAATGGTTGTCTGTACAGCGGGCTGCGCAGATTGTTCCGTTGGCTGCGCCGCGTTTTGGGTATCCGGGGTATCCTGCGCGGTTTGGCTGTCCGCCGTATCGGTTGCGGCTGGCATGCCGCCGGGTGCGCCGATAGGCGGGGTAAACCCCTCCGGCGGGGTGAAGGCGGAGTCCGTACCGCCTGCAACGCCTCCGCGCCCGCCGGGCACCGCCCCCGCCGGTTCGTTGATAACTACCTTAACCCCAAACAGCGACTGATAGAGATCGGAAAGCGTAAACGCCGCCTTGGCGCTTTCCGTGCCGCTGACGGCATATACGGTATCGCCAAGGCTCACCCCGCCTTTGATCTCCACAAAAACGCCGTCGGACAGCCCCGTTTCCACCATGCGCCGCTCATAGGCGCCGTATTCGTTGCGGATCAGAACATACGGGTTTTCCGCTTCGTCGAAGGCCAGCGCCGCAATCGGCAGCCGGTTTACTTGGTATACGGCCTGATCGGGGATGGCGACGGTGGCGCGCATCCCCGGCAGCACCTCCGCGGGCACCGTAAGATCGCAGGAGACCGTATAATACGCAAGCGTTCCCGTTGAGGCGGATACGCGGTTGATATGCGCGATCGTCGTTTCAAAGTCCATTCCCAGGGAGATGACGCGCACGACGCAGCTTTGCCCCACCGCGAGCGATTTGACGTCGTACTCATCCACCGACAGGGTCACCTGAAGGTTTTCCAGATCGCACACCTGTGCGATGGTGAAGTTTGGCCGCACCCAATCGCCCTGGGCGAAGCGGATTTCGTTGACAACCCCGGCAAACCCGGCGGTGAACAGCTCGCCATCCGAAAGCAGCACCAGCGGATCGCCCTGCGCCACCGTATCGCCGGATTTCACGTAGAGCTCCTTCACCGTGCTCATTTCCGCCGCGGTATGGGTTTCCGCTTTCTTCACGGCCAGCGCTGCCGAAAAGCTCAGCGTCGTTTCGATATCGCCTTGCGTAACCGTATAATCGTCATATAAAGTAACGCTGCCGGCCGTGAGCATCGGGGTCAGATAAATCCAGCCGGCTAATCCCAAGAAGGCGAGGAGAATGAGGATAACCGCCGCTTTGAAAAAGCGCGCGATGCCTTTTTTTCCGGGCTTGCGTTTCGCCATTGCCGTTCCTGCCTTTCCATGCATTCGGCGGTATCGTACCGCGGCAAACTGAAATGAAACTGAAAGGCCCTTTCAGGTTGCTTTCAGCTTCTCCCGGTAGTATGCTGATTGTAATCGGAAGGCAAGTTTTTAGCCCGAAAGGAACCGTATGCGGATACTGATTGTGGAAGACGAAGTAAGGCTTGCGGGAACGCTGGCCGATATGGCGGCGCAGGACGGCTATGCCGTGGAAACCGCGCACGACGGAATCGACGGGCTGGATAACGCGCTGACCGGCGCGTACGACGCCATCGTACTGGACGTGATGCTGCCCAAAATGAACGGGTTTGACGTGCTCAAGCGCTTGCGCGCCTCGGGCAGCGCAACGCCGGTGCTGATGCTGACCGCAAAGGCGGATCTGGCCGACCGCGTACAGGGGCTGGATCTCGGCGCGGATTATTACCTGACGAAGCCGTTTGAAAACGCGGAATTCCGGGCATGTCTGCGGGCGGTGCTGCGCCGCCAGAGCGAGATCATCCCCGAGCACATCGCGTTCGGCGATTTGACCCTCGTCCCCTCCGTAAGCGAGCTTTCGTGCAAAGGGCAAACGCTGCGCCTGAGCGCCAAGGAAATGGAAATGATGCGTCTGTTGATGCGCAACGGCCAAAACATTCTTTCAAAAGAAACGCTGCTGATTAAAGTGTGGGGATACGATACCGACGTGGGCGACAACAGCGTGGAAGCCTACGTTTCCTTCCTGCGCAAGAAGCTGTTTTTACTGGGTTCCGCCGCGGAGATTCGGGTGGTTCGCAGGCTGGGCTACCGATTGGAGGCAAACGCATGATCCGCAGGCTGCGCCGGAAGCTGATGATCGTACTCATGGCCATCCTGAGTATGCTGCTACTTGCCATTCTCAGCGGCCTGTTCTTTTCCGCGCGGCTGATTTACGAGCGCCGCAGCATCAACGCCTTCAGCGACCCGCCTCCCGCAGCGGACTCGTTTGACCGCTCGGTGCTGATGGCCATGCCGGTCGCCTCCGTGAACCTGGACAAGCACGGCGTGTATCGCGTAACGCAGAACCAGATTCATTACGTTTCCGACGATGAGCTGATCAAGATTGCCCAGGACCTGCTGGACAGCGACAAGGGGTTTGGGATTACCTCCTCCTACGGCCTGCGCTACCGGCGCTATACGCAGCCGGACGGTTCCGTGATCTTCTCGTTTTCCGATACGTTTATCGAACGGGATTCGCTGAAATCCCAGATGTGGTCCTCGCTGTTCATCGGCGTCGGCGCGATGGGGCTTTTCCTCGTCGCAAGCATCCTGTTGTCCCGCTGGATGGTCAAGCCCGTGGAACGCGCGTGGGAAACGCAGCGCAGGTTTGTGACAGACGCGTCCCACGAGCTGAAAACGCCGCTGACGGTGATCCTGTCCAACACCGATATGCTGATCGAATCCGGCGCGGTGACCGACCCAAAGAACCAAACCCGGCTGGATAACATCCGGGCCGAATCCAAACGCATGAAGGTGCTCACGGAAGAGCTGTTGGAGCTTGCGCGTTCCGACAGCAAGCCCAAGGCCTCCGTGAAGGAGCCGGTTAACCTCTCCTTCGTGGTTTCCAGCGCCGCCATGATGTTTGAACCGACGGTCTTTGATCTGGGCCGTTTGCTTACAACGGAGATACAGGATAACGTGATGGTGACCGGCAACCGGGAAAAGCTGCGCCAGCTTGCGGATATCCTGATCGATAATGCGGTGCAGTACGGAGCCGACAAAAGCCCGATTCTTGTTCGCCTTGCCGCGGCGGGCAAACGGGAAGCGCTGCTGACCGTGATCAGCGAGGGCAAGCCGCTGACGCCCAAGGAATGTGCGAGCGTCTTTGAGCGCTTCTACCGCGCGGATACATCCCGCGGGCAAACCAAGGGTTACGGGCTTGGGCTGTCGATTGCCAAGAGCGTCGCGCGGGAGCACGGCGGGAAAATCTGGGCGGAATCGGACGGCAAAAAGCTGAATTCTTTCCACGTGCGGATCCCGGTCAGGCGCCGGTAACCCCTGTCGATCCAGCGCTTTCAGCTCGCCGCAGGGCCTCGCGCGCACGCATGCCGCAGCCATTGCACCTTTACAATGACTGCGGCTTATGTTACCCTAAGGTGGGTTCTGATGTAAATTCCCAGTGATTTTTACATGAGAATCGTGTGGAATACGCGGGGTGCGGCAGACCGCATCCATTTAACGGGAGGGTTTGCATGCAGTTCATGGATGCACTCAAGCTCTTTGCCGGTCTCGCCCTGTTCCTGTATGGCATTAAGGAAATGGGCGAAGGGCTGGAAAAAGCGGCAGGTCATCGGATGCAGCGCTTGCTGGAAGTGCTCACAAAGAACAAGTTCTCCGCCGTGCTCGTGGGAGCGATGGTCACAGGCGTTATACAAAGCTCAAGCGCAACCACCGTTATGGTGGTCGGTTTTGTGAATGCGGGTCTTTTACCGCTCCGCAACGCCATCGGGGTTATCATGGGCGCCAACATCGGCACCACCGTAACCTCGCTGATGCTTTCGGTCAAGCTGGATTTCGGCGTGATCTTCGCCGTGATCGGCTTGGTTTTTCTTTTGCTGGGGGGCCGGTCCAGTTTCAAAATGCTGGGGCAGATCTTCATCGGCCTAGGCATCCTGTTCGTCGGTATGGAAACCATGACCCAGGCAATGGAACCGATGCGCGAATGGGAAGGCTTCCGCACGATGATCATGAGCGTTTCCAACCCATTTCTCGGCATATTGGTCGGCGCGTTGTTTACGGCTCTGGTACAGTCAAGTTCCGCTTCCATCGGCATTTTGCAGGCGCTGGCAAGCTCCGGCCTCATCGGGCTGCACTCGTCGGTGTTCATTTTGTTCGGTATGAATATCGGCACCTGTATCACAGCATTGCTGGCTTCCATCGGCACCAACAAAACCGCGCACCGGGCTGCAATTATTCACCTGCTGTTTAACGTGATCGGCTCCATCCTTTTCCTGGTTATCGCGGTTTCCCTTCCGTTTGTTACATGGATTGAAAGCCTGGCGGGCGACAATCTGCGCCTGCAGATCGCCCTGGCACATTTGATTTTCAATGTGACGACGACAGCGGTCCTGCTTCCGCTGTCCAAATTGCTGGAAAAGGCATCCTATCTCATCATCCGCGGAGAGGACAAGCAGGATGAGCCGATGCGGCTTACCTATTTTGACGACCGCCTGTTCTCCACCCCGCCGATTGCCGCCAAGCAGCTGTTCCGCGAGGTGATGCGCATGGGCGAGCTGGTGAAAACCAATTATATATTCGCGATGAATACCTTCTTTTCCCAGAAGGACGTCCCGATGGACGAGTTTGAGAACCGCGAAAACGTGATCGACTACCTGAACTCCGAGATCACCGCAAAGCTGATTGAGCTGCGCGGCATGACGCTGGCTTCCCGGGACGTACACCTGATGGGTTCCCTGTTCCACGTCGTCAACGATTTGGAACGCATCGGCGATCACGCCGAGAATATAATGGAAATCGCAACCGAGCGGCGCAAAACGAAGAAAGAGTTCACCAACCGGGCGATACACGAGCTGGAAACGCTCCATCAGGTGATTACCGCCGCGTTGGACCAGGCATTGGAGATTGTAAACCGGCAGATTATCGATCCGGCGATCGTCAAGAAAGTCACCGATCTGGAAAAGCAGATCGATGCGATGTGCGACGATATGACCAACCATCATATGGAGCGCTTGAAAGCGAAAAAATGCTCGCCGACCAACGGGATATTGTTCCTGGATCTGCTCAACAACCTGGAGCGGATCGGCGATCACGCGGAGAACCTGGCGACGTCCGTAGACGAAGCCGACATCGAAGGCAAGCGCCTGCTCTGGTAAGGGCCCTCCCCTACCGCTCCTTCATTTCTCCGACGATCGAGGCGTTGAGAAGCGCGGACGGGTTTTCCTGGGCCAGCGCCCACATTAATTTGGTTACAGCCGCTTCGGTGGTCATGTCCCGCCCGCTGTGCACGTGCTGATGCATCAGTCCACGGCCGACCTCATACACCGTGAGGTCGGCTTTTTCATACAAACACTGGCTGACCACCATCACATGCACGTCGCTTTCGGCAAACGCGTACAGCGCTTCCACCAGATTGCGGCGGATATAATGCAGGCCGCCCAGGCCGAACGCCTCGATGACCAACCCCTGATACCCGGCCTCGCGGATGAAGCGGAAGACCTCCGGCGAGGTTCCCGGCACCAGCTTCATCAGAAACACGTTGGCGTTCAAGGTGTTTCTAAGCGTATATCCGGGAGGCAGCACCCCAGATGGCGTAAAGGGCTGCGGGTTTTCGATATGGATGCCTTCGGCGTCGAAATAACCGGCAAGCGGCGCGTTGATGCTGGAAAAGGCGTCGATCGCCGTCGTGTGCGTTTTCACGCAGCGCGTGCCCTGAATGAGCTTCTGGTCAAAGCATACGTACACGCCGCGGATATCCTGCAGCGCTGCCGCCACCGCGCGGCGCAGGTTTCCCCGCGCGTCGGAAAGTGCGTCGCCGATGGGCATCTGCGAGCCTGTCAGAATGACGGGCTTCTCAATGCCTGCCAGCATGAAGCTCAGGATGGACGCGCTGTATGCCATGGTATCGGTGCCGTGAGTAATCACCACGCCGTCGCAATGCTGCAGCGCGTCGTGCGTTGCCTGCGCCAGCACGCACCATTCTTCAGGCTGCATATTGCTGGAATCCAAACAGAATACGTCCTGCGGCTCGATGATACAGGGAAAGCGGATGTCCCGTATCAGCGCGGCCGCGCCGAGCGTCGGCGCATACCCGTTCTTCCCCGGCGTGCTTGCGATGGTGCCGCCCGTTGCCAGCAGCGCGATACGCTTTTGCATCGGTTTGTCCCTCTCCCTGCCTTACAGCCAGTTTTCCGCTTCCCACAGGACGACTTCCCCCTGGGCGCGGGTTTTATGCATATCGATCAGCCGTTGATTTTTACTGCCGCGATACCTAAGGCTGAGAGACCGCTCCGCCAGAAGAAACGGCCCGTCGATCAGCACGTCGGTTTCGGATAAAAGCGCATGGATATCGGCGCTGCTCTTTGCCAATTGAAAAAGCTGTTCCAGCGTGTAGCCGGAATACGTCCATACGGTAAGCCCGCGCGCATGCGCGCGCCGGGCCAGCTCCGCGCACGCCGCCGGCTGGGCGAACGGCTCCCCGCCCGACAGGGTAATTCCCTCCAACAGCGGGTTATGTAAGAAACGCTCCGCAACATCGTTGATCGTCCATACAGTACCGCCGTTTGGATCATGGCTTTCCGGGTTGTGGCAGCCCTCGCAGCGGTGCGGGCAGCCCTGTGTGAAAATGACCGC
>JAEWTC010000188.1 GCA_023459675.1 Bacillota bacterium | reverse complement strand
CACTACTTTGACTATCGAGGAGGCGGATCTGATGCCTATGATGATGCGAATGCCCTGTCAGCGGTCAGGTCGCCCCGAGTTTGGTCGTGGTTGAGCGGCGTATGCCGTTTGCTGTGCATTTCAACCCTTCCCCTTCGGGGAAGGGTTTTGCTTTTCCCGGAATGAGGAAGCAAACCCCCGGGCGGGGCGGCGCGGAGCGGACGGGGCGGTACAATAAAATGACGGAACCCGATCTGTGGTAACAGCCTTCCCCTTAAACCTCCCGCCCCAACCCCAACAAAGCAATAAAGGAGCACACCCATATGCCAGTGAAAATTCCGGACGCTCTGCCCGCCACCAAAACCTTGAACGACGAGAACATCTTCGTGATGACCGAAATGCGGTCGGCGGAGCAGGATATCCGCCCCCTGCGGATCGCCATTTTGAACCTTATGCCCACCAAGGAGAAAACGGAAACGCAGCTGCTGCGCCTCATTTCCAACTCTCCTTTGCAGGTGGAAATCACGCTGGTGCGCACCGAAAGCTACGAGTCCAAGAACGTGTCCACCGAATATCTGGATACCTTCTACCGCACCTTCGACGAGATCAAGGACGAGCTGTTCGACGGTTTCATCATCACCGGCGCGCCGGTGGAGCGGCTCGATTTTGAGGACGTGCTCTATTGGGAGGAGCTCACGCGCATCATGCATTGGGCGGACGAGCGGGTGTTTTCCACGCTGTTCATCTGCTGGGCGGCGCAGGCGGGGCTGTATTTCCACTACGGCATCCAAAAGCACCCGCTGGCAAAGAAGCTCTTCGGCGTGTTTGAAACCCAGATTACCGACGTGCACGATAAGCTCTTCTGCGGGCTGGACGATACCTTCACCGTGCCCATGAGCCGCCATACGGAGCTGGACGAGGCCGCGGTATCCGCCTGCGATGATCTGATCGTGCTCGCCAAAAGCGAAAAAACCGGCTCCGCCGTCATCCGCAGCCGGGACGGGCGCCGGGTGTTCGCCACCGGGCATTCGGAGTACGACCGGGATTCGCTCTCCTCGGAATACTTCCGCGACATCGGCAAGGGCATGGAAATGGATTTGCCGGAAAACTATTTCCCGGGGAACGATCCGAAAAACGCGCCGCGGGTGAACTGGCACGCGCACGCAAGCCTGCTGTTTGCCAACTGGCTGAACTATTTCGTCTATCAGGAAACGCCCTACGACCTGCGCAAGGGCCTGCTGGAGAAGGAGAGGTAATATGCGGCGGATTTCCGAACTGCTCACCTCCCAGGTGTCCGTCAGCTGCGAGGTGTTCCCCCCCAAGGAGTTCGCCCGGGTGGACGAGGCCAAGCGCGTGGTGCGGGAGCTTGCGGGGCTCAACCCCTCATACATCTCCGTTACCTACGGCGCGGCGGGGCTTGCCCCGCAGTTTACGCGGGAGCTTGCCCAAACCGTGCAGGAAAGCGGCGTTCCCGCGCTGGCGCACCTCACCTGCATCAATTCCGCCGTGGATACGGTGGATTCGGTGCTGGATGAGCTTGCGGCCGCGAACGTGAACAACGTCCTCGCCCTGCGCGGCGATATTCCCGAGGGCTTCGTCTACCCCGATGGCAAACGGTTTGAACACGCCTCGCAGCTTGTTTCCCACATCAAGCGGCGCGGCGGTTTTTGCATCGGCGCGGCCTGTTACCCGGAAGGCCACCCGGAAAGCGAGAACCGGGAAACGGATCTGGATTTCCTGAAGGCCAAGGTGGACGCGGGCGTGGATTTTTTAACCACGCAGATGTTTTTTGACAACACGACGCTGTATAACTTCCTCTACCGGGCGCTGCGGGCGGGCATCGCCGTGCCGGTGGGCGCGGGCATCATGCCCGTGATCAGCGCCAAGCAAATCCGCCGCATTTCCGCGCTTTCGGGCGCAACGCTGCCGCCAAGGCTGTTGTCTTTGGTCGACCGCTTCGGCGCCGATCCGGCTTCCATGCGGCAGGCGGGCCTAGCCTATGCCACCGAGCAGATTGTGGACCTGATCGCCAACGGCGTCCGCCACATTCACCTGTACACCATGAACCGCGCGGATGTGGCGGCGGATGTGTTCCGCAACCTCGGCGCGATCATCGGGAGGTAACGCATGCACCCATTTCTGGAACTCATCCAAACCCGGCGCGTGTTTTTCGACGGCGCCATCGGCGCCACCCTGCAGGCCATGGGGCTGGAGGGCGGCAAACAGCCCGCGCTGTGGAATTTGGAGCAGCCGGAGCTTGTGAAGGCCGTCAACCGCGGCTACCTGGACGCGGGCGCGGACGTGGTGCTTTCCAACACCTTCGGCTTTAACCCCGAGGAGTTCGAAAACTGGGAAACGCTGATCCGCGAGGGCATGCGCCTGGCCAAGGAGGCTGTGGCGGAGGCCGGGCACGGCTTTGCCGCGCTGGATTTAACCAGCCTGGGCAAGCTTTTGAAGCCCTGGGGCGAGCAGGAGTTCGAACACGCCGTTTCCTGGTATGTGAAACTCGCGACCGCGGGCATCGAGGCCGGGTGCGATCTGATCGTGCTGGAAACCATGACCTGCCTCCGGGAAATCAAGGCCGCGGTGCTGGGCGTGCGCGAGGCGCAACAGGCGCTTGGCGCCAAGCTTCCGTTCGTCGTCAGCATCGCGTTTGACGAAAGCGGGCGGCTGTTGACGGGCTCGGATATCGAAGGCGCGGCGGCCATGCTCACCGCCATGGACGGCGTGGACGTGATCGGCCTCAACTGCCGCTCCAAGCCCCGCGTGCTGTTCCCCAACCTCAAACGCCTCGTGGCCTGCGCAAATGGCAAGCCCGTGCTGTTCATGCCCAACGCCGGCATCCCGGAGCTTTTGCACGGCTGCACCGTGTTTCACACCCAGCCGAACGATTTTGCCGCCGATATGCTGGAGGCGATCCAGCTCGGCGCAAACCTCGTGGGCGGCTGCTGCGGCACCACCAAGGCGCATATCGAAGCGCTCACCAAAGCCGCCGCCGCCATCCCCTATACGCCGCCCGTGGAGCGCAAAAAGAGCGGGCTGGAAAGCTGCTGCGTGTCCGGCCACAGCCAAACTGTGTTCATCGGGCCGCAGCCCGCCATCATCGGGGAGCGGCTCAACCCCACCGGCAAACCCGCCATGAAGCGCGCCTTGCGTGAAAACCATCTGGATTACGTCAATCAGGAGGCCTCCCGTCAGGTGGACGCGGGCGCGGACGTGCTGGACGCGAACGTGGGCCTGCCGGACCTGGACGAGGCGCAGATGCTCAAAACCGTCACCGAAGCCGTGCAGACCGTGGTTCCCGTGCCCCTGCAGCTGGATACGGCAAACCCCGCGGCGCTGGAGCCGGCGCTGCGCGCCTATATCGGCAGGCCAATCATCAACAGCGTGTCGGGGAAGCAGTCCGTGATGGACGCGGTCTTCCCCCTGGCGCGCAAGTACGGCGCGGCGCTGGTGGCACTGTGCCTGGATGAGAACGGTATCCCGGAAACCCCGGACGGGCGCATCGCGATCGCCAGGCGCATTCTGGAGCAAGCCGCGCGCTACGGCATCCAGCGCAGCGACATCCTGTTCGATGCGCTCACCATGGCCGCCGCGGCGGACCCCGCCGCCCCCTCGGTAACGCTGGAAACGGTGCGCAGGCTTACCTACGAGCTGGAAGTAAAAACCGTGCTGGGCGTCAGTAACGTCAGCTTCGGGCTGCCCGGCCGCAGCATGATCACCGCGTCCTTCCTCGCCATGGCCATGAACCGCGGCCTCACCGCCGCCATCATCAACCCGCTGGACGAACAGGTGCTGTCGTCCTTCTTCGCCACGCGCGCCACCCTGGGGCTGGACGAAGGATTTTCCAAGTTCATCGAGAAGTACACTTCCGTTACCCTGCAGGCGGTTTCCGCCCGGCCGGAGGCGGACGAGGCGGCGCAGGGGCAGCTGGAGCTCAAAAGCCTGTCCGATACCATCGTCGCGGGGCTGGAGGCCCACGCGTCCGTTGCGGCGTCCGCGCTGCTGCTGGGCGGCGTGCCCCCGCTATTGATGATCGAGGAACACGTCATCCCGGCGCTCACCGAGGTGGGCAAGCGCTACGAGCGCGGGAAAATTTTCCTGCCGCAGCTCATGCAGTCCGCCGCCGCGGCCAAGCGCGCCATTGCAGAGGCCACCGCCCGCATGCCCGCCGCGGCTCCGCAGCCGGAGAAAACCATCGTGCTTGCCACCGTGGAGGGAGACGTGCACGACATCGGCAAGAACATCGTATCCACTATGCTGCAAAGCTACGGGTATCACGTGATCGACCTGGGCCGAAGCGTGCCGCCGGGCGAGGTGCTGGCCGCGCTCAAACAATCCGGCGCGAGGCTTTTGGGCCTGTCCGCGCTGATGACCACCACCGTGCCCGCCATGCGTTACACCATCCATCAGGTGCGGCTGACGTACGGAAAAGCCGTGAAAATCATGGTCGGCGGCGCGGTGCTGACCGAAAGCCTCGCCCGGGAGATTGACGCGGATTTCTTCGCGGCGGACGCCATGGCCTCCGTCCGCATCGCCAAGGAGGCGCTCGGGTAAGCCGCGCCGTGGCGGCGCAACCAACCAACGAAAGGGGACACACTATGGACATTCTTTCCTTTCTCAAGGAAAGCACACAGAGGTTCGGGCCGGTGGGCCGCGAGCGCGAAATGGCGGAATGGCTGAAAACGCTGTTTCTGCCGTATTGCGACGAGATCACCATCGACCCGCTGTTTAACGTGATTGCGGTCAAAAAGCCCACCCTGCCTTTTAAAGGCAAGGCGCCGTCCGTGATGCTGTGCGCACATATGGATGAGATCGCCCTCATGGTGACCGAAGTACTTGCGGACGGCTCTCTGCGCATCCGGCGCGTTGGCGGCGTCAGCCCGCAGATTTTGCCGGCGGCGACCGTCACCGTGCATACGGACGGGGGCGCGCTGTTCGGCGTGATCGGCGCGAAACCGCCGCACCTGCTCACGGCGGAGGACCGCGCCCACGGCGCGAAGTTTGAGGATTTGTACGTGGATCTGGGCATGGCGGCCGAAGCCGTGCAAGCCCGGGTGCACGTGGGCGACGCCGTGACCCTGCACGGCCCGGTGACGGAGCTGTTGAACGGCCGCGTCGCCGCCAAAACCATGGACGACCGCAGCTGCATCGCCGTAATGCTTTCCGCCGCCGAACGGTTGCAGAAGATCAACCACGCGGCGGAGGTGGTGTTCTGCTGCTCCGCGCAGGAAGAGGTGGGCGGGTTTGGCGCCAAGGTCGGCGCGCACACCGTAAAGCCGGATATCGGCTTCGTGCTGGACGTAACCTTTGCCAACTATCCGGGCGCCAAGCCGGACAGCACCGTGCCTGCGGACGCGCCTGCCCCGGTCTGCGGCCCGTTCATCCAGCCCAAGCTCCTGTCCATCCTTAAGGACGTCGCCAAAAAGAACGGCGTCAAGATCAACATGGAGCTGAGCGAGCGTTCCACCGGCACCGATACCGACGATATCCAGATCGCGCGGGGCGGCATTCCCTGCGTGCTGGTGGGCCTGCCGCTTTCCTACATGCACACCACTGTGGAAACGCTCGATCTGCACGCCGCGGACGAATGCGCGCGCCTTGCCGCGCTGTTCTGCGCGGAGATTACCGAAGGGTGGGATACGGATTTATGGACTTGAAAACCCTTTGCGAGCTCCAGGGCTTAAGCGGCCGGGAGGAGCTTGTGCGCAAGGTTGTGGTAGACGCCTGCACGGAGGCGCTGGGCAAGGACGCCGTATCGTTTGACGGTACGGGAAGCGTGCTCGCCGTGCGCAAGGCCAAAAACCCGGCGCTGCCGCGGGTGATGCTGTGCGCGCATATGGACGAGGTAGGCCTCGTGGCGGTTTCGGTGACCGAGGAGGGGTTGATCCGCGTGCGGCCCATCGGCGGGATCGACCCCCGGGTGCTGGTGTCCAAGCGCGTGAAGGTGGGCTACGGGGAAGGC
>JAEWTC010000187.1 GCA_023459675.1 Bacillota bacterium | reverse complement strand
ACCATCACGGCGGTGGAGAAGACCTTCGTAATCGCCATGGTGGAAATGTTTTCGCCGTAGTTGGTGCCCGCGGGGCCGCCCACCACGCCGGAGACCATGTCGCAGATGCCGTCGCCGATGAGGTTCATGTGCAGGAGGTCGGCCAGTTTATACTTGCCTTCCTTGCCCTTTTCCTTGGCGACGTTGTTCACATAGATGTCCAGCTGGTAGATGTGCGCGGTGGATTCCGGAATGGTGGCGATGGCGATGGGCATGATGGCGACCACCGCCGCAAGCGAGGCTTTGGGCAGCGTGAACGCCGGTACGGCGAATACGTTCCCCAGCTGCCACAGCGAGCCGCTGAGCGCATTGGGGTCAATTGGACGGAACAGGCTCATATCCGCGCCGCCGAAGGCGTATAAAAGCCCCGCCACGGCGCAGCCCACCGCCGCGCCCAACAGCAGCGGCAGCTGGGAGAGGAAGCCCTTCAGATAGCGGGAGAACAGGATGGTGGATAAGAGCGTGGCCAGCGACACAATCCACACCCAGCCGCTGCCGGTTACGGTTGCGGAGGTGAGCACCGGGGCGGCGTCGCCCAGGGCGTTGTCGGCAAGCGTAAGGCCGATTACCAGCGCGATGGAGCCGGTAATCGTGGGCGGCAGGATTTTTTCCACGGCGTGCCGGCCGCTGTACCGCACAAGAATGCCGGCCAGAATGCTCACCAAGCCGGACATCACGATGCCGAACTGCGCGAATGCGATGGCTTCGGCGGGCATCACGGGCGTTGCCTTGGCAAGCCATGCGTCCAGCTGAACAAGCGCTTCCGGGCTGATGCTGTCCCGGATGAACTGGCTGGTCATCAACCCGATGACCGCGGACAGGTAGGAAAAGCTGGAGCCGTAGTACATCGGTATTCTGCGCTTGGTGATCAGCACGAAGCACAGCGTGGCAAGGCCGCTGGCGAAGATCGTGGTGGAAACCTGGAAGCCGGTGATCAGAGCCACCGCGATGGTGGCGGGGAACATGACGATGACCTGCTGCAGCGCGTAGAGCAGCAGTTTGCCAAGCGGCGGCTTTTCGTCCGGCAGGTAGGCGTGAATTTGCTTCTGGTTTTGCATGATGGTACTCCTCCCCTTCATTGAGTTCATATCAATCGTTACCACGCCGGGCAAGGGTTCCGCGCGTTTTCGGCGCGCGCCGGGGTTTTGCGGGCGCGCCGTTGCCCATGCCCGCGGCTTCTGCCGGCCGCACGCCTGCCCAGGCTTTCAATTTCCGTTTCCCGTTATTTTCGCGCCGGGCATGCCTTTTGGCACAGCGCAAACACCGCAGCGCCATGTTCGTGCCTACGCGAAGGGAATGGACCTGTGCAGGACCGTCGTATGCGTGCCGTCTATGAAGCCGGTGTTATGTGGTTATCCAATAACCAATATTAACATTTGTAAAAAGGGCTGTCAAGATACGGGCAGCCCAGGGACGGGGGCAGGCGGCCTACGCCTGCGGCGGTTTTACCGTAAAAATGCTCCCGATTTTTTCATAGCCGAGTTTCCCGTAATACGGGTCCACGTCGCTTAACACGTACACCGTCTGCCCGGGAAAATCCCGGCAGGCCTGTTCCATCAGAAGCCTGCCGTACCCATGGCCGCGGCGGCTTTTGCGGACCAGCAAATCGTGCACGTACACGCCGAAGCCGTAATCCGCGTGGCAGCGCGCATAGCCGCACAGCGTATCCTGCTCGAACAGCAAATACGCCGTGCAGGCGTTCAGGGCGCGCAGGAACTTCGCGCGGTTCTCCGCGCCGTGGTAATCGCTCCAGGCGTCGCCCTCCTCTTCCAGCATCTGGAATACCAGCGCTTCATCCGCCGGGGTGTACCGCCTGATGTGCATACGCGCCTCCGTTGTATTTTCGTTGTATTTTTTTGCGCGCCGCCCGGTTTTGCGCGTTTGGGCATGCGCGGATCGGTTACGCGCTTTTGCGCGGATCCAGCCGCTACGGCGTTTCGGATTTTTTGTTGCTTACCCGCGCATGCCGCGGCAGCGCCGCGGGAGCGGCGGCACACTGTACCGCTAACCGCTATTCGGCCTTCATGTCCAGGGTTTTTGCCTTCCCGTCCAGCACGGCAAGCGACAGCAGCACGCTTTGGCCGATGGCCGCTTCCAGGTCGTCCGGCTCCACGCCCAGCGGCTCGCAGCCCAGCTCCCGGCCGATGAACAGGTTCCGGCTTTGCAGGTCGGCGTATTTTACGGCGTTCAGCCCGCCCTCGCCGCCGCTTTTCTCGCGCTTGCGGTTCAGCCCGCGCGCGCCGACGGCCACCAGCCACCGGGGCACGGTGAGGATGCCGCGATGCTTGTACCCCATCGTGCGGTGCACGATCTTTAAAAACTGCACCCACGTGAGGTTTTCAAAGCCCAGCGGGTAGCACGCGCCGCCGTTTCCGCGCTCCAGCGCGCCCGCCATGGCCTGCGCGGCCTGGCGCACCGTGATCATCGCCGAGCCGCCCTTGGAGTACAGGGTCACGAGCTTCATGCCGCGGATGAGCTCGATCAAAAACACCCATACGGGCTTGCGGCCCGGCTGCGTGCCGAAGATGTAGGGAAGCTCCAGCACGGATACGCTGAAGTTTTCGTCCGCAAAGGACAGGGCCATGTCCTCCTGCTCCCGGCGGCTGCGGATGTACGGGTGCCATTTGGAAAGCTCCATCTCCGGCCACAGCTTGTCAAAATACGAGAAATAGGAGCCGCAGATTACGGCGCGCTTCACGCCGTTTGCCTTGGCCAGCCGCAAAAGCCGCCGCAGCGGCGTAATGTTGTGCTTGCGGTAGAATTCCTCGATGGGGGCGGGGCCTTCCACGCGCTCGTCCACCCCGGCGGCGAACAGCAGGCCGTCGCAGCCCGTCAGCCGCGCGGCAAGCTCCTCGTCCGTCATTTCCGTGTAATTGCCCATAATCAGCTGCATGGCGGGCGGCAGCGGCGCGCCTTGGGGCAGCGGCGGCAGCGCCATCGCCTGCACGGCGTGCCCGCGCGCTAGCAGCACCTCCGCCGCCGCGCTCCCCAACAGTCCCGTTCCGCCGATGATGAGTATGTTCATGGGTTCGCCCTCCTTGTGCGCGGCGGGGCTGCGCCCTCGCCGTTTGATTTGTTTCTTGTATTATATCCCAAGCTGCCGGTTTTGTAACGCGCCGCCCCGTAAACATTGCCGCCGCGCGGCCCGCAATGGCGATAGCGCCCCGTTCCCGCCGCCCTGTTACCATCGCCGCCGCGCGGGGAAATGCATTGCATTTCGAACCGGGAATTCATATAATAGGAGGCAGTTCATCCCCCGCGCCGTTGCCGGTGGGCGCGGCGTTTCCGTTTCCGGTCAGAATCAATTGAGAACAGGGAGGTTCCCCATGCGTTTCATGCAAATTCCCGTTCGCAACGAATGGCAATTGACCCCCGCACCGTATATGACCGCCTACCTGCTGGATACCCCGGCCGGAAACCCGTATTTCCAAACCCGCCCCGCGGTGATCATCTGCCCCGGCGGCGCGTATTGCTATGTTTCCCCGCGTGAGGGCGAGGCCGTGGCCATGCGCTTTCTGGCGGCGGGTTTCCACACGTTCATTTTGCAATACAGCGTTGCGCCCGCGCGTTTCCCCACGGCGCTCACCGAGCTGGCGGACGCCGTGAAAACCGTGCGCGAAAACGCGGCGGAGTGGCAGATCACGCCCGGCAAGCTGTTCATCCTCGGCTTTTCGGCTGGCGGGCATCTGTGCGGATCGCTTGGAACGCTGTGGAACCATCCGGTGCTGGAGGAGGCGTTCGGCTACACGGGCGGCGCGAAGCCCTGGAAGCCGGACGGCATGCTGCTTTCTTACCCCGTGCTCACCATGGGGGCGCATACGCACCAGGGTTCCCTGCATAACCTTCTGGGCGAGCAGCCGGACGCGCAGCTGGTAAGCCTGTTATCGCTGGAAACGCAGGTGAGCGGCGATACCGTTCCCGCGTTCCTCTGGCACACCGCGGACGACGGCGCCGTACCCGTGGAAAACTCCCTGCAGTTTGCAACGGCGTTGCGCAAGGCGGGCGTTTCGCTGGAGCTGCACGTATTCCAGCACGGCCCGCACGGCCTTTCGCTGTGCGATAAAACCACTGCCTATGAACCGGCGCACCTCGTGCCGGACGCGGCGGGGTGGATCGATCTGGCCATCGCGTGGGTGAACCGGCAGTAGGCCGGTTTCCTTTCCGTATAAAGTAACCCCGGCTGCGCCGTGAAGGCGCAGCCGGGGTTTTTCGTATTTAGGCGTGTGGGACGGAAGCCGTTTGCCTACCCCAGCATTTCCTTGAGCACGGGGTACACCGTTTCGGCCATGCGCATGAAGCCCAGATCGTTGGGGTGGCAGTTGTCCACGGCGCAGTCCGCCCGGTCTGAAGCGCCAAAGAAGGCGTGACCGTCGAGGAACGCCACGTGCCTGTCACCCGCGGCCTGCGCGCGCAGGAACGTGCCGCGGATCACCTCGCGGCGGGCGGCTGCGTCCGCAGGGTTGGCGTCCGAATCCGGCTTGGTCAGGATCAAAATCGGGAGCGTAGGGTGCGCGTCGCGGATCACCCGGAAAAACGGCTCGTGTGTGGCCGCCAGATGTTCGGGGCTGGGCGCGTTATGGTCGTAATCGTACACGAACGCGCTCATCGCGTGCCCCGCAATGAACCGCGCCACGGGCAGCTCGCCCTTGGCAAGGCCGGAAAAGCCGAGGTTGATAAAATCCGCGTTCAGCCATTTGGACAAAAGCGCGGGGTACGCGTTCGTAACCCGGCTGGCGCACCCGCCCTCGGTGATGGAGGAGCCGTAAAACACAATCGGCTTTTCCACGGCGTAGGGCGTGGGCGGCTCCACCTTCGCCCCGTCCGGCAGGGTAAACCACACGGAGCGGACTGCCTCGTTGCGGGGCAGGAACAGGGTGACGTCCTCCATCACGGGGTCTTTTGCAAACGTGAGCGAAACCGAGCGCTCGTCGTATTTCCGGGGGCACAAAAGCCCCGCGTAGCGCATGCCCGCGCCCGTGCCCACCGCCGCCACCGCGCCCGCGGAGCCGCACAGCGGAATGGCAAAATCCACCGTCAGCGTGTCAAGCTCCATATGCGCGG
>JAEWTC010000186.1 GCA_023459675.1 Bacillota bacterium | reverse complement strand
GGAACACCACGAACTCGCCCTGCATGAAGCTCTCGCTGGCGCAAAGCAGGCAGCTTTTGGGCCTGCGGCACCCGCGCGAAAGCACGTCCACACGGCCCCTGTCGGGCGTGAGAAGGGTGAGCATCCGGTCGTGATCGCGGTAGTTGGCTACCCGCAGCACGATTCCCCGCAGCGTTTCAGACGGCATAATTCCTCCAAAGGAATACTGATTGTTCCCCTTATTATACCATACCGGCGTACGCGGGGAAACAAACGCCCGCTGGTATCCCGCGGCGCGATATGGTATACTCTACACACCGACTACCGGGAGGGATACGGATGGACAGAATCCTTGGTCTTTTGCTTTGCGACTGTGAAAACCCCCTGGCGGACACCCCGCTTTTGGGCCTCACCTGCGCCGGGCACGTGAAAGCCGCGATGCTTGCGGCAGGCGCGGACGCGGACGCGTTTGCCCAGGAAGAGCTTTCCCCCTGCGCGTTCAATACGGTGCTGTGCGCGGCGGAACATACCCCGTGCATCGGCGATCTGCGCCCGCTCGCAGCCCTTGCCAAAAACGGGCCTGCCGCGCTGCTGAACGCGCAAGGCGCGCCGCTTGCCTTCGCGCTGCCCGCGGATCAGCTGGAGGTGTTTGCCGAGCCGCTGACCCTCAACCTTTTGATGGAAGCCTACGGCGATCATTTACAGACTATGACGGCTTTAGACGAAGCCGATGGCACAGCCGTAACGGACGCGGAGAGCTTCGCCGCCGCCTACCGCTGCTTGCAGGGCAGGATTGTGAAACGGCACCTGCAAGCGGGCGTGATCGTGCTGGACCCCGAACGCACGGTGATCGAGGCGGATGTGGAAATCGGCCCGGGCACGATGATCTACCCCGGCAATACCTTGCAGGGGCAAACGAAAATCGGCGCGGGCTGCACGCTGTACCCCGGCAACCGCATGCTGGACGCGAAGATCGGCGAACAGACGACAGCGGAAAACAGCGTGCTCATGCAGTGCGCGGTCGGAAGCCACACCACGGTAGGCCCGTTTGCTTACCTGCGCCCGCAGACGGCGGTCGGCGATCACTGCCGCATCGGCGATTTTGTGGAGATCAAAAATTCCAACATCGGCGACGGCACCAAGGTAAGCCACCTGACCTACGTGGGCGACGGCGACCTTGGCAAGCAGATCAACCTGGGCTGCGGCGTAGTGTTTACCAACTACGACGGCAAGCAGAAGCACCGCAGCGTTGTGGAGGATCACGCTTTCATCGGCTGCAACGTAAACCTGATCGCGCCGGTGCACATCGGCAACGCCGCGTATATTGCCGCGGGCAGCACCGTGGACCGCGACGTGCCCGCGGACGCGCTGTTCATCGCGCGCCCGGAGGGCGTGGTCAAGGAAGGCTGGGTCACCCGCCGCCGGGAGAAGGGAAAGCTGTAACCCATGCATTTGATCGTCGGCCTGGGAAACCCGGGCAGCAAATACGAGCACACGCGCCACAACGCGGGTTTTGACGCGCTTGCCATTCTGGCGGACAAGCTGGGCGTGCAGACCGCGAAACTCAAGGGCAACGCGTTGATCGGCGAGGGGTTTTACGGCGGCGAGAAGGTGATCCTGTGCAAGCCGCAGACCTATATGAACTTAAGCGGCGCCGCCGTGAGCGAGCTGATGGCGTTTTACAAGCTTTCGCCGGAGCAGCTGTTGATCCTGTACGACGACGTGGATATTCCGCCGGGGTGGCTGCGCATCCGCCGCAGCGGCAGCGCGGGCACGCATAACGGCATGCGCTCCGTGATCGCCTGCCTGAACACGGAGGAGTTCGCGCGCGTGCGCATCGGCGTAGGCCCCAATCCCCCGCAGATGGACCTTGCGGACTGGGTGCTTTCGCATTATAATACGCCGGACGAGCGCCTGCTTGCCTTCGACGCCTACACCCGCGCCGCGGAGGCCGCCCTGGAATGGCTCAAAAACGGCGTAGAGAGCGCCATGCGCAAGTACAACACCAAAAAGCCGAAAGAAACCCCGCCCGCCGAAACCGGAGAGAACGCATGAACGAAGGATTGTTTCAGGGTTACACAGCGCTGCCCGCGTGGACAGCGCTTTTCGAACGTCTGAAAGGAACGGACTGCCTGTCCGTTTCCGGGATGACGGAGGGCGAGAAACCGTTTTTTGCCGCCGCGCTGACGACCGCGGCCAAGCGGCCTGTGCTGCTGGTTTCCCCGACCGAGCTTACGGCCAAGCGGCAGGCGCAGGACCTTGCGCGGCTGGGAATTGCCGCGGAAACGCTGCCCAGCCGGGACGTGCAGTTCAGCCGCGCCGCCTCCAGCCGGGAAAGCACCTGGCAACGGCTGCAGGTGCTAAACGACGCGGTTGCCGGGCGCATCCGCGTGCTGTGCGTATCCGCGGACGCGGCGCTGGACCGCTGCGCCGACGCGCGTGCGTTTCAACAGGCGTCCATCCCGATCCGGGAAGGCGGCCGGATTGCCCCCAATACCCTGATCGACAAGCTGCTGCGCCTGGGGTACGAGCGCGTGGCGATGGTGGAAGGCCGCGGCCAGTGCGCGCTGCGCGGCGCGATTTTGGACGTGTTTGCGCCCACCGAGCTGGACGCCCTGCGTATTGAGTTTTTCGACGACGAGATCGACAGCATCCGCCGGTTTGACCCCATCAGCCAGCGCAGCGTGGAGCGCGTGAAAGACGTGCTGCTGACGCCCGCGACCGAATGCCTGCTGTGCAACCCCGCCGAGGCCGCGAAACGCTTTGAGGAGGCCATCCGCGAGCACGCAAGCGCCCCAGGCGCGCCCGTGAGCAAGAAGGACGGCATGAATTCCCTCGACCAGTTTTTCGACGCGATCGACGCCGCCGAAGCCGCCGCGGAGATGGCCGCGACCGCGATATTGGACGGCGCCGCAAAGCCCGAACCACCGTCCCGCGCCAAGCACCATCTGGACGACGCGGAAATGCTTGCCGCGGGCTACCCCATCCGCACCGCGCCGATGTGGATGAACGTGCTGTGCGCGCAACCCGATACGGCAGACGCGTATCTGGATCACCCGATCGTTTTGGTGGATCAGCCCGATCAGGTGCAGGCGCGCGCCAAGGCAAAGCAGGCCGCGTACCTGACCGAATGGCAGGAAGCCGCGCTGCGCGGCGACAGCTTTCCCGCGCAGGCCGGCCTGCTGTTCAATTACGCCGATCTGCTGTCCGCGTTCAAGCGGCACGCGGTGCTGCTGCTGAGCGATCTATCCCGCGGGCTTGGTCAGTTTCAGCCCTCGGACGTGCTGGAACTGCCCTCCGAGCCCGTGATGCCCTACCATGGGCGGCTGGAGCCGCTGGCCAAGGATATCAAAGCCTGGCAGGCGCAGGGCTGCGCGGTTGCCATTCTCACGGGCGGCGAAGCGCGCGGCCAGCGCCTGATGAAGGCCCTGCTCCAGCAGCAGGTAACGGCCCGGTACGCGGATACCGCCGAAAAGCCTTTGCAGGCGGGAGACGTGGTGCTGCTGCCGATCTCCGTACACAAGGGGTTTCGCAACGTCGGCGCAAAGCTGTGCGTGGTATCCGACAGCGATTTATACGGCTCGGCCTACCAGCGCAGCCAGAAGCGGCACGCCGCGGGCGAGCACATCGCTTCGTTTACGGATCTGCGCGCCGGCGACCACGTGGTGCACGACATTCACGGCATCGGCATTTACGACGGCGTGGTGCAATTGCAGACCGAGGGCGTGACGCGGGATTATCTGCTGATCCGCTATCTGGGCAACGACAAGCTCTACGTGCCTACCGACCAGTTTGACCGCGTACAGAAGTTCATCGGCGCGGAAAACAACCCGCCCAAGCTCAACCGTTTGGGCAGCGGCGCGTGGGAAAAGCAGAAAAACAAGGTCAAGGCGGGGCTCAAGGAGCTTGCGTTCGACCTTGCGGAGCTGTATGCCAAACGGCAGAAGGAAAACGGCTTCGCCTTCAGCCGCGACCTGCCCTGGCAGCGGGAGTTTGAGGATTTGTTCCCCTACGAGCTAACCGAGGATCAGCAAAAGAGCGTGGAGCAGATCTTTGCCGACATGGAATCAAACCGCAACATGGACAGGCTCCTCTGCGGGGACGTTGGGTACGGTAAAACCGAGGTCGCGCTGCGCGCGGCGTTCAAGGCCGTGCTGGACGGAAAGCAGGTGGCCATCCTCGCGCCGACCACCATTTTGGTGCAGCAGCACTTCAACACCATGAAAAAGCGGTTCGCGGGCTTCCCCGTCACCTGCGACATGCTCAGCCGGTTCCGCACGCCAAAGGAGCAGCGGGATATTCTGGAACAGCTAAAAATCGGAAAGATCGACATGGTCGTAGGCACGCACCGGCTGCTTGCCAAGGACGTGAAGTTTAAGGATCTGGGGCTTTTGATCATCGACGAGGAGCATCGTTTCGGCGTTAACCACAAAGAGCAGATCAAACACATGAAAACCAAGGTGGACGTGCTGACGCTGACCGCGACGCCCATCCCCCGCACGCTGCACATGAGCCTGACCGGCATCCGCGATATGAGCCTTCTGGAGACGCCGCCCGAAGAGCGCTTGCCCGTGAAAACCTACGTAACCCCATACGACGACGGAATCGTAGCCAACGCCATCCGCCACGAAATGGCGCGCGGCGGGCAGGTGTATTTCCTGTACAACCGCGTGCACACCATTGAAAAGATGTACGCGCGCCTGCAGGCGCTGGTGCCGGATGCGCGCATCGCCGTGGCGCACGGGCAGATGCGGGAAAACGCGCTGGAGGACGTGATGCTGGATTTCTATGCCGGCGCGTACGACGTGCTGCTGTGCTCCACCATCATCGAAAGCGGGCTGGACGTGCCCGAGGCGAACACGCTGATCGTGTTCGACGCGGATAAGTTCGGCCTGTCGCAGCTGTATCAGCTGCGCGGGCGCGTGGGCCGTTCCTCCCGGCAGGCGTACGCGTATTTTACCGTGCGGCGCGACAAGCTGCTGTCCGAAACGGCGGAGAAGCGGCTGACGGCCATTCGGGAATTTACGGAGTTCGGCGCGGGCTACCGCATCGCCATGCGCGATTTGGAGATCCGCGGCGCGGGCGATGTGCTGGGACCCCAGCAGAGCGGGCAGCTGAGCGCCGTCGGCTACGATATGTATGTGAAGCTGATCGAGCAGGCGGTGCACGAGGTACAGGGCATTCAGGACACGCCGGAGCTGGATACCCGCGTGGAGCTTGCCGTGGACGCGTATCTGCCGGAAGCCTTCGTGCAGGACGAACGCCTGCGCATTGAGATTTACAAGCGCATCGCCATGATTGAGGACGAGGAAAGCAAGCTGGACATCGAAGCCGAGCTGATTGACCGCTTCGGCGAAATTGACAAGCCCGTGGAAAACCTCATTCTGGTGGCCCGGCTTCGCGCGGTTACGCGGCGGCTGGGGATCAACCACCTGTTCCTGCGCGCCGACGGCATTCATCTGCGCGTCGACCCCAAATACCTGCCGGAGCCCATGGCGTTGTACAACGCGGCAACGGCGGCCGACAAACGCATTCTGTTCAGCAGCCACATGCCGCCGGAGATGATCATCAAACAGCGCGATCTTACCCCGTCCGCCGCGCTGGAGCTTGCCATTCAGGTGCTCAGCGAGGTTCGCCGCCGCGTGGAAGAACTGAG
>JAEWTC010000185.1 GCA_023459675.1 Bacillota bacterium | reverse complement strand
TTGCGGCGGCCTGTGATCATGGCGTGTGATCCGACGATGTCTTTTTGGGTTACGGTTTGCTCACCTGGGTGACGTACACTTTGCCGTCGCGCTCGTAAACCCAATCCACCCTTTCTCCGTTCATGATATCGGCCATCGCGTACTCCACGGCGTACAGGTTCTCCGTGGGTTTCATGCCGCCCGCAAACAGCACAAGGTCTCCAACCTGCAGGCCGGCCGCGGCGGCAGGGCTATCGGCATCTACGGTATGAATCCATTCGCCGCCCTGGTTCTTGCCATAATAGGCCGCGTTGTAATCGTCCAGCAGATAGTATTGATAACCGAGGTTGAAACCTTCGATGGAGGAATACAGTTCGGCGGACGGCGCGGTATAGAACATACGGCCTTCCTGGTATCCGTCGGTCTCAAAGCCGGGGAGTGCCCAAAACCAATTGCTTTCGGGGATGAGCACATAATCGCCGTCCACCACGTGATAATAGCGGATCGCAACCGCCACAGCCGCCGTGCCTTCATACGCGGTGAAAACGTCGGTGGTCAGGAATGTGCCGCCGGCGGCAATTGGGTCCTCCGGCGTATAGTACCAGTTGCAGACCTCTGCATTATACCCTTCCAGCGTGGTGTCGTAACCGTAAATCTGTTCGCCGTCGGCGTTGAGAAACACGAGGGCAAGGGCGAATTCGTCGATCGCGTCGGTTCCGGTATTCGTCAGGGTGGTTTGCAGCTTGGTGCCGCCCTCCTCGCTGATCTCGATCTTGGTGATCCGCAGCGTGTCGGCGTCGGCCTGGGCGGACGCGGATATCACGAAGGCGCAGAGACTGAGGATGAGCAATAGGGAACCGAATAACTTAAATGAGCGTTTCATCGGATGATCCTCCTTATATGGGGTGCTGGTTATGGCGTTTTCGAATGTTTATTATAGTATACTACATTTTCGATTCTGAAACAATCGCATTACGCCGCGCAGACGCCCCGGCTCAACCGGCGTTGCGGGCCTTTTTTGTTTTTGCGGCCGCGCGGCCGGGTTTCAGGCTTTTCCCCGGGGCAATCTCCCCGGCCGCCGGTACCAGCCCCATCGCGGTGAGGACCTCGTCTTCCGTTTTGCCGGTTTTGTAGGTATAGTTGCGGGTCAGAATCAGCTGCTCGCAGTTCAGCTTCCCGGCTTCGTACAGGCGGGATGCGGGCGTATCGTAATCCTTGCCGCGGGGTTCGTTGCTGAACATGATATCCAGCCCGCGCAATACGGCCAGCCGCGTGAAGAACACGATTTTCAGCTGGATGCCGTACGCCTTGCCGATGGTTGCCGCGGCGGTAGGCGGGCTTTCGTCGCAGAGGGCAAACACATACCCGCTTTCGCAAGGCATCAAGGGCAGCGCGTTCAGGCTGCGCAACTGCAGCTCGTCAAAACGGTTTGCATAGCGCTCCAACCCATAGCGCTCCAAATGGCGGGCGTTCACGTGCTGCGTGTGTTTCACGCGGGATAAAGCCTCCTGCAGCTCGTCTTCGCCGATCAGGTTGTTTTTCAGCAGATACTCGCCCAGGCGCTCTTCGCTGATCTTCGCCTTTTGCAGCGCGTCCTGCAGGGTTTCGGTGGCGATGTAACCCCGTTCCAGCAGAATATCGCCCAGGGTGCGCCGGTAGCGCCGCAGCACCTGTTCATCCAGAAACGCGTGATCGGTTTTCGCCCATTTCACCTGCGGGGGCTGCCCGGCGGCGCGGCTTGCGTTTTTGCGCGCGCGTTTCCGGCCGGCTATGAAACGCTGGCGGTAGGCCCGCAGCGTGGCGGTGAGGTTGATGATGTTGCCCCAGATGAGACGGATGGGGAAGAGAGGCGGGAACAGGCATGCGAAAAACACGCTGCGCATTCCGTATACGTTGTAAATGGCGATGGCCCGGAACAGCTGGCGTTCCACCATCATGGCGGATACGGCCAGGCTCAGCCACCACGAGGCGCTGTACAAAGGGAAGATCGGCTGGAGCGGCAGAAACAGCGAAGCGAAGAAATAAGCAAGCACCGGGTACCCGATCATCGACAGCAGGTTTCCGATTTTTGCCTTCAGATCCTTATAGAGGGAATAGCGGCCGAGGAACGGGATTCCTTTCGTAAGGAAAATATCGCGGAACTTGACGGACTGCATCGTAATCCCCAAAATCCAGCGCGCTTTCTGCTTTACGGCCGAACGGAAGGTGTTGGGGAACATCGAGCGCGTGGTGACGTAATCCCACACCACCTGCCGCCGGTTGTTGATGCGCGGCACGCGCTCCAAAACGTAGTACAGGCGGATATTGTTCTCAAACAGCGTCAGCGACAGACGGTAATCTTCCGTCAGGCTTTCGCTTGGCAGAACGTCGTCGTTGCCGAAGTAGGCAAGCGTTTTGCGCGAGAGGGCGAAACCCGTGCCCGCCGCGGGCACAAAAGCGTTCACCATGTACCGGCTGAGCATGGTGGTGTAGTGGTTCTCCGCAAACTCGTCGGCATAGGTGCCGGACGTGATGAACTTGAAGAAGTTGGAAAAGCGGGGCATGCGAATCAGCGGGAACACGGGAAACTGCAGCGCGTCGTGCGTTTCCAGAAGATAGCTGGTCACCAGAAGCTCGTAGGGGTGAACCACGTCCTCGGAATCGTGTATGGTCAGCGAGGCGAACTCCACTGCGTGCTGCTGCTCGTATTCGCGTATCTGCCGGATCACGTGGTTGATGTTCTGCGCCTTGGACGTGGGCCCCGGCAGGGAGTTCACAATCACGTGCACGTTCTCGTAGCGCTGGGCAAGCTGTTCCGCCACCGCGCGCGTAGCCGGGTCGTTTGGATACACCCCCAGGAACACGTGGTACATGGACCGGGGATAGCTGGCGGAATCGATGAAGTTGTCAATCACGTCGCCCAGCACGTTTTCCTCATGCCATGCGGCAATGGTAACCGCCAGAAGCTTGGGCGGAACCGTATCCAGTTTTCGGAAGTCAAGCTTTTGTTTGCCGCGCAGCCGCCTGAGGAAGGTGGTGTAGACGTCCCATAGCAAATCGTCGAAGCCCAGCACCAGGTAAACCAGAACCAAAGCGAAACCGATGCCATACAGTATGGCTGCGTACCCTTCGAAAATCATGCGCTTCGCCTTCCTTGCGCCGCACCGCCCCGCGTGACCGTGCGGCGGCTTACTTGCCGAATATGCGGTTCATCGTTCTTGCTGGAACGTTTTACCCCGTGGAAACCTTGTTTGGCAAGCGTACGCCCGTTACGCTAAATTATAGGGCAACAGGCCGGAGAGTGTCAAATACTTCGGCAGTGGAATACCGGCGTTTCGTTTGCACGTACGGCTATTTTCTGCTGCCGGGTGAAGGGAAAACCCGCATGGAACCATGCGGGTTTCTTTGGCGTTCAGCCGTCAGTTATCGTCCATCTTCAGCACCGCGATGAAGGCCTCGCTTGGCACTTCCACGGAGCCGAACTGGCGCATGCGCTTTTTGCCTTCTTTTTGTTTCTCCAAAAGCTTTTTCTTGCGGGTGATGTCGCCGCCGTAGCACTTGGCAAGCACGTCCTTGCGCACGGCGCGCACGGTTTCACGCGCGATCACCTTCCCGCCGATCGCGGCCTGGATGGGAATTTCAAACTGCTGCCGCGGGATGACCTCGATCAGCTTCTTGGCAATGCCGCGGCCACGCCCGTATGCCTTGTCCCGGTGAACGATGATGGTAAACGCGTCGCACAGGTCGCCGTTGAGCAGGATATCCAGCTTCACCAGATCGCTTTCCTGATATCCCTTCAGCTCGTAGTCAAAGCTGGCGTAGCCGCGGGAGCGGCTTTTGATCTGGTCGAAGAAATCGAAAATAATCTCGTTGAGCGGCATGTCGTAGGTCAGCTTCACGCGGCCGCCCTCGTACTGCATATCCAAAAACGTGCCGCGTTTGTCCTTGCACACTTCCATCAGCGTTCCCACGGCGTCCTGCGGCGTGTAGATAGTCGCAAGCACGTAGGGCTCCTCCATGTGGTCGATCACGCTGAGATCCGGCAGATTGGAGGGATTGTCGATCGCGATCATCGTTCCGTCGGTCTTGAAAACGTGGTAGATCACGTTGGGCGCCGTGGTGATGAGGTTTAAGTCAAACTCCCGCTCCAGCCGCTGGGAGATAATATCCATGTGCAGCAGCCCCAGAAAGCCGCAGCGGAAGCCGTAGCCCAGCGCTACCGACGTTTCCGGCTCGTAGGAGATGGAGGCGTCGTTCATGCGCAGCTTGGCCAGCGCGTCCTTCAGGGTGTCGTAATCCGCGCCGTCGGCGGGGTAAATGCCGCAAAACACCATCGGGGTTACGGTGCGGTAACCGGGCAGGGGCTGTTCGGCGGGGCGCGCGGCGTCGGTAATGGTGTCGCCCACGCGGGTGTCGGAAATATCCTTGATCGAAGCGCTGATATAACCCACGTCGCCCGCCATCAGCATTTCGCAGGGGTTGTACCCGGGGTTGAACGTGCCCACTTCCACGATTTCGAATTCCGCTTTGCTGGCCATCATGCGCATGCGCATGCCCTGTTTGACCGTGCCCTGCATAACGCGCACAAAGCACAGCGCGCCGCGGTAGTTGTCGTAAAACGCGTCGAAAATCAGCGCCTGCAGCGGTGCGTTTTCATCGCCCTTGGGCGGGGGAATGTGCTTGACGACGGCTTCCAGAACGGTTTCCACGTTTTCGCCGGTTTTGGCGGAAATCGTGGGCGCTTCGGAGGTGTCCAGCCCGATCACTTCTTCAATCTCGTGCTTTACCTCGGCCACCTGCGCGCCGGGAAGGTCTATTTTATTGATGACGGGGATGGTTTCCAAATCGTGTTCCAGCGCCATATATACGTTGGCCAGCGTCTGCGCCTCGATGCCCTGGGTGGCGTCCACCACCAGAAGCGCGCCTTCGCAGGCGGCCAGCGCGCGGCTGACCTCGTAGCTGAAGTCCACGTGGCCGGGGGTGTCGATCAGGTTGAGGGTATAGGTCTGCCCGTCCTTGGCCAGGTATTGCATGTGAACCGCTTTGCTTTTGATGGTAATGCCGCGCTCGCGCTCCAATTCCATGCTGTCTAAAATCTGCTCCACCATTTCGCGCCGCTCAAACACGCCGGTCAGCTCCAGAATGCGGTCCGCCAGCGTAGATTTGCCGTGGTCGATATGCGCAATGATGCAGAAATTGCGGATGTGGGAAAGCCTGTCGTTTGGCATGGAATCCTCCTGCTCACAATGATCCGTTTCCGTGGAGTATCATACTGTATTTTATGCAAATTGGCAATGCCGCGCCATGCGGTTTACAAGGGGGTACGATGGTCAAAACGCCGCGCCCGTGCTATGATGAACCCGAATACAGGCTGTGGGGTGAAACCGTTGCGGATGTCCATCTACGTGCATATCCCGTTTTGCCGGTCGAAGTGCGTGTACTGCGACTTCTGTTCGTTCGCCGCGGATGCGGCGGCAATCGAAAACTATTGTAAATCCCTGATGCGCGAAATGGAGCTCGCTTCCGTAAGATACCCGGACGCGGAGCTTTCCACCGTTTACTTCGGCGGGGGAACGCCGTCCATCGTGCCCGCGCCGCTGATAGGGCGGGTGACGCGGAAACTGCGCCAATGCTTCAAAATTCTTCCCGGCGCGGAGTTTACGTACGAGGCCAACCCCGGCACGGTGACGGACGCCTGGCTGGCCGCAATGGCGGAGGCGGGCATGAACCGCCTATCCCTGGGCGTGCAGGCCAAACAGGAGCGTTTGCTGCGGATGCTTGGGCGTATTCACAGCTTTGCGCAGGCGGAGGACGCGCTTACCATGGCGCGCGGGCACGGGATCACGAACCTGAGCGTGGACCTGATGGCAGGGCTGCCGGGACAAACGTGCGACGATTATCTGCAGTCCATCACGGCCGCGGCGCAGCTGGGCGTACAGCACATCTCCGCCTATACGCTGAAAGTGGAGGCCGGAACCAAGCTGGAAGCGATGTTACAAAACGGTACGGCCGTTCTGCCCGACGAGGACGAAACCGCCGATATGGTGGACGCGGGGATTGCGCTGCTGGAGCGGCTATCGTACCCGCGCTATGAGATTTCCAATTTCGCAAGGCCGGGCTACGAATCGCGGCATAACCTTACGTACTGGCGGCAGGGTTATTATCTGGGGCTCGGCCTG
>JAEWTC010000184.1 GCA_023459675.1 Bacillota bacterium | reverse complement strand
TGATAGCTGTACCCGAACCGCCGGTAATAATCGCAATAAAACCGAATGGGGGAAAGGGTTTTCAACGCCGCCCTGTCCATCTGTGCGTACCGGCGAAAAATTTCCGCCATGGCGTCCCGGGTTACCGCCTCGTCCGCCGGCGCCGCGGGCGTAACGCCTTGCAGAGCTAGAATTCCCACCTTCGTTTCCGGATACTGGGTGCAAACGCTTTTGTCAATCGTCAGCATATAATCCTCCCGTATGGTTGCGTATCGGCTGCCCAGGCGGGCAGTGCTGGTTGATTTGTATAACCGGGCTGCGTGCAGACCGGCCTGTACCGGGTTGTAACTGCCTCCGGCCGCGCTTTGGATGATCGCGGCTCCATAAATTTAAAATAATCCATCTTCCTTTTATCCGATCAGCCACATGCTCAGTAAAATCAGCCCGCCGCCAATCCATTGCGGCAGGGAAACGGCTTCCCCCAGCAGCAGCGTGGAGAGGAGTACGGCGGTCAGCGGCATCACGCCGGAGAATGCCGCGACGGTGTACGCTCCGCAGCGCTTCACACCCGCATAGAAGAAACTGAACGCGAGTGCGGTAACGATCAAGCCATACCATAGGAGCGCCAGCCATTCCGAAACGTTCAGGGCGCGTATCGCCGCCATGGGCTGCTCCAGCAATGCCGGCAGGACGGATAATACCAATGCGATTGCCGATACCAGCAGGGTTTGCACCATCGGGTGAAGCGCCTCGGCGGCAGTCGTACTTCCGGCAAGATCATGCCGGGACAGGATGTTGAACGCGGCTTCGCTTGCGGCGGCGCACAGGATGAGCACGCTGCCCCACACTGGGGAGCCGTACGTTTGGAGGGAGAACGCACCCTGCTTCTGCAGCAAAAAGATACCCGCCACAGTCGCGGCAATCCCCAGCGCCATGCGGCCGGAAATCCTTTCCTTCAAAATAAAGTGCGCCATAACCGCCGTGATGGCAGGCGTCGTGCCCGTCAGCATGCCCGCCTGGGCAGTGCTTGTAAGCCTGACTCCGAAAAGAAGGAACATTCGAAACAGAAAGATGCCAAGCACCGCCTGGGAGAACAGCATCCGCCAGTTATGCCGCGTAAGCCCGCGAACGGCGCGCAGCGTTCGCGTGCCATAGAATGGAAGCAGCCCGAGGAGGACGATGCACATGCTCAGGAACGTGATCGTAAACCCGGGCAGCTTTTTGGAAAGCAGGAAACCGGCAACAGCCGACGTCCCCGCCAGCGCAAACGCCCCGCCCAGATACAACCTGCCTCGCAAATGCTCCATATCCTACCGCCCGATCGCTTTGTTTTATCCTCGCTCACCGGTAGTGTACACGCGCTCCCGGCCGGAGGAAAGGTCCAGTCCGGGTGGAAATCGCAGGAACCAGTTGACGGCCCCGACCCTTGATCTCTTTGAATCTCAGGAGAAATGTCTGCCGTTCAGACGATGGGTTGATGTGGGAATTCCGGTGGCAATCATGTAAAATCCGGTTGCTAATGTGGTTAATTATTGAATATTGACACGAAAAAATTGTGATGCTAAAATGAGATATCAGTTGGGTAAACGTTTACTCACCCACATCAAATCAATAGGGAGGATTCTTTCATGAAAAGAGCCATCGCACTTCTTCTGATGATCGCATTGCTGGTATCCAGCATCGGCTTTGCGGCGGCGGAGGAAAAGGAAACCATCCAGGTTGCCTACTTGCTTGCCATGAACCCCGCGCAAGAGCGTGATCTGGTACAGGATGCCGTCAACGCCCGCTTAGCCGAACTGGGATACGATTTCCAGGTCGAGTTTGTCTGCATCGATTTTGCATCCTGGGCAACGCAAATCAACCTGATGCTTACGGACGGAAGCGTTGATCTGTTCAACTGCTGCTTTATGCCCAGCATTTCCACGCTGGCGGACAGCGGTTCCATTGCGCCGGTTGACGAACTGTTTGCGGAGTACGGCCAGGGCATTCTCGCGGCGCTGGGCGATTACATTGGCTGCGCGAAAATCAACGGCGTGCTCTACGGCGCTCCGAAAGTCAACGCGTTCTCCTCGGCGCTTATGTTCTTGATGGACAAGGCGATTTGTGACGAGCTGGGAATCAATCCCGAAGCCATCACCGATCTGGACACCTTGACGGAAGCGCTTAAGGTTGTAAAGGCCGCCTATCCGGATATGACCGTGATTGCCAACGGCAAAACCGGCGAATATCTGACGTCCGTCGACGCCGATCTTCTGGGCACGCAGGATCCGCTGGGAACCCTGATGCTCGCGGAAGACCCGACGGGGCTGACCGTGCAGAACTACTATACGAGCGAGACCTACAAAAATCTGCTTGGGTATGTGAAAACCTGGTCGGATGCAGGGTTCTTCATGAAGGATCCGCTCAACGCACAGGACGGTTCCATGGCCTATATTTCCAACGGTCAGGCGTTCGGCTCCTTCGTTTCCTACAGCGATGAAGCCACGGCGATGAGCGTGCAGGGCAATGCGATCGGCAAAGGCATTTACGTTGCGCAGATCTCGCAAAGCGCATGGGCAACCACCAGCAACGTCAACAGCATGACGTGGTGCATCCCCGCGCTGAGCGAGCATCAGGTTGCTGCAACGAAGTTCCTGAACCTGCTGTTCACGGACGCAAGCATTGCGAACCTCGTTTGCAACGGCATCGAAGGCGTGCACTATGTTGTGACCGATCAGGGCAACATTACCTTCGCGGAAGGCCTGGACCCGATGACCACCGGTTGGCCGTCCGGCATGGGCACCTTCTGGCCCAACATCTGCATCACCTATCCGTGGTCGCCGGATCCGGCCAACGTATATGAAAACTGGCTGGCTTCCAACGATACCTGCAGCAAATCTCCGGCGCTGGGCTTCATGTTTGACTCTTCCTCAGTTTCCGATGAAGTTGCCGCCTGCGCCACCGTGGTCGATAAGTATGCCGCCGCGCTGATGCTCAACATCGGCGATACCGAAGCCCTCTATCAGGCGTTTCTCGGCGAGCTTGACGCGGCCGGTATCAACGAAATCATCGCAGCCAAACAAACGCAGCTCGACGCATGGGCAGGGAAATAACCTAAACAATCGCGTAAGCACAGGGGTGGCGCGGCGCTGCCGCGCCATCCCTGTGCTCGCATCGGGAGAGGATAAAACATGCAACATACCCTGTCTGGCTTCCTGCGAAAGCTGAAACGCTATTATCCCCTCTATTTCATGATGCTGCCGGGCATCGCCTATATCACGATCAATAATTACCTGCCTTTGACCGGCTTGCAGCTTGCATTCAAGAAATTCAAGTATGCGCTGGGCATCTGGGAAAGCCCGTGGAACGGCATTAAGAACTTTGCTTACCTTCTGAAAACCGGCGACGCGTGGATCATCATCCGCAATACGCTGGGTTATAACATCCTTTTCATCCTGCTGGGAACGGTGCTGGCGATAACCATCGCCATTTTATTGAACGAAGTCAAACGCAAGAAGGTCCAGCAGTTTTACCAAACCGTCATTTTGATCCCATACCTGATTTCGTATGTGATCGTCAGCTATATCGTGTATGCCATTCTCGGCGAAAACAATGGGATGATCAACAACTCCATCTTAATCCCGCTGGGGCTGGAGCCCGCTCACTTCTACACGGATCCCAAGTACTGGCCGTATATCCTGACGACCGTGCAGCTTTGGAAAACGTTCGGGTACAGCTCCATCATCTATTTCGCCAGCATTCTTGGAATTGATAAGTCCTATTATGAAGCCGCAACGGTAGACGGCGCGGGCACGTGGAAGCAGATCACAAGCATTACGCTTCCCATGCTCAAACCGGTGATCATCACCCTTACGCTGTTGTCCATCGGCCGGATCTTCTATTCGGATTTCGGGCTGTTTTACCAGGTGCCCATGAATACCGGCCTTTTGTACAATGCCACCGGCACGATTGATACATATGTGTACCGCGGCTTGTTGGAAACAAACGACGTCGGCCGCGCGTCGGCTGCCGGGTTTATCCAGTCGGTGCTGGGCTTCCTATTGGTGCTGGGCACGAACGCCGCGGTCCGCGTGATCGAAAAAGAACACGCGTTGTTCTAGAATGGAGGAGAAGATATGACGATTTACGGGAAACGCTTCTCAGCCATTTCGAACGTCGTGCTTGTGCTGCTGTCGCTTGCCTGCGTACTGCCGCTTGTGCTGCTGATCACCTCGTCTCTCACGGCGGAGAGCTCGCTGCAGAAATACGGGTACGCTTTCTGGCCGAAGGAATGGAGCTTTGAATCCTACAAATATCTCCTGTACAGCTCTTCGCAGATACTGACCGCCTATAAAATGACGTTGATGGCGACAACCGTCGGCACCTTGTCCAACCTCACCATTACAACGCTTATGGCCTACCCGCTTTCACGTAAGGGTTTGCCGGGACGCAACTTCTTCTCGTTTGCGGTGTTCTTTACGCTCCTGTTCAACGGCGGTATGATCCCCGGCTACCTGATGTGGACGCAGGTGTTCCACATCAAGGACACGTTCTGGGCGCTGATCCTTCCCAACCTTCTGATGAACGGGTTCGGCGTGATCATCATGCGCACGTTCTTCGTAACCAACATTCCCGAGGAGGTGCTGGAGGCCGCGCATATCGACGGCGCCGGTGAAATGAAAACGCTGCTGCGAATCGTGCTGCCGCTTTCCACGCCCATCCTTTCCACCATTGCGCTGCTTTCCGGGCTGGCGTATTGGAACGATTGGATCAACGGCCTCTACTACTTAAGCAAGCGGACCGATCTCTATACGATACAAAACCTCCTCAACCGCCTGATCGCAAGCGCGGACTTCATCAGTAACAACGCGGCAAACTCGGCCCTTACGGCGGGCATCACGGTGCCCAGCGTTGGCATCCGCATGGCAATCGCCGTCATCGCGCTGCTTCCGATCCTGGCCGTTTATCCATTCCTGCAGCGGGGTTTTGTCAAGGGGATCGTCATCGGCAGCGTCAAGGGGTAAGCCGCCCGATCCATTCCGTTCGATTCTCAACAGGGGGACAGCATGAGTTTAGCAAACACACACAACGGGCTGCCGGTTACGGTTACGTCACCTGAAGCAGCCGGCATATCATCGGATTCCGTACTGCGCTTTTTGAAAGCGCTGGACGCACAGGCGTATCGGCTGCACTCGTTTCTGTTGGTGCGCCGCGGCAGGCTCTGCTTTGCGGGCGCAAGCCGGCCTTACACTCTGCAAACGCCGCATCGGGTGTACTCTGCGGGAAAATCCATCCTGGCCCTGAGCGTTTGCCGCGCCATGCAGGAAGGCAAGCTCAAGCCGGACGATCGGGTTGCGGATTATTTCCGCGATCTGCTTTCCGGCGACGCCCGTTTTGACAAGCTGACCGTGAGCGATTTGCTGACCATGCGCTCCGGGCAGACGGACGACCCTTTCCTTGCCATTTTGAAAGACCTGGACGCGGACCTGACCCGACTCTTCTTCACCGCGCCTCCGGTGGACGAGCCGGGGAAAGTTTTCCGCTATAACAATACCATTCCCACCGTGATCTGCGCCCTGGTGGAACGCGCGGTGGGCATGCCGTTTGCCGCGTACCAGAACGATCGCATCTTCGCTCCGCTCAACGCGCAGGTGTTTGCCCCCGTCAACCCGCAGGGCCAGTATAACCCCGTGGTCATGGCGATGTCGGCGGAAACCTTGATGAAATTCGCGCTTCTGTTTTTGTACAAAGGCATATGGAACGGCTCCCGGGTGATCGACGCGGGCTGGATGAACGAGTGCGTACGGGAGCATACCCGCACCGGAATGCAGGGCAATGCAGCGGGCTACGGCTGGCAGATCTGGAGAAACGCCTTCGGCGGTTACCGTTTGGACGGGGGCTGGGGCCAGTATGCGGTCATTCTGCCGGAGGAGGAGCTCGCGGCCGTCATCATGTCCGATATGCCGGTTTCCGCGTTCGCGCTGGAAGCGTTCGAACGGGAGTTGATGCCGGGTTTATCAAAGGAAACGCTGCCGGAAAACCCGGCCGCGCTGGCGGAACTCGGCCGATATGGCGAACAGCTGACCCTTGCGCCTCAGGGCTGCAAGGCGCATTCGGCGATGGAACCCGTCATCGGCGCGCACCGGTATTGCTTTTCGGACCCCGCCATGGAACTGCGCTTTGCGTTTGAAAACGACGCTTTGAAAATCATGCTGACAGAAGAAGGCCGGGCGCAGGAGTTTCACGCCGGGCTCAACGGCGGGTGGCTCGAAAATAAACGGCATTTGCTGGTGACGCCGGAACGGACCATTGATAACGGCGTCTATTGCATGGACCGGGACGCGTGCTTTTGCACCGCCGTATGGCGGGACGAACAAACGCTGGATATGCTGCTTAAAAGCCTTGGCGCGCAAGGCGAATATTTATACCGGTTTTCGTTTTCCCCGGAGGGGCTGACGCTGTCCTATCCGCCGCATCCCTGCCGAGGCGGCCCTTCGCTGCATGATGCCGTCACCTTGACCGGGAAGGGAGCCGATCCCCGATGACAAGCGCTCCCGCAGCCCAGAAGCTATTTAACCGTGCGTATTTATCGCTGTTCATCATCAACATGATCGTATCGGCGAGCTTTGCCATGGTCTTTACGACGATCTCCCTGTATGTAACAGGCTTTGGCGTTACGGCGGCGATGGCGGGAACCATCGTCGGCGCGCTATCCGCTGCGTCCATGTGCATACGCCCGTTCAGCGGCATCTTGTGCGATCAGCTCAACCGAAAGCTCCTGCTCACCCTTTCGCTTGCGGGTATCAGCGTCGCCATGGTCGGGTGTTCCGTTACGCAATCCATCCCTTTGTTAATCGCCTTTCGCATTCTGCACGGCTTATCGTTCTCCATCGCCACCACGGTAACGATGGCGCTGGTGGCGGGCGCCATTCCAATGCCGAAAATGGCGCAGGGCCTTGGGTATTTTGCCGTGGGGCAGACGATCACCGCCGCGTTTGCGCCATCTCTTGGCATTTGGCTGGGCGAGAGCTTCGGGTTTCCCGTTACGTTTGTGAGCGCGGCCATTCTGGTGCTGCTCGCCGTAATCCTTGTCGCTACCTTCATTCCGTCGCAGGGGAAGAAGCGCTTTCATCTCGACCGCCGCCTGACGGTGTCCGATTTCATTTCGCGGGAAGCCCTGCCGTTTGGCATCCTGGCGATTGTGGCGTCCGGCGCAACGGGGCTGGAGAACGCGTTCGTCGCGTTATTCGGCCGGCAGCTTATGGATGGCAACGTCGGCTGGTACTTTACCATCGGCGCGGTCGCGCTGTTCATCTCCCGTGTCAGCAGCGGAAAGCTGGCGGACCGGAATGTTTCCTCGGTTATTTATGCCGGGTTTGGCATGATCGCGGTCGCCTTTGTTCTGCTTGGCTTTGCCAGCCCCGTCAACGCGATGGCGTTTTTCGCCGGGGCAGCCGTTTTGAAGGCGTTGGGCCTTGGCGCCGTGCAGCCAACGCTGCAGGCCAACAGCATGCGCTCCGTCAGTACCGACCGGCGTGGCGCGGCATCGTGTACGTATTATCTGGGTACGGATATCGGCCAGGCAATCACGCCGATGCTGGGCGGCGTCATCGCGGGCACAAGCGGATATGGCAATATGTTTCTTGTGTTCGCGTTTGCGCAGCTGCTGGGCATCGCTTTTTACGCATGGTTTGTGAAACGTCGTCGCGGGAGTTTGGGAAAGGCAGAGTGATTATCCATGGATCTGGAACGCGTTACGCCGGAGAGCGTCGGGATATCTAGCCGGGATTTGCTTCTCATGATCAAGGAACTGGAAACCTGCGGCACGGAGCCGCACGGTTTGATGGTGACCCGTCACGGTAAGGTTGCGCTCGAGTGCTGGTGGGCGCCGTTTACGCGGGATACCGTTCATATCTGCCATTCGTTTGGGAAATCCTACGTGGCAACCGCCGTGGCCGCCGCCTGTACCGACGGGCTTCTTTCCGTGGAGGACCGCATTGCGGATCTGTTCCGCGAAGACATGAAGGAGCTTGGGATTGCGGACGAAGGCAACATCGCCAAGCTCCGGGTCAAGCACGTGCTGACCATGGCCAACGGAATGAGCGTGCACGCGCCCAGCGGCGAGAACCTTGTGCGGAATTATCTGACCACGGAAGTGGATCTGGAACCGGGCAGTACCTTTATGTACAATACGACCGGCTCCTGCATTTTGGGTGAAATTGTGCGGCGGGTGACCAAAATGCCGCTGTACGACTATATGAAAGAGCGCGTCTTTGCGAAGATCGGTCTGGATACGCGGCGTCTAGCCTGGATGACGTTTCGAAACGGCCTTCACGCAGCGCCCGGCGTAGCCGCCAACACGGAGAACAATCTGCGGCTGGGGCTTCTCTACCTGCAAAACGGCCGCTGGAACGGCGAAACGGTGCTGGACGAGCGCTGGATACTTGACGCGACCCGTAAACAGATTGATAATGGAGCTAGCGGGTACGGTTATCAGCTTTGGATGCACAGCCAGCCCGGCGTGTTCCGTTTCTGCGGCGGCCATGGGCAGGATTGCGTTATGAGCAGGCCGCTGGATCTGGCATATTCCATTCATCAGGCCGCCTGTGAAACGCACGATACCTTGGCATACGACGCCGTGATGGTGAAATATCTGCTGGGCAAAACGCTTCCGGACGTCCTGCCGGAGGATCCGCAGGGAAATGAGGAGCTGCGCGCGTATTGCGCCTCACGCAAGCTTCCCGACGGCCCCAGCGCGCCCAAGCACGGCTACGCGGATCATTGGAACGGCGTCTACGCCGTCTCCGGCGGAGCGTTTCATATTTATCCCGAGCTGGTTCCCTTCGGCACCCAGAATGTTTACCGTGATTTTTACGACACGGAGGACGAGTTTACCAAAAAAGTGGAAATCATGCTGCGGGAGGAGTGGGTGGAGATCACGCTTGACGGCAAAACCACCCTGCAGGCAAGGCTGGACGGCAAACGAATTCCGCACCGCACGTACTGCGCGATGCCCAGCTACCCCAACGAATGCAGCACCGCCGTGTACGAGCCGGACCAACTGATTGTGGATACCTGGTTTTACCAGACGTGCTTCAAAACGCGGATGTGGTTCCAGCGCGAGGGCGATACGCTGCGGCTCACCGTGCGCAAGGAACGCCTGCACGACCATAACCCATACCTCTGGTACCGCGACGTTGTACTGACTAAAGAGAGTTGAAAAGGGCGGGTGGCGCTTGAACAAGGAACGGCAGCGTGTGTCCATGCGGGAGGTTTCCCGCCTCTCCGGCGTATCGATTGCGACGGTTTCACGCGTCATTCATAAAAGCGGCCGCTTTTCGCCCGAAACGGAGAAACGCGTACGGACGGTGATGGAACAGCTCCACTATATCCCCGACGCCGTGGCGCAGGGGATGCGGATGCGTTCCATGCCGATTGTCGGGATCATCGTTCCGGATATTCTGGACGAGAACTATGGCTTGATGGTGCGTACGCTGCAAAAAGAGCTCTTTCAAAGCGGATATTCGGTTTCCATTTTCAATACCAACGAGGACAGCGCGCTGGCCAGCCATTACCTGGGAATGCTCAAGAATCAGCGCGCCAGCGGCCTGGTATACGTACCGGACCGCGACGGCGCGGATATCGATCCGCTGGATCTTCCGATGGTGTATTTTGACCGCAGACCCTTCGGCAAACCGGCGGAGAACAGTGTGATCGTAGAGTGCGATAACTACGGCGGCTCCCTGCAGGCCGTGCGCAGGCTGACGGAAAGCGGCCGCCTCCGGATTGCGCTGCTTTCGGAAACCAAGGCAATATCGTCCCATCGGGAACGCGCACGGGGATACCATGCGGCGCTCCGGGAAGCGGGCCTCACCCCTGGGCCGGCGTATCTGGTGGATTCGCAGCGCACCACGGAGGCGATTTCCACCTTGCAGGGCGTAGTGAACCATGCCATCCCGTTCGACGCGGTGTTTTGCACATCCACCCGCCTGACGATCGGGGCGCTGTCGGTGCTTCGCTTACGCGGCGTTTCCCCGCAGACGGTGGAAGTGCTGGGCTTTGGGGAACACCGCCTGCACCGGTACGGATTGCTGCCGTATCTGGCGGTGCGCGAGCCGATTGTGGACATGGCGGTCGCGGCCGCACGGGAACTGATTGTGATGATGAACGGCCAAACGCCGGAACACAGGGTGATTTCCGTGCCGCTTGCCGCGCAGGCGACGGAAGCCTGAAAAGGAATGGGGTCAAACCGCTTGCCGGCCGGCAGGCGGTTTTTTCTTGAAATCCGCAGGGGAAAGGGTATAATAGGGCATAACTGGTTCATGGAAAAGCATAATACGAAAAGAAAATATGTGCCAGTGAAGCGGGGGAAGCCATGCGGGAGATTGATTTGCAAAAAAGCGGCGACGCCGGCGTGGTGCGGACGCTTTATCAGGCGTTAAAGGATTGGATCGTATCGGGGCAGCTGGAGCCGGGCGAAGCGCTTCCGTCTACCCGCGAGTACGCGAAGTTCCTGTGCGTTTCCCGTAACACTGTCTGCGCGGCGTACGATCTGCTATGGTCCGAAGGGTTCATGGAACGCAGGCAGGGTGCGCCGTCGCGCGTGGCGCAGGGCGTACGGCTTCTTCCGGCGCAAAAAACCGCAAACGCACCCCAAGCGGAAAGCCGGACGCAAAAACCGCGATGGGATTTTTCCACCGGGCAGCCGGATCTGGCGGCGTTTCCGCGGAAACTCTGGAACGCCGCGCTGATGGAGGCGGCGAGCGCCATATCGGCGCAGGCGCTTGCGTACGGAGACCCCAAGGGATACCAGCCGTTATGCAGTCAGATTGCATCCTGGCTGCTGCGCACGCGAAGCATGGAGGTAAATCCGGCGAATGTGTTTATCACATCCGGCTCCACGCAGGCCCTGTATCTGCTGGTGGATATGCTTTGCCGCAACGGCCGGGCGTTTGCCCTGGAAAACCCATCCCATCCGGGTATCCGCGCAATGCTTGCGGACCGCGGGGTTGCAATGCAGGCAATCCCTGTGGACGAGCAGGGAGCCAGGGTGGATACCCTGGACGGCGGCCATCTGTCCGCGGTCTACGTAACGCCGTCGCACCAGTTTCCTTTGGGCGGCATCCTTCCCGCGGCCCGGCGCGCTTCGCTGATCCGCCTCGCGCTTGAGAATGATTTCTATATCATCGAGGATGATTACGACAGCGAATACCGCCTGAACGGATTGCCGGTCAGCCCGATGTATACCATGGATTCCAGCCGCGTGATCTATGTGGGCACGTTCAGCAAAACCATGTATCCCGCGCTTCGCATCGGCTTTGCGGTGCTGCCCCAGGCCCTGCAGGCGCAGTGGCTGCACAGCCGCCGCTATCTGGACGTACAAAACCCGGTGCTGGAACAGGCTGCGCTTGCGGCGTTCCTGCAATCGCGGCGGATGGATGCACATATCCGCCGCATGCGGCGGCTGTATGGGGGAAAGCGCGCCCTTCTGCTTGCCGCGGTACGCAGCGCGTTTGGCGACGCCGTGATCCCGCAGGGGGACGCGTCCGGCCTGCACATCGCGCTGCGGTTTCCCGGCTTCGCGTTCACGCCGACTTGTATCCAGAACTGTCTGGAAGCGGGGGTCCGGGTTGCACCGGTTTCAGCGTACTGCGCGTCCGAAACCGAGTATTCGGATACGCTTTTAATCGGCTACGGGCATTTGCAGCCATCCGAAATCAGCGATGGGATCGCCGCGCTGGCAAAGTGCATCGGCGGCCTGCCGCGCTGACCGCGATCCGCTTCCAATGCGGCTGTAAAAGCGGGCAGGAATAGCGGTTGACTTCCAAACCTTGCGTTCCTATAATGATTTATATTACCCTTCGCCTGCCGAATATATAACGGTTTCTAAAGCGCCCGAAATACCCAAACAGGGAGGACGATGCAATGGAAAACAAACAGGATTCCTTATCCATGCGGATCAGCAAACGGTCGTTTCTCATCGCCTTTGTAATTTTATTCGTACTGATGATGACCGTCGGCGTATTGACGCAGGTTGTGCCTACGGGGAGCTACCAGCGCGTGACCGTGGACGGCAGGGAGACGATCGTTGAGAATTCTTTCGCGTTCACCGACGCGCAGAGATTGCCCGTATACCGCTGGTTTACCGCCCCGATCGAGCTGTTGGGCAGTTCTGACGGCGCGGTGGTGATCGTGATCATCTTCTTTCTGCTGGCGGTGATCATGGCGTTCTCCCTGTTGGAAAAAAGCGATATCATGTCCCTGCTGATCTTCAAGGCGGTTCGCAGGTTCGGCGGCAAGAAGTACGTTCTGATGGCGGTGCTCGTGTTTTTCTTCATGCTGATGGGCGCGGTGCTTGGCACGTTTGAGGAAAACATCGCGCTGGTGCCGCTGATGATCGCGCTGGCATACTGCCTGGGCTGGGATTCGCTGGTCGGGCTGGGCATGAGCATGCTTGCGTCGTGTTTCGGGTTTACGGCCGCCATCACCAACCCGTTTTCCATCGCCATCACGCAGGAAATTGCCAATCTGCCGCTGTACTCCGGCTCGGGATACCGCATCCTGATTTTCGCGGTGTTCTACGGCCTTTTGTTTCTGTTTTTATATCGGTATGCGCGGAAGATTGAGAAAAACCCGGAGAAATCCATGGTTTACGGCGAGGATTCGGCGCTGCGCGCAAAATACGGAAACGGCGATGCGCTGGAGCGTATGTTCAGCGAGAAAACCCCCGAGGCATACGCACAGCTCAAAAAGGCAGCCATGGTTTTTGGCGTGTTTATCGGCCTCATCGCCGTGACGTTCGCCGCGGCGTCCCTGATCAGCGCTCTTTCCGATCTGATGCTGCCCCTGATGGGCCTGCTGCTGCTTGCCGGCGCTCTGGTTGCCTCCGGCGTCGCGGGCGTGTCCGGGCGGCAGAAGCTGAATATCCTCGGCGCGTCCGCGGCGGGTATCGCGCCGGGCATCCTCGTCATTCTGATGGCGATGAGCGTGAAGTTCATCATTTCAAACGGCGGAATCATGGACACGATTTTGTATTATACCGCGAACGCGATTATGAACACGTCGCCATACGCCGCCATTTTGCTGGTGTATGCGTTGATTTTGCTGCTGGAGCTGTTCGTGGGCTCGTCCTCCGCCAAGGCGTTTCTCGTGATGCCCCTCATCGCCCCGCTTGCCGATCTGGTGGGCATTACCCGGCAGGCGTCGGTGCTCGCCTTCAGCTTTGGAGACGGCTTTTCCAACATGCTGTATCCCACAAACCCCGTCCTGCTCATTTGCCTCGGCCTGACGGTGGTCACCTTCCCCAAGTGGATGAAGTGGACCTACAAGCTGCAGCTTGCCGCGCTGGCAATCGCCTGCGGTTTCCTGCTGATCGGGGTCGCGGTGCAGTACGGGCCGTTTTAGGCCGTGCCCGCAGGGCTATAAAACATACAGCCGCGCTCAATTTAAGCGCGGCTGTTTTCTGTTTCGTTCACAGCACGTTCAGGCTGCGCGCGGTGTTGATGAGAAAATCCTGCGCGTTTGTGACGATGCTGATGGTGGACAGGCTTCCCCGGTCGTGCAGTTTTCCCACGGCGAACTCTGAAATGTCCACGGTGTAGAAATATACCGGGCGAAGTTTTCCGTCCCGCAGCTGCCAGGAGGGCGTCATATTCCCCGTGGCGATGGTGTGCAGCTGCGTGGCGAGCGCGATGATCGTGGTCGCCTTCATGGTGTGCCGGCGCATGGCGTCCTGCGCGTCGTACACGTTTGGGATCACGCCGGGCAGAGGGCCGTCGTCCCGTATGGAACCGGCGAGCACCATCGGCACGCCTTTGCGCACGCAAGCCGCTACGATGCCGTCCTGCGACGGGTTTTCCCGGATGAACTGTTCAACGGAACCGCTGCGCCGCACGCGGTTAATGGTTTCCAGATGGTGATAGTGCCCGTTGTAGCACAGCTCCTTGGTGTAGATGTCCTGGCCGAGGCCGGTGTGAAAGAGGCTCGCCTCCATGTCGTGGGTCGCAAGCGCGTTTCCTGCGAGCACGGCGTGTACGTACCCGTGGTTCACAAGCCCTGCCATGGCCCGGCGCGAATCGAAATCGAACGCGACGGCGGGGCCTAGCACCCAGACGACCGACCCGTGATCGCGGTCGTGCCGCAGGATTTCGTAAAGCTCGTCATAATCCCTGGAAAAGGAGGTCTCCCTGGATTTCGTGGTGCGAAACGCGAAGTGCTGACCGCGGCCGTTTACGGTTTGAAATGCAGTATAATCGGTATACACGCCGTTGGAAAGGTCTTCCTCCCGGCCGGTCACCACGGCGGCGCCGCGAAGTACCCGCCTTGCCTCCGTAGCAACGGGGAAGCCATCCTGAATGACGACGGCGCAATCCATGCGCGGCGCGCTGATCAGGCGCCATTCACCCGCAATTTTGAAGTACTCGGGGTAGATGTTCGTCGCATAATATGCGTCCGGCAAAACGCCGTCAGCAGGCGCGGGCAGGGTGCGTACCTGCGGCGCGGCAACGAATTCAGGCTTGGAAAAATCCGGCGGGATATATTCCGGCAGTGTAAACAAAGGTTACGCCTCCGCTACTTCACAGCATGCCCCGCGCCCTATGGCCGCAAAGGCCCGTTTGGTTACGTTTGAGCCAGCGGCGTATGGCTGCGTTGCTGTGGTATTTGCTTTTCAGTATACAATGAGTGAATATCGTTTGCAATGCGGTAAAGGGCGCGTCGCGGGCTTTATCTTGCGTACGCCGCCTCAATCGCCCGAATGCGCTCAAACAGCATCCGGTTGACGGGCATCTCCAAGCCGTGCTTTTCAGCAAAATCGAGCACGGTTCCGGAGAATAAGGCCACCTCGGTGGGCCTGCAAGCCTCCACATCCTGCCGCATGGAAGGCTTCCCGCCGGGGTTCAGGGTTTTGATTACGTCCAGCCAAAACTGCAGATCGCTTTGGGTTAAATTCACGCCTTCGCAAACCGATAAGGCAATCACTTCCCGCATGGCGGCGATCATCGTATCCCGCTGCTCGCCGGGAGGCTGGATGGCGCCGTAATCCGGCCCGAAGACCGCCACCGTCTGGTTAACCCCCACGTTAAGCATAAACTTGCCCCACATGACTTTGCCCATTTCTTCGCTGACCTCGTACGGGCAGCCTGTACGCGCAAAGAAACGGGCAATTTTTTGCACGGCCGGGGTCGGCTTTCCGGCGTTGTGGGTGCCAATGCAAATCCGCCCGGTATGGTGATAGGTAAGCCGGTTGCCTTCCTTGACAGCGTCCATGCCAAACGCCACGCAATCCACCACGTTTTCCCTGCCGTAGGCTGCTGCGATCTCCGCTTCGCTGCTGATGCCGTTGAGGAGGGACACGATCAGCGTTTCCGGCCCTACATGGCCGCGCATGATCCGGATGGCCTCCTGCAATTGCATGGCCTTCACAGCCACCAAAATCAAATCGGCCGCGGGCGCCGAGTCCTCCGTGGAAACATATTGAAAATCACAGAACTCCCCGTTGGCGGTTACGCCGTCCCTGCGGTAACGGGCAATGCGGGCAGGGTCTGCAAGCACGCGCAGGTTCTGTTTTGTCATCGTGCGGGAAAGCAATTGCCCAAACAGCGTGCCCAGCGCTCCAAGCCCTACGATGGTGACCGTTTCAATTTCCCTGGTTGCGCCTGCGTCGGATATGGTCATTGCCGAAGACTCCATTCATGCGCGGCGTTTTCGCGCCGGCCACGGTTCATTTCACAGGATCATCATACATTGCGGGCGGCAGCCTGTAAAGGCATGCATGAACCGTGGAGCGCCGCGGGCGACGATTTGAACATAAAGCCGTGGATGATTGCCAGTTCGCTTGCGTAACGCATGGGTACGGCGTATAATATGGCAAAACCGATATGTTAAACGATGTCCGTTTTCCTTTTCTCTTTCAGGTGAAACGCTGGAAAACGGCGCTTACATACAATAGAATGTTAAAGAAATAACAATAATTGGCCGGAGGGTATAGCGATGAGCAAAAAAAGCAAGGTACTTCTCATCCTCGTTGCACTGGTTGTGATTTTAGCCGCGGCGGTGGCGGCGGTGATCACGATTTCCGAACGCAATCAGCGTGCCATACAAGCCGTTACCATTGCGGATGTCGATCTGTCTGCCATCCCGGACGGCGTTTTCATCGGCAAGCACAGCGCTTTCCCGGTCTCCGCGGAGGTGGAGGTGACGGTGAGCAATCACCAGATCACGGCCATCAAGCTGCTCAAGCACATCAACGGAAAGGGCCGGGACGCCGAAGTGATCCCCCAGCGGGTGGTGGACGCGCAAAGCCTGACCGTCGATACGGTTTCTGGCGCCACCTATTCCAGCAAGGTCATTTTACTCGCTATCCTGAACGCCCTTGAAAACGCGGCGGGGGAGCAGGGTTCGCTTTGATTTGAACGTCCGTACCTGCTTTCCGTCAGCCGCTGCCTTCCCCGCATAGATGCGTTTGCCGGGGAAACCGGCGCGTAGGTTTGGGTTTAACCGGAAAGCCTGCGTAGATGCTTTTGTATCCGTTTCCTTATTTTATCGGCCGTCAGCGGCGGCCCGTAACTTGCCTGCCTGTCCTCAATGAACAGGCAGTTTTGATTACCGCACTGGAGATACGTATCCCGATTCATCGTATCCACCGTTTCCATTACAACGCGGTCGCCAAACTCCGCCACAACTTTTTTCGCGCGCTCGTACACAATGCTGCAGGCGGGGCAGGAGCCCGTCAGGTAGTAGGTGACGGTCACCTTGCCCGGGTTTTGGTTTTTGGCGGGTTTCACACGCTGCAAAACCATGGCGGGCGGTAACGCGCCCGGCGTAAACGGCTTGAACAGCAAGCGCATCATGCCGTCTTTCCCCGCGATCGTATAGCCGTGCTTTTTGTAAAAGGATGCGGGGATCCAAAACGGAAGCGCCATTGCGTGCGCCGCCATGCCTTTTGCGCCGCTTGCCTTCGCGTCGTTTTCCGCGGCGGCAAGCAGCGCTTTTCCGTACCCTTGCTTGCGCTGGTCGCCTATGCCCTGCCGATGGCCGTGCACCCAGATGCAGTTGATGAAATACAGACCGCTGCCCTGCGCGATGGAAACCTCGATCGGCAGGTACTCGATCATCCCCACGGTGTTTCCGCCGTCGTCCAGCGCCAGCTTTACGCGGAGGCCTTGTTCTTTCATGCAGTTGTACCATGCCTGCTTATGGTCCCCGGCGTCCTGCATATCGGCGGACCAATCCTCAAGGCATACGAAGTATAGGGGCTCATGCGCGGGATCAAGATCAATAATCTGCATAGCCTTTCCTCCCATCCAATGAAGCGGTTTATATGATATTGCGTATCGTTGTACGACGATTATACCACGACGATCTCCACGCCTGCATCCAGCAGCGCCGAAAGCAGCGCGCCCTGCGGCTTCGCGTCGGTAATCAGCACGTCAATCCGCCGCAGATCGGCTGTTTTGCACAGGTAATACAGGTTCATCTTGCTCGCGTCGCATAACAGCATGTGCTTGTCGCTGGCGTCCAGCATGCAGCGTTTGATGTCGGCTTCCTCGGGCACGCTTTCCCAAAGCCCTTCGTGGGTCAGCCCCCGGCAGGAAACGATGCTCCACGTACCGTGATGATCCCGCAGGTACGCGGCGGCGTCCACCCCGGCAAGCGACGCCGAGTTATCCCGCAGCATGCCTCCCGTACACAGTACGCGCCGGCCCGAAACGGCGAACGCCTGCACGGTTAGTAAGCCGCTGGAGATAATCGTCAGCGAGCCCGTGTCGCGCAGCGCTTCGCTGAGTGAAAGCACAGTGGAGCTTGCGTCCAGTATCAGCGTATCGCCGGGGGAAATAAAGCGGGCGGCGGCGCGGGCGATGGCCTGCTTTTCGGGCATGCGTTCCATTTGCCGAAACAGCAGGGGCAGGTCCTGCATGCTTTGCAGCGGCAGCGCCGCCCCGCCGTGCGTACGCCGGATGCGGCCCTCCTCCTCCAGGATTTGCAGGTCCCGGCGGAGCGTAGCGCCGCTTACGTACAGCTCCCTGGCAAGCGCCTCAACGGTCGCCAGCTTCCGCTCTTCCAGCAGGGATATGATTTTTTCCCGTCGTTCCAGTGGTATCATCGAATTTGCCTTTCAAAATTGCGCAAGTGTTCACAAATAATGCGCAAGTGTGCGCTATCGCGCAATGTTGGGAGATATAATGGACAAAAGTGCGTAATCTCAGTATAATGAAGCCGCATTATGATGTCAATACGGACGACATGATGGATGGAGGAATACAATGGCGAATCAGGTGCTGCTGCCCCAGATGGGAATATCGGAGGAAAGCGCCGTGGTCGGCGAGTTTTTTGTGAAAGTCGGCGATCCGGTGCAGACCGGAACCCGGTTGTTTGCAATTGAAACCGGCAAGAGCGTTTTTGATGTGGAAAGCGAGCTGGAAGGGGTCGTGCTCGCGCTGTTGTGCGAGCCTGGAGACGAACTGCCGATCAAAGCGCCCGTGATGGTCATAGGCCAGGCCGGAGAAACCTACAGTGCACAGCAGGGGAAAGCGCAGCCGGAAAAACGCGAAGAACCCGCGCCTCAACAGGCCGCCGCGCAGGCGAAACCCGCCGTTTCCGCCGCGGCGCAGCAAACGGCCGCGCAAAGCGCCGGCGCGCTGATCTCGCCCCGTGCGCGCGCCCTTGCGCAAAAGGCGGGGGTCGATCCTTCGCTGGCGAGCCCCTCGGGCGCGGAAGGCATGGTGATCGAGCGGGACGTGAAAGCGCTGCTGGACGCGGGGATCACCGCCGCGCCTGTCGCAAGCGCTGCTGAACCGGCGCAGGCAATGGCAGGGTTTGCGCCCGAATATAAGGACGTACCTCTGACCACCATGCGCAAAACCATCGCAAAAACAATGCTGTCGTCCCTGCAAACCATGGCGCAGCTTACCCATACCGCGAGCTTCGACGCCACCGATATTCTTTCGTACCGGCAGAAATGCAAGGGGCAGGAGAATACCAAGGGCATTACCCTTGGCGATATGGTGCTTTATGCGGTAACCCGCACCTTGAAGAGCTTCCCCGATATGAACGCCCATTTGATGGAGAAATCCATCCGCCAGTTCAGCGGCGTCCATCTGGCCGTCGCGGTGGATATCCCGGCGGGGCTTGTTGTGCCCGTCATCCGCGACGCGGACCGGATGAGCCTGTTGCAGATTTCCGAGGAGACCAAGCGCCTGGCCGAAGCCTGCCGCAAAGGCACCATCGCGCCGGACCTTCTCGCGGGCGGCACGTTTACCGTGTCCAACCTCGGCAATCTGGGCATTGAGAGCTTTACGCCGATCATCAACCCGCCGCAGGTCGGCATCCTCGGCGTGAACACAATCACGCTGCGGCCCCGCAGAGCGCCAAACGGCACCGTAAGCTATTACGATTGCATGACGCTGTCGCTGACGTACGATCACCGCGCAGTAGACGGCGCACCCGCGAGCCGCTTCTTACAAGCGCTGTGCAAGAACCTGGAAACCTTTACCTTGCTGCTGGGAGGTGCGCAGGCATGAGCGACGCCCGTTTCGATCTGATCATTTTAGGCGGCGGCCCGGCCGGGTACCGCGCGGCGGAACGCGCCGCGCACGAGGGGCTGAACACGCTGCTGTTTGAAAAGCGCGCGCTGGGCGGCGTGTGCCTTAACGAGGGCTGCATCCCTTCCAAAACGCTTTTGTATTCCGCCAAGATCTATGATTATGCCAAGGGCGGCGGGGAAAAATACGGCGTGACCTGTGAAAACGCGAAGCTCGATCATGCCGCGGTTCTGCGCAGAAAGCAGAAGATCGTCAAAAAGCTCACCATGGGCATCGCCGCGCAGCTGAAAGCCGGGAAGGTGACCGTAGTACAGGAAGAGGCGGAGATCGCGGGCCGTATCGACGGCGGATACAAAGTAACCGCCGCGGGAACGGAGTATACCGGCGCCAGGCTGCTGCTTGCCACGGGCTCCATGCCCGTGCTGCCGCCCATTGAGGGTCTGAAGGAAGCCGTCGAAAGCGGCTTTGCCCTGACCAACCGTGAGATCCTGGACTTGCAGGAGGTGCCCAAAGCGCTGGTTGTGGTCGGCGGTGGCGTGATCGGGCTGGAAATGGCCAGCTACTTTGCTTCGGCCGGAAGCGCGGTTACGGTCGTGGAGATGCTTTCAAGCGTCGGCGGGCCGATCGACGGCGAAATCGCCGCGATGCTCAAAGCGGCATACGAGAAGAAGGGCGTCGTCTTCAAGCTGGGCGCCACGGCAAAGAAGTTCGAAACGGGGAAGGTCACCGTTACGGCGGGCGAAAAGACCGAGATCCTCGCCTGCGATAAGGCGCTGGTAAGCATCGGCCGCAGGCCTATTCTGCCCAAGGGCGCCGAGACGCTGAACCTCACGCTGGAGCGCGGCGCGGTGGTAACCGACGAGCATCTGCTCACCAGCGCGCTCAACGTGTACGCAGCCGGCGATATCAATGGCAAAAGCATGCTGGCGCATACGGCCTACCGCGAGGCGGAGGTTGCCGTCAACCATATGCTCGGGAAAAAGGACGCGATGGACTACGCGTCTATACCGTACGTGATCTATACCAACCCCGAAGTCGCCGGATGCGGGGAAACGCTTCTGTCCGCCAAAGCCAAAGGGATCGACGCGGTGGAAAAGAAAGTGCCCCTGTCCTACGCGGGCCGCTTCTTGGCGGAAAACGAAGGCGGCGAGGGTATTTTCAAGATGGTGCTGGAAAAGGACGGGAAAATCCTCGGCGTATCCATGCTCGGCAATCCCGCAAGCGAGATCATCTTCGGCGCGTCGCTCCTGCTTGGGCGGGAGCTTCGGGCTAACGATCTGCAGCGCATTGTATTTCCGCATCCCACCGTGGGTGAGATTTTCAGAGAGACGATATTTTAGGAGGTCCGCATATGCCACAGAGCCAGTTTTACGATCCGAACGTAATCCGCGCCAAGGGAGAACTGCACATTCCGTCCATTCCGCTCAATACCTATCAGAAAGGCGTGAAGGACGAACGCGGCGCGTTTACCGACAAGGAGTTCCTCCACATCTTCCACGATATGCAGGTGATCCGCGAGTTTGA
>JAEWTC010000183.1 GCA_023459675.1 Bacillota bacterium | reverse complement strand
TGGCCGCATTCCCCGATACGCTCACTGCAATCGACGGCGGGCAGATTCACCCGGAACCCAAATATTACTATCTCACCTGTCACCGGGAAGAGAATACAAAGGACGATCAAATTCTGGCGCAGATTTTACTGGCGATGGAATCGCTTCCGCACCCGACGTATTATCCTGTGCATCCGCGCAACATAACCGCGGTAATGCGCTTGCGTGAACAGATGAAACTGACAAAGGTACACTTTCTGAAGCCGCTTGGGTATCTGGAATCCATTGCCATGGTTTCGCACGCGCAGCGGATTGTAACCGATTCGGGCGGCGTACAGCGCGAAGCGTACTTCGCCAAAGTGCCGTGCGTGACGGTGTTTGATTTCGTTGCCTGGCCGGAAACGATGCGCGATCACTGCAATCAGCTTGCAAAGCCCGAAGCGGAAGATATTCTGGCCAAGCTAGCAGCACAGCCGAAGTTTGATCTGCAGCACTCCCCGTTTGGAGACGGGCACGCCTGCGAAAAGGTCGTAGCGATTTTGAATACATATTTCGGCTGATCCGGGCAATTCCGCGTACGTTATTTTAGAAAACATTCGCTTGAATTCCCTCGGGCGCATGATAAATATCTTGCGGGAAACCGCTGATGACGGTATACTAAATGTGTTTTGTAAATACTTACATGAATGATTCTTACAGGCGGGAGTATTGAATATGCGCGTTGAGAACGGGATGGCAAAAGAGATCAGGATCGCCTATATCGGGGGCGGCTCCAGGGGATGGGCATGGGGGCTGATGTCGGACCTCGCTATGGAGGACAGCTTATCCGGGAAAGTGTATCTCTACGATATCGACTTTCAGGCCGCCGCAAAAAACGCGGTGATCGGTAACCGGCTCCGCGGGCGTGATGACGTGAAGGGGAACTGGGAGTACGTCGCCTGCGAAACGCGCCGGGAAGCGCTGGAATGCGCGGATTTCGTTGTAATATCCATCCTGCCGGGTACGTTTGACGAGATGGAAAGCGACGTTCACACGCCCGAACAATACGGCGTATACCAGCCGGTCGGCGATACCACCGGTCCCGGCGGCTTGCTGCGCGCGCTTCGAACCGGCCCGATGTTTCAGGTGATTGCAGAAGATATTCAAACGTACTGCCCGGCCGCGTTCGTCATCAACTACACAAACCCTATGGCGCTGTGTATGCGCGTTCTGTATGATACGTTCCCAGGCATCAAGGCCGTGGGTTGCTGCCATGAGGTTTTTCATACGCAGTCGCTGCTTTGCAAGGCGTTGGAGGAAATTGAAGGCATTGCGAACGTCACGCGACAGCAGCTGGAAATCACAGTGGCGGGCGTCAATCATTTTACGTTCATTACAAAGGCAAGTTACCGGGGAATGGACCTGTATCCCGTTTATCGCGCGTTTAGCGACAGGTACGCAGATAACGGATATGCGCAGGGCGGTGACGACAACTGGATGAACCGGTATTTTGACAGCGCGCAGATGGTGAAGTTCGATCTCTTCCGCCGAACCGGGCTGATCGCCGCGGCGGGTGACCGTCATTTGGCGGAGTTTAACCCGGGATCACGCTATCTGGCGTCGCCGGAAAAAGCGCTCCGTTACAAGTTTACGCTTACGCCTGTATCTTGGAGAAAGAAGAACCTGCAAACGCTGTTGGAAAAATCTTCTCGGCTGTACAGCGGCGAAGAAACCTTTGTGATCAACCCTACCGGCGAAGAAGGCGTACAGATGATGAAAGCGTTCGCCGGCCTGCAGAAGCTTGTTACCAATGTGAATTTACCCAACGTCGGTCAGATTTCCAACCTTCCATTCGGAGCGGTTGTGGAAACGAACGCGGTGTTTGCGGATCATACGGTAACGCCGCTGATGAGCGGCGCGCTGGAAGGCGTTGCCCATGCGCTGACTATGCCGGCCGTCGTGGCGCAGGGTGATATTCTGACCGCCATCCGGCAGCGGAATGCGTCGCTCGCTTTCCGCGCCTTTGCGGGGGATCCGCTCTTATATGGGTTGCCGCTTACGGAGATCCGCTCGCTCTATCGCCAGATGCTGCTGAACACGAAAGCCTATCTGGAGGGCTGGAACCTGGAACTGTAAGGCGTCAATCTAAATGATCCGCCTAACCAGCTCGCAATCGGTTTTCTTCTTAAAGAATTGGCGCCGCATGTAAAAATACAAGCGGAGTGCAGGATATCCGGTGATACCGGCCGCAGAAGGTTGACAATAACTTGTCAACTTTCTATAATATATGTTTGTTGGTATATTCCGTTTGCCGGCGTCTGTCGGCGCCGCAGATGGTTTTCAATACAAAACATGATTTGGGAGGGACCCTCGATGTCGATTAAGATGACCGTCGACGGCAATACCGGTGTAAGCCACGTTGCATATGCGTTCAGCGAAGTGGCTGCAATCTACCCGATTACGCCGTCCTCATCCATGGCCGAAGTTGTGGATGCCTGGGCCGCGCAGGGGATGAAGAACCTGTTCGGGCAAAAAGTTCAGGTTCAGGAAATGCAAAGTGAAGCCGGTGCTGCCGGCGCTGTGCACGGAAGCTTGGCCGCCGGCGCCTGTACGACTACCTTTACCGCCAGTCAGGGACTGCTGCTGATGATTCCCAATATGTACAAAATCAGCGGCGAGCTTCTTCCCTGCGTGTTCCATGTCAGCGCCCGCGCGCTGGCCGCCCATGCGCTGAGCATCTTCGGCGATCATGCGGACGTAATGGCCTGCCGCCAGACCGGGTTTGCCATGCTTGCCAGCAACGGCGTGCAGGAAGCCATGGATATGGCGATCATCGCGCATCTCGCAACGCTGGAAACCAGCGTGCCCTTCCTGCATTTCTTCGACGGCTTCCGCACCTCCAGCGAAGTGCAGAAGATTGATGCTGTGGAGTATAAGGACCTCATGCCGCTGGTTCCCTGGGACAAGATCAAGGCGTTCCGCGCCCGCGCGCTGAACCCCGAGCATCCGCACCAGGCTGGTACGGCGCAAAACCCGGATATCTATTTCCAGAACCGCGAAGCCGCCAACAAGTATTACGAAGCAGCGCCCGCAATCATTGAAGGCGTAATGGCAAAGGTGTCCAAGCTTGTGGGGCGCGAGTACAAGCCCTATCAGTACGTCGGCGCGGCCGATGCGGATAAGGTCATCATCGCGATGGGTTCCAGCTGCGAAACCATCGAAGAGACCATCAACTACCTGAACAAAAAGGGCGAGAAGCTCGGTTTGCTGAAGGTTCGCATGTACCGGCCCTTCTGCGCGGACAGGCTCCTCAAGGAGCTCCCCAAGACTGTCAAGAAGATCGCCGTACTCGACCGTACGAAGGAGCCCGGCGCGCTGGGCGAACCGCTGTATACCGACGTCACCTCCGCGATGCTTGAAAAGGGCGTTACGGGCGTCAAAGTTGTCGGCGGCCGTTACGGCCTTGGCAGCAAAGAGTTCACCCCGACGATGGTGAAAGCCGTGTATGATAACCTGGACGGCGAGATGAAGAACCATTTCACCGTCGGTATTGAAGACGACGTTACCGGCACCAGCCTCACGCTCGGCGAACAGCTCATCACCGCGCCGGAAGGCACGATCTGCTGCAAGTTCTACGGCCTGGGCTCCGACGGCACCGTAGGTGCGAACAAGAACTCCATCAAGATCATCGGCGACCATACCGATATGTACGCGCAGGGCTATTTCGCCTACGACTCCAAGAAGTCCGGCGGCATCACCGTAAGCCATCTGCGTTTCGGCAAAAAGCCGATTCAGAGCACGTATCTGATCGACGCCGCAGACTTCGTTGCCTGCCATAACCCCAGCTACGTCACCCGTTACGACATGATCACCAGCCTGAAAAAGGGCGGCACCTTCCTGCTGAACAGCCAGTGGACGGCGGAAGACATGGAAACGCAGCTGCCCGTCGGCATGAAACGTATGCTCGCCAAGAAAAAGGCGCGCTTCTTCAACATCAACGCCACCGAGCTCGCCCTCAAAGCCGGTATGGGCAACCGCATCAATACCACCATGCAGGCGGCGTTCTTCAAGCTGGCCGATATCATTCCCTATGAGCAGGCCGACCAGTACATGAAGAACTACGCAAAGAAGACCTATGGCAACAAGGGCGACGCGATTGTCAAGAAGAACTACGACGCGATTGATAACGCCATATCCGGGCTGGTTGAGATCAAGGTTCCCGCCGAATGGGCGGACGCCGTAACCGGCGCGCCCTGCGCGGTTGTGGAAACGACGCCGTATTACGAAAAGGTCATCGAGCCCATCCTCGTGCAGGAAGGCGATCACCTGCCCGTAAGCGCGTTCAGCCCCGACGGCTTTGTGCCCACCGGCACCACGAAGTTCGAAAAACGCGGTATTGCCGTGAACGTACCCGAGTGGAAGATCGACAGCTGCATTCAGTGCGGCACCTGCTCGCTGGTATGCCCGCATGCGTGTATCCGCTCCATTTATCTGGATGACGAGCACAAGGCGAAGGCTCCCGATGCGTTCGAAACCAAGAACGCAAGCGGCAAGGAGTTTGCCGGCATGCAGTTCCGCATTCAGGTAAGCCCGTTGGATTGCACCGGCTGCGGCAACTGCGCCCAGGTGTGCCCCGCCAAGGGAAAAGCGCTCTTCATGAAGCCGCAGGATACGCAGGAAATACAAAACGCGAACTGGAAGTTTGCCTCAACCTTGCCCGAAGTGCGCCCGGACAGCCTGCTGACCATCAAGAATACGCAAGCCTGCAAGCCGCTGTTTGAGTTCTCCGGCGCATGCGCGGGCTGCGGCGAAACCCCCTATGTGAAGCTTGCCACGCAGCTGTTTGGCGATCGTATGATCATCGCCAACGCAACGGGCTGTTCCTCCATCTACGGCGGAAGCGCGCCGACCTGCCCGTACACCGTGAACAACGAAGGCAACGGCCCCGCTTGGGCAAACAGCCTGTTCGAAGACAACGCGGAGTTCGGCTTCGGCATGCACATTGCCTACACCCAGCGGCGCGCTAAACTTGCGGAGACCGTGGAAGCGCTCAAGGCGCACGAATGGACGGTTCCCGAGCTGAAGGAAGCCGCGCAGGCCTGGCTGGACGGACGGATGGACGCAAAGCTCTCCAAAGCCGCCGGCGCCGCGCTGCTGGCTGCTTGCAAAGACGGCATTGAAGACGGCTGCGATTGCGACGCCTGCAAGCTTGCAAAGGCGGTTCTCGACGAAGCCGACCTCCTCACCAAGAAATCCGTATGGATTATCGGCGGCGACGGTTGGGCGTACGACATCGGGTACGGCGGCGTGGACCACGTACTGGCGCAGAACGAAGACGTGAACATCCTCGTGCTCGACACGGAACTGTACTCCAACACCGGCGGCCAGGCCTCCAAATCCACGCCCACCGGCTCCACCGCGAAGTTTGCGGCCGCCGGCAAGCGCACCAAGAAGAAAGACCTTGGCATGATGGCCATGAGCTACGGCTACGTATACGTAGCGTGTGTCGCCATGAGCGCGAACCCCGTGCAGCTGATCAAAGCCATGAACGAAGCCGAAGCGTATCCGGGCCCCTCGCTGATCATCGCGTATGCGCCCTGCATCAACCATGGCATCAACATGGAATACTCGCAGGAAGAGATCAAACGCGCCGTGGCCGCAGGCTATTGGACGCTTTACCGCTACAACCCGCTGCTCGCCGACGAGGGAAAGAACCCGCTGACGCTGGACAGCAAAGAGCCCGACGGAACGTACCAGGATTATCTCAAGGGCGAAATCCGTTACTCTTCCTTGCAGAAGCAGTTCCCCGAGCTGGCCAAGAAGCTCTTCGTGGACAGCGAAAAGGAAGCCATGCTCAAGTACGCGAAGTACAAGAAGCTGGCGGAGTAAACCATCGGCAACTGCCCCCGCGCAACGGCGCGGGGGTTTTTCTTTGGTATTTCCTGTGTACATCGGCTTGACAGGGTAAGAATGCCGGTTTATAATTCGCACAAGGCAATGAAGGGAAGAGTACCTTAGGATCGTGTCTTTCAGAGAGCCGCAGCGGCTGGGAACGCGGCAGACACGCCAAAGCGAAGAACAGCCCTGAGCATCCGCTTGAACGGCGAAAGCTGAGTAGACGCGGACGGGTTACGCCCGATACAGCGGAGGGAAATGTATGTTTCCGTCAAAGAGAGGGCTGTAAAGCCAATGCGGGTGGTACCGCGGAAGAGTTGAATAACTTCCGTCCCAGAAATGGGGCGGAAGTTTTTGTTTTCCGGGGAGGGAAATCGCATGTACAGAACGGATTACTGCGGTATTTTTCGAAGAGAGCAAATCGGCAGGCAGGCAACGATCTGCGGCTGGGTGATTACGCGGCGCGATATGGGCGGCGTAATCTTCGTGGATGTGCACGACCGCGAAGGTACCCTGCAAACGGTGCTGGATAAATCCGTGGTCGACGCGGAGAGCTTCGCGCTGGCGGAACGCCTGCACAACCAAACGGTGGTGCAGATCACCGGCACGATCCGCCACAGGGACGAGCAAACCTATAACCCGCTGCTTCCGACAGGAGAAGTGGAGCTTGCGGCGGAGAAGCTGACCATACTTTCCGAGGCGGACTCGCTGCCGTTTCCCATCGAGGACAACGAGCTGATCCGTGAAGAACTGCGGCTGAAATACCGTTATCTTGATCTCCGCCGCCCCAAGATGCTTGAAAACCTGAAGCTGCGCGCAAAGGTGCAGCGGGAAGCGGAAAACATACTGACCGACGATGGGTTTCTGTACGTGGAAACGCCGATTCTCTGTAAGTCAACGCCGGAAGGCGCGCGTGATTATCTGGTGCCAAGCCGCATTCATCCCGGCACATTCTACGCGCTGCCGCAGAGCCCGCAGATTTATAAGCAGCTGCTGATGGTGTCGGGCATCGACAAGTACTTTCAGGTTGCGCGCTGTTTCCGCGACGAGGATTTGCGGGCGGACCGGCAGCCGGAATTTACGCAGGTAGATTTGGAATGCAGCTTCGTACATCAGGAGGATATGCTTTCATACCTGCAAAACCTGTTTACCAAAATTTATGAGCGGGTGATGGAGCGGAAACTGGAGCTACCGTTTAAGCGGCTGACGTGGCAGGAAGCCATGGATGTGTACGGAAACGATAAACCGGACCTCCGGTTCGAGCTACCGATTGTCGATGTGAGCGCGATTGCGGCGGAGTCTACCTTCTCGGTATTCCATAACGCGGTTCGCAAGGGCGGCGTGGTGAGGGCCATCAACGTCAAGGGCGGCGGAAAAACGTTTACCCGTACCGTGATCGAGCAGCTGACGCAATTTGCGGTCGCAAGCGGCGCGAAGGGTATGGCCTGGGCTCTCTTCCGGGAGGATGGAGAGATCAACTCCATCCTGCCCAAATACTTCGACGCGGACGCCTGGAAAGCGCTGGAACAGGCGACGGACGCGGCAAGCGGTGATTTCCTGCTGTTTTGCGCGGACGAGCTGGAAACCGTCCGCAAGGTGTTAAGCGCCGTGCGCGTTCGCTGCGGCGAGCTGATGGATTTGATCGACAGGCAGGCGTTCCAGTTCGCGCTGGTTACGGACTTCCCGATGTTTGAGTACAAGAAGGAAGATAAGCGCTTTGCCGCAATGCATCATCCCTTTACGATGCCCTTTAAGGAAGACCTGCCGCTGATGATGGACGACAGCACCAAAGCGCAGGTTCGTTCGCAGGCGTACGACGTGGTATTGAACGGCGTGGAGCTGGGCAGCGGCAGCGTGCGGATCCACCGGCACGACATTCAAAGCCAGGTGTTTGACGCGCTTGGTTTTTCCAAAGAGGAAGCGAAGGACCGGTTCGGGTTTATGATGGGAGCGTTCCGGTATGGAACGCCGCCGCACGCTGGTTTCGCGTTTGGGATTGACCGGCTTGTTATGCTTTTTACAGGCTCCAGCTCCATCCGCGAGGTGATCGCGTTTCCCAAAACCAAGGACGCCAGCTGCCTGATGACGGACGCGCCGGATTTTGTTGACCCCAAGCAGTTGGAAGAACTGAAAATCGGCGTGAACGCGGCTGCGGAACTGCAGGAAGTGCATAAAAAACAACTGACCATGGAAACCGTGCAAAACACTGCGCTGCTCAGTATGCTGAGCCTCTCAAAGAGCGACGAACAAGCGCTGGATAAGGATTTTCTGGGCATCGTAGCGTTTGCCGGAGAACTGGAAACCCTGCAGAAACGAGCGCAGCAGCAGCCTTATAACCCGGAGGTTGGCATGGTGAACGCGCGCCCGGATACTGCCAAGGAGAGCTTTACGGTAGCCGAGGTGCTGTTGAATGCGAAGACGACGCTAGGGAACTGTATCACCGTTCCAAAGACCTTTGAATAAGGAGGGGATACGTATGACGGAGTATGCGGCTGTATGTAAAATGACGGTTACGGAGCTTATTCACGCAATGGAACGCGGAGAACTGTCCAGCGTGCAAATCGTGGAGAGCTATTTGCAATCCATCCGCGAGCAGAACCCCGAAATCCATGCGTATTTGGACGTATATGCGGAGCGCGCGCTCGGGGAAGCGGCGCAAAGCGACGAACGCCGCAAACGCGGGGTACCGCTGTCAGCGATGGACGGGATCCCCATCGCAATCAAAGACAATATCCTGGTTAAGGGCGAGGTTTGCACCTGCGCGTCCAAGATGCTGGCTGACTTCGTATCGCCTTACGATGCGACAGTTGTTGAGAAGCTGAAAGCGGCGGGAATGCCGATACTCGGCAAGCTGAACATGGACGAGTTCGCCATGGGTTCCAGCAACGAAAACAGCGCGTTTGGCGTATGCCGTAACCCGTGGTCGCCGGACCGCGTACCGGGCGGGTCTTCCGGAGGGCCGGCGGCAGCGGTAGCCGCGGGTATGGCTCCCGTTACGCTTGGCAGCGATACGGGCGGCAGCATCCGGCAACCGGCGTCTTTCTGCGGCGTGGTCGGCGTGAAACCCGCCTACGGCACAGTCAGCCGCTACGGCCTTGTGGCGTTTGGCAGCTCGTTGGACCAGATCGGTCCGATTGCAAAAACGGTGGAGGACGCGGCGCTTGTAATGCAGGTCATCGCCGGCCATGATCCGCACGACGCAACCAGCGACGCCGGCATCCCGACGGACTGTATGCCAAAACCTGACGAATCATTGCAGGGAACCGTCATCGGAATCCCGGTGGAGTGCTTTGGCGAGGGGCTTTCGGACAACGTCCGGAAAGCCGTTCTTCATGCCGCGGAGCAGATGAAGAGCCTGGGAGCAACGATCATCGAGGTCAGCATCCCGTCCATCCGGTACGCGCTGTCCGCCTATTACGTGCTATCCAGCGCGGAGGCTTCCAGCAACCTCGCACGGTTTGACGGGATACGGTACGGCTATCGCGCAAAGGAGTATGAGGACCTGAACGCGCTGTACCGGAAAAGCCGGGAAGAGGGCTTCGGCTTGGAAGTGAAGCGCCGCATCATGCTGGGAACGTTTGCGCTGTCGAGCGGCTATCAGGACCAGTATTATCAAAAAGCGCAGCAAGCGCGGGACGTGCTGCGGATGGAGTACGGCGAGGTGTTAAACACCTGCGCGGCGGTGCTTACGCCCGTTGCGCCGACCGTTGCGTTCCGGCTGGGAGAAAAGACGGACGACCCCATGGAGATGTACATGGGGGACCTGTATACGGTTACGGCCAACCTTACGGGCTTGCCGGCGATCAGCATACCCTGCGGTTTGGTGCATGAAAGCGAAACGGTTTTGCCCGTCGGCATGAGCCTTCTGGGGGCGATGCACAGCCTTCAATCCTTGTTGACCATTGCTAACGTCTATGAGAAAAAAGTGAGACCAAACGCCGGAAAGCGGCCTTATGAACGGCGCAAGGGAGGTGAAACGGTATGAACTGGGAAATGGTCATCGGTCTGGAAACACACGTCGAACTCAAAACGGAAAGCAAAGTATTCTGTTCCTGCAAGGCCGTGTTCGGCGCGCAGCCCAACACGCTCGTTTGTCCCGTTTGCATGGGTTTGCC
>JAEWTC010000182.1 GCA_023459675.1 Bacillota bacterium | reverse complement strand
TATGGGAAATCGTTTCCTGTGGGATGTTCGTATCAAGCAGTACTGCGTCCGCCCGGTTAAGCGCCTGTAATTTTTGCTGAACAAAGGAAGGCGATAATCGCTCGCAAATCCGCATGTCGTTTACGGCGATGTTCATCTCTCCGCCAGAATCGTTCACGGAGATATAGTAAGGCGATTGCGCCTGAGGCACAATCAACGCATGCTCTACGGATACCCCCGCTTCGGCCGTATAGGCAAGCATCTGCCGTGAAAAGGGATCGTCTCCAAACGGGGCGATCAAGGTTACACATTGGCCCAGGCGCGACAAATTCTCGGCGATATTGCGGCCTACTCCGCCAAATCCGATATGGACTGTCCCGGGGTTGGAATCGTGTGGTACAAGCGGCTGGGAAGAAACGGCAAAGATATCCAAACAGCTGCCGCCGATGATGATGATATGATTTTGCACGAAATATTCCTCAATAGAGACGATATAAGGAAACCACTTTTCCAAGAATCGTTACCTGCTTGCACAATATGGGGCGCATCGAGGGGTTTTCCGGCTGCAGGCGTATATGGCCGCTTTCGCGGTAAAAACGTTTCACGGTGGCCTCGTCGTCTATCATGGCAACGACGATATCCCCATTATTGGCGTCCTGCTGTTTACGGATCACCACAAAATCGCCGTCCATAATGCCGGCGTTGATCATGCTGTCTCCGCGCACGCCAAGTATATAGTGTTCGCCGTCGCCCAGCAGCATATTGGGTATCGTGATGTATTCTTCGATATTCTCTGTGGCCAGTATGGGGATGCCGGCGGTAACGCGGCCAACGACCGGCACAGCGGAAACCGTTTCAGCCGCCTGCAGCTCGGCAGACAGCGAAATAGCGCGCGGCTTCATGCTGTCGCGGGCGATTAAACCCTTCTTCTCTAGCCGTTTGAGGTGCGCGTGAACGGTGGAAGTCGAGTGGAGGCCGGTCGCTTCGCATATCTCGCGAACGGATGGGGGATAGCCCTTATCTTTGACTACCTTTTTAATATAGGTAAAGATACGATCCTGACTTTCTCCGCGAGGATTACCCATACCGATCACTTCCCTGCAAACATATGTTCTAATTTGAGGATACCATACTCTCCGGGATTTATCAAGTTGATTCGGCCGGGCCGTCTTCTTCGGTTAGCTTGGTGTTCAGGGCGGCTTCCCGCATGCGCTTGTCGCTCATGCTGGCATAATGCTTGCGCGTTGTATTGACGTCCGAATGCCCAAGAGCTTCAGCAACAAGGTAGATATCCTGCGTTTCCCGGTACAGGTTGGTCGCGTATGTGCTTCTCAGCTTGTGGGGGCTGATCCGCTTTTTAAGCGGAACCACGATCTCCGCATATTTCTTGACCATTTTCTCAACGGCGCGCTGGGTGATGCGCTTGCGCTGCAGCGAGAGGAAAAACGCGTTCTCATGCGTAGGCTCGGTTATGATCTTCCGGCGTTCCTCATCGTACGCCTTTAATGCCTCGGCCGTTTCGTCCGGAAAGTAGACGATCACCTGATTGCCGCCCTTCCGGGTCACGAGCAATGCGCTTGCCGCAAAGTCGATATCCTGCAGGTTGATGCCGACGCACTCGCTGACGCGGATACCGGTTCCCAGGAACAGCAGAATGATGGCAAAATCACGAACGCCAACGAGCTTATGATAGGCCTGCTGGCGGGAAGTGAGCTGTTCGCCGGTGGATACGGCACGGATCAAGCGGTGCATTTCATCGGGCTCCAATAAGAGAATCGGCTTGTTGTGGATTTTCGGCAGAGGAACAAGCGCGGCGGTATTGCTGGGTATGCGTTCGGTGCGAAAAAGATAGTTGAAATAGGACCGTAAGGAGGACAGCTTCCGCATCACGCCGTACGATTGGTTTTTCAGCATCCGCTGCTGCTGTTCGCCTTCCTCTCCGTTGTCTTTGAAGTATAGCGTCAAATACTCGGCATATAACTCAATGTCTCTGGCTTTCAGCTGCGCGATATCCGTATCGGTCAACGCAGCGGCGTTTTTATCGGCGAATAGGGGCAATTCCTTGCTCGCAAACGTAAAAAATGTGTTTAAATCGATCGTATACGCAAGCCGCGTCAGAATACTGGAGGTGGTGAGGAGGCTTCGGATGAAATCGGAACAGGAACGGGGGAGCGCAGCCAGCATGGAACGGATGAGCAGCGTTCGTTTTTGATCCGTCAACTCCTGGTAGGTTTGTTCCGGCATTGGAAGACACCTCCAAATATTCAGCGCAACTATTCGCTAAAGTGCGCTGTGCGAAATGGATCAAGTGCAGCGGGGCGCGGGTGCCGAGCGTTTATCGATACAATACGTTTATCGTCGTTTCGCATCGTTTCGAAGGATATTCGCTACGTTTGTATGCTTATAACGGTAAGGTCGGTTTCTCATCGAGCGTTCCATTGGATGGAGTTCGAGCGCTTTCGGCCCGGCTGTCTATCACGGTCAGTGCAGGTGTATCTTCCGCAGCATCGAGCTCCTGCCGGATCAGCGCGGCAGAAATCGAAAGCGCTTTGATGCGTCGTACCAAAAGCGTATGCTGCGCGGTGCCGCATTTGAGTTTCGGCTGGACCTTTTCACATTTGGCAATTGTCGAAATGATGGCGCGAAGCGCTTCTTCCAGATCTTCCTTTGAAAATTCGGACATACGCTCACATCCTGTATAGAATTCCCGATAGAATCCCCGGATGGCACAAAATGCCAGTTTCCGTGCGTTTTACTATCCATCTATTCGTTAAAGTATTCTTTAGCGAATAGATAAAATAATTATACCAAATCCTGATCTATTGTCAAGAGTGCTGGCATACCAAAGTGCGAGATGTAATGCGACCCACACTCCCCCGCTGATAACGGCTTAATCCGCGATTACCCGGCAATCACGGCATTCGAAACCCGAAGACAACCAGTTAAACTTACTCGAGATTGCGCACGCAAGCCCGATACCCGCCGCGAAAATCAGATAAATTGACGGAAATCGTGTACGAAAGCCGTTTTGGAACGCCGATGGTTGTTCTGAATAAATGAGCATAACAAAAAAAGTGGCTAAGCCACTTTTAATGAACCGTCTGGATGCAGTTACGCTTCCTCGGGAGCATCCACAGGGCACACATCGGCGCAAGCTCCGCAATCGATG
>JAEWTC010000181.1 GCA_023459675.1 Bacillota bacterium | reverse complement strand
TACACGTTTCGAAACGCAAGGCAGAAGGTTTCCACGTTCAGCTGGCCGCTCACGGTGAGGTTGGCTTGCTTTTTGAAGAAATCCTGCGTGTAATCCACCGCGCCCTGCTCGTTGCGCGGCGGGTTGTTTAAATCCAGCGTCGTGATCTGGAACATCTCGCCCGCGCCTTCGCAGTCGCTTGCGGTGATGATGGGCGTATGCACGTACACAAACCCGCGCTCCATAAAGAACTGGTGCACGATCTGCGCCGCCAGCGAGCGGATGCGAAACACCGCGTAATACGTGTTCGTGCGGGGCCTGAGGTGCGCAATGGTGCGCAGGTACTCAAAGCTGTGCCGCTTCTTTTGCAGCGGATAGGAAGGGTCGCACAGGCCGACCGTTTCCACGGTATCCGCCTTCAGCTCGAAGGGCTGCTTCATGCCCGGCGTAAGCGTGAGCGTACCCGTGGCGCGGATGGCGCTGCCCAGCGTAATCTTCAGCGCTTCGGCAAAGCCCTCGGTTTTGCCGCCTTCCAGCACGATCTGGAGGTTCTTGAAGCTTGTGCCGTCGTTGATTTCCATAAAGCCGAACGCCTTGGAATCGCGCACGGTGCGCACCCAGCCCGAAACCGTAAACGCGGCGGTATCGGCCTTGGGCGGGTTCTGATATAGTTGGGAAACGGTTTGCGTGATCATTTTCTGTCCTCCATGTGCTGCCTGGCGAGCATCGCCGCGCCGATGAAACCGGCGTTTGCGCCCAGCGTCGCAATTTTAATCTCTGCAAAGGGCACTTCGGGAAATGCGAGGTAACCGCGGATGCGCTTTTGGATGGCCGCAAGCAGGAACTCCCCGTCCTTGGAAAGCCCGCCGCCCAGCACGATGGCCTGCGGGTCCAACAGGCAGATCACCGAAGAAAGCGCAAGGCACAGGTTATGAATATACCGGTCGAATACATCCACCGCGGCGGGGTCGCCGTCCATGGCGCAGCGGAAGATGTTCTTGCCGTTCAGCTTTTCCGGGTCTCCGCCGGTTTCCGCCCACAGGGCGCTTTCCGGGTGCTTGGCAAGCGCTTCCCGCGCCATACGGATCAGCGCCGTCGCGCTGCAATAGCGCTCCAGGCAGCCGCGCCTGCCGCAGGTGCAAAGCTCGCCGTCAATCTGCATGGTAATATGCCCAAGCTCGCCGCCCGCGCTGTGGTGACCGCTCCATAACCGCCCGAAGATGATCAGGCCGCCGCCAACGCCCGTGCCCAGCGTGATGAACACGCTGGAATCCGTGCCGGCGCTCGAACCGCAAATGCTCTCGCCGTACCCGGCAAGGTCCGCGTCGTTGCCCAGCACGATGGGCTGGGTGAAGTACTTGCACATTTCATCGCGGAAAGGCACGTTCCACCAGTCCATGTTCACGCAGCGCATCACCATGCCGTGCACGTTTTCCGCAACGCCCGGCACGCCAACGCCCACGGCGGTCACGTCCGCCGCCGTCAGCCCGATGGTTTGTAAAAGCTCCACGGCGTATTCCGCCATATTGCGGATAATCTCCGGGTACGGCTTCCCCACGCCCGTGGGCGTGGAACCCTGGGCCAGGATCCGGGCATGCTCGTCCAGAATGCCGACTTTGACCGCCGTCCCGCCAACGTCAAATCCCAGATAAATCATAGCTTCCTCCCGCTATTTCTGATCGTTTTCCGCGCTGTGAAGCATCATGTCGCTCAGGCGGCGGTCCAGCTCGCTGGCCGCGCTGTATCCAAGCCGTTTCAGGCTCAGGTTGCGGGCGGCCACTTCAATGATGATGGCAAGGTTGCGCCCCGGCCGCACCGGCATTACCTGGTAGGGCACCTCCACGTTCATAATGGAAATGTTCTCCTCGGTCAGCCCCAGGCGGTCGTATTCCTTCTCCTGATCCCACTTTTCCAAATGGATCACGATATCGATGGACTTGGACAGCGTAATCGCGCCGACGCCGTACATCGCGCGGATGTCGATAATGCCGATGCCGCGGATCTCCATGAAATGACGGATGGTTTCGGGCGATTCGCCGATCAGCCGGTCGTCCGCCACGCGGCAGATATCCACCACGTCGTCCGCGCACAGCTGATGGCCGCGCTTCACCAGCTCCAGCGCCGCTTCGCTCTTGCCCACGCCGCTGTCGCCGGTAATCATCACGCCCACGCCGAACACGTCCACCAGCACGCCGTGGCGCGTTTCGTGCGGCGCAAGCTGGCGGCTTAGGTAGGTGATCGCCTGCAGGGTGAACACCGTGGTTTTCTTGCTGGACTGGAGTATGGGAATGTCAAACTCCCGCGCCAGGTCCAACAGCTCCCTGGGCGCGGTCATCGCCCAGCAGATCACGATCCCCGGCAGGGGATACCGCATGAACGGCCGCAGGATTCCCAGGCGTTTTTCGGTATCCACGGATTCCAGGTAGTTCATTTCCGCCTTGCCGATCACCTGCAGGCGCTCGTGGGAAAAGTACTCGTAGAACCCGAAAAACTGCATTCCCGGCCGGTTCAGATCCGGCAAGGTGATGTTCATTTCCTCGCGTGTGGAAGGATGCAGCACCTTCAGATCCAGCGCTTTGGCGAAATCGGAAATCCTGATCATACGTTCACGCTCCCTCTGTTTCGGATAGTACGTGGGTCATCACAAAATGCGCCAGTCCGTCCTGCGTGTTTGGGTAATCGGTTACGTAGCGCACCGCCTGCTTTACCTCGTCGCGCGCGTTTTGCATGGCTACGCCATAAGGCGTGTAGCGGAGCATTTCCAGGTCGTTCAAGCTGTCGCCGAACGCCATCGTCGTCTCCGGGGTAAAGCCCAGCCGTTCGCCAAGCCATTTCAGCGCCGAACCCTTGCTGACGCCCTTGGGCTGCGCTTCCAGGAAGTAGGGCTTGCTGATGGTGAAGGAAACGTCCGGAAAATCCTTTTGAATGAGCGGGTACAGGGCTTCCACCACGTCCGGCGCCGCAACGCTTAACACCTTGGGGGTGGAGAAGTCCACAAACGCGTATAAATCGTTCACCGCTTTGCCCGCCATGCCGGTTTGCCGCGCGTACCGCTTGCTGTTCTCATTTTCACTGGCGAAGTAAAAATAATCGTCGCGGTAGCACTGCATGTAGATGTTTTTCTCCTGAAAGTAGCGGATCAGTTCGCGGGCCTGCTCCGGCGTGAACAGATCCTCGTGGAGCACGGTATGATCCGGGCTTAAAATCTGCGCGCCGTTGCTGGCGATGTAGGGCTGGCCAGCGTTGATGAGGTTAACGAACGGACGCATGCTGGAGGCCGCCCGCCCGCTGGCGGCAAGGAAGCGGATGCCGCGCCTTGAAAGCTCCGCGATCATCTGCAGGGTGAGTGGGCTAAGTTCCGCGCTGCCGTTTAACAGGGTATCGTCCAGGTCGGTCACGATGGTGTCAATTCGCAAGGGGGGTTCTCCTTATCTGCGCGTTTCAAAGAATGTCTGCATCAAAGCTTTGCACTCGGGTTCCAGCAGGCCGCCCGCGCATTGCACCCGGTGATAAAACGCCGGGTCGGCCGCGAGGGCGTACACGCTTTCCACGCATCCCTGCCGTTCGTCGCCTACGCCGAAGTAACAGGCGTCGAGCTTTGCCATCACCAGCGCGCCCGCGCACATGGGGCAGGGCTCCAGCGTTACGTATAGCGTGCACCCGGTAAGCCTGCGGTCGCCAAGCTTGGCGGCCGCCTCCCGGATGGCCAGCATTTCGGCGTGGGCTGTCGGGTCGTTCGTCTGCTCGCGGCGGTTATGCGCCAGTGCCAGCACTTCGTCCCCGCGCACGATCACCGCGCCCACGGGCACCTCGCCCTCGTCCGCGGCAAGCATCGCCTCCGCGAGGGCCATGCGCATATAGCGCTCGTGGTCCGTCATACGTTGATGTTGGCGGCTTGCCCGTTCACCTCGCACGCGTCGCGGAACGTGGGGATGAACCGGCGCAGGCAGGCGCGCATATCGCCCCGCTTGTCCGCACAAGCCTGCAGTTCCCGGAGCATCTCCTGCAGCTGGGCTTGCGTTACGCTGTCGGGGTTGGTTACGTAGATCTTTTCCAGCTCCGTGCGGGCAAGGCTTTCGTCGTCGGTCAGCAGCTCCTCGTACAGCTTCTCGCCCGGGCGCAGGCCCGTGTATACGATCTCCACCTGGTTTTGCCCGCCCTGTGCGGCATACAGCTGCAGCATACGCTCGGCAAGCTCGCGGATGAGCACCGGCTGGCCCATGTCCAGCACGAACAGCTCCCCGCCCTTGGCCAGCACCGCGGCCTGCAGCACCAGGCTTGCGGCCTCCGGGATGGTCATAAAATAGCGCACGATGTCCGGGTGCATCACGGTGATCGGCCCGCCCGCGCGTATCTGCCGCTCAAACAGCGGCACGACGCTGCCGTGCGAGCCCAGCACGTTCCCAAACCGCACCGATACATACTCGGTGTCAAACGTGTTGGAAAGCGCAGCGACCACCATCTCGGCCGCGCGCTTCGTGGCGCCCATCACGTTGGTGGGGTTAACGGCCTTGTCGGTGGAGATCAGCACAAAGCGCTTCACGCCGTGCTCGCCCGCGCACCTGGCGGCGGTATAGGTACCGAACACGTTGTTCTTCACGGCTTGCACGGGGCTGTCCTCCAGCATCGGCACGTGCTTGTGCGCCGCCGCGTGCAGCACGGTGTCAAATGCGAACTCGTCCATAATTTCGTTAAGCCGCGCTTCGTCCTGCACGGAGCCTACGCGCAGCAGCAGCAGGCTTTTCAGCGCGTCGCCGTGGGTGTGCTTCAGATCGGCAAACAGGTCGTACATATAGTTTTCATTGATGTCGTACAGCACAACCCGGGCGGGCTGAAACAAAAGCATCTGGCGGCACAGCTCACCGCCGATGCTGCCGCCGCCGCCGGTGATCAGCACCGATTTGCCCCGGAAATACTCCGCGGCCTGCGTCATGTTCATGCGCGTTTCGCTACGCCCCAGAAGGTCGGCAATGTTCAGGTCGCGAACCTCGCTTTGCGTGCCCTTCAGGTTCAGGTCCTCCAGCGCCGTCACCCGCCGCACGCGGCACCCGGTGGACAGGCAGGTTTCCACCAGCTCTCTGAGGCTGCCGTTCGGGGTTGCGATCGCGATTACGATATCGTCAATCCGGTATTCCTTGGCATATCGGGGGATCAGCGCGGTGCCCTTGAGCACCTTCACGCCGTTGAGCCGCGCGCCCGCCACGCTTGGGTTGTCGTCCACGGCGATCACGGCCTGGCTGCCCGCGAAGCGCCCGCTTTTCACGTCGCGGATCACGTTGGCGCCGGCCCAGCCTGCGCCCACGATCATCAGCCGCCGCGCCGGGCCGCCGCCGCCGCGCTTGAACGAGAGGGTAAAGGCCAGCCGGTATAAATAGCGCGATCCAACGGCAAGCGCCATGAAGATCAGCCAGTGCAGCATATAAATGGTGCGGTGCAGCAGGGCGAAGTTCCGGGGCTGGGTGATCAGGTAGCCGATCAGGGAATAGGCGTAGGTTGCCCCGCAGCCCACAAGCGTTGCCAGCAAAATGGAAAACACGCTGGATACGGAGGCAAACTTCCACAAATTCCGGTACAGGCCGAACGCGAAAAACGACAGCAGGCACAGCGCCGTCATTACCGGCGCAAGGTTTAAGTACCGCTGAAAGAAAAGCTCGGGTATTTCCACGCCGAAACGGAATTGCTGGGCGAGGATCATCGCCGCGTTGCACAGCGCCGCGTCCACCAGCAGCCAAAGCCCTATCTGTAAAGGCTTTACGAGCTTTGCCTTCCAAAACGACATGAAAAATACCTCCGGCGGAAGTGATATGCAAACACAGAATATTGTAGCATAGAATATAGGTGATGGAAAGCATACATAGATAAAGAGTGATGGTGTATATCACAAATAGAAAGCATCAAGTTATCTCTTTTATCGTTATATTGAGTCGAAATCAACGAATAAATTAGGCGATATACATAATGTATCCTCTTGTTTATTAATTACATCGATTATTGTTTTTGTAGAAATTGCAGCCCCATATCCTAAATTTTCATAATCGCCTTCAGCACAAGGTAAACTACAAGCAATACCCACAATATATCCAAACTGGTTAATAATTGGCCCTCCACTACTTCCACCACTAATTTTTGCAGTTACCAACAACATTTCCTCTTTCGAAAAGATGCTTTTACCGAGTGCAGCTATAGATCCCTTGGTTGAAGTAAATCGTTCTTCTATCTTACCGGCGGCTGAGATCATACCTTTTTCTGCGGTAAGAAATTCATGATACCCAGCTAATCTCGGATAACCCATCACCAATATATCCTGAGCTACTCTACCCTCCATGAGCTTTATTGCATTTTGATGATGACCAGTATCAGTTATGAATGCAATATCTATATTAGCGTTACCACTAATAATTATTTCTCTTCCATTAAGCTGAGATTTTGAAAAACCTTTGATGGCAATACTTGTTGCATTCTCAAGGCAATGTTTCGCGGTTAGAATTCCGTTGTTGATTTTTACGCCCGTACCAAGACTATACTTTTCACTTTTTGTTTCACTGTTATATGATTTTTGGACAATGGGGACAATAATTTCCTTAATCATATAATAATGATAGATGAACTCAAAACCATATATAAGTGAGTTAAGTAAAATTATCATCTCCTCTCGTTGCTCTTTCCAAACTCGAGAGAAGAATATATTAAGAGAGTAACTTACATGACCCAATACAACAGATTCATTTCTTGTGCAAAACATGTAATTGTGTTTACACAATATTTCACAGATGTAAACAGCAAGTTCAGGGAGTACGGTATAAATACTTGTACTATTATCAATGGGTTTTGCTTTTATATGACAAAAATCCGCCACGCTTTTTTTGCCATATTCGTCATCAAAATCGAAATAATCCACTAGTTCAGCTACTAAATCAGGATATAAAAGATAGTTTTGGAAAATATCAACAAAGTTCATTTGCATCTCTCCACTGATGTTTAGTTTATGGGATCTGTTTTCCAATTTAGGGCAAGAAATAACTTATAGTAAAATACCTTTAGAATCTTCTTTATTTTATCACAAAACGTCACGGGATAGAATTGATGCAACGTATTGTACAGAAATGAAATCATCGTTAGTTGATTCTATTTTTTATTTCTAGGCTTGATAGTATTCTATCTTTACCGCCCATGGCTGCAGCTTGACCTTGATTGCCCGGTCTTCCCGCGACGCCTTTTCAATCGTCAGCGACAAAAACAGGTCCATCCTTTCCTCGCACAGTGGGTAGGACACCTTGCCGGTTCCCGCACAAATATATATTTATCCATGCAGCGGGTTACAGTTTTTCGTCATCTTCGCCGCGCAGCTCGCCCCGGGCATCGCGCGACACCCCAGTGTTGGGTGCGGATGAACAATCGGCGTGTATTTTCCTCCAGCTCGTTCAACACTTGCCGGTTGTCGCTGTTACGAACGTTTGATGCATAGGTGGTCTGGAGATGGAAGGCTCGCTGCGGAATAGTGTAGTTGACATACCCTGCCCGCTGGGCTATATTCGCAGCATACAGGCGGGAACGAAAAACGAATTAGCGGGAGAGATGCTCGTATGGAAAACAGGCAGTATTCGCGCGAAGACCTGGTGAGGATCATTCTGGACAGCGACAGGAGCTTTGCGGACGTCGAGGATCAGGAAGTGATGGAACTCATCCTGGAAACCAAGGTGACCAAAAACATCGCCCAGGCGCACGAAGACCGGCTGACGCGGGGCGACCGGATGGCGGACAAACTGGCGTCGTTTGCGGGCAGCTGGGTGTTCATCGGCTCGTTTCTCTTCGTGCTGGTTTTGTGGATTGTGGGCAACGTGCTGCTGTCCAGCC
>JAEWTC010000180.1 GCA_023459675.1 Bacillota bacterium | reverse complement strand
TACAGGATATGCCTTTCGGTCACAGAGCCGCCTTCGTGCGCAAAGCTTAACGGCAGCACGTCGCGCTCGTAATCCAGCCGCAGGGCGTCCAGCGTGCACAGCGCGTTCAGGCGTTCCACCATCAACCGGTTGCGCTTGCCCCGGTTTTCTCGGTATGGCGCAAGCCACGCGTTTGCCTTTTTGATGCTCTGCCGCGGAATGCCGTGGCAGGCAACGTACGCCACGCCGGTCTGATCCGGGTTGTTCAGGCGGACGTTGGCAAACGGCGTTCCCTGCATGCCGCAGCGGCACTCAAACCCGTTGGTCACGGCAATGCCGATTTTCTTTCCGGCATCCAGGAACTCTTCCGCGCCGGATACCGAATCGTGATCCATAATCCCGGCGGTCGCCAGCCCGCTTCGCCACGCCTGATAAGCGGCCGCGGTCGGCGAGTACGGCGAAAAGGAGTAGATGGTATGGATGTGGTTGTTCACAAGGCCGGTCTGTTCGGGGGTTACCGGATGCTCGCGCAGAAGCGTATCGAGGTTTTTTAGGCGCTCCTTTGCGGTGAAAGCGTTCAGGGATGCGGTTTCTTGCATGGGGATCTCTCCGTTACTTTAGCATTACCTGTCCGCCGGTCACCGGCAGAGCCTGCCCTGTTTCATACTCCTGTTCCACGATGTAGAAGATCGCTTTTGCCACGTCCGCCTCCAGGCAGCCGCGCCCCAGGGGAACCTTGGCTTCGTAAAAGCTGCGTACGTCCTGTACGGTCTTGGCGCCCGGCACCTTGCCCGCGTCCAGATACTGCCGGAACAAACCCTTCACGGGATCGCTCCACAGAGGCCCGTCCAGCAGGTTCCCGGGGCAGACAGCGTTTACCTTGATGCCGTAAGGAGCAAGCTCCAGCGCGAAGCTCTGCGTAAGGCCGACGCCGCCGAATTTGCTGCCCGCATACGCGAAGTTCGCCTTGCTGCCTTCCAGGCCGCTTTTGGAATTGATCTCGATGATATCCGCCATCGATGCGGGGTCGGCGGCGCGCTGGAGTTTCATCACGGCGGCGGCCTGCCTGGCGCACAGGTAATAGCCGGTGTAATTGACCGCGGTCACCTTCTGGAACTGCTCCAGCGTCAGCGCCGTTAAATCGCCGGAAATCACGATCCCCGCGCAGGCCACCATCACGTCCAGACCGCCGTACTGCGCGACGGCGAAATCCACCATCCGTTTGACGGACGCCTCGTCCGTCACGTTGGCGCTCACGCCGACCGCCGTTCCCTCGCCGAATTGCGCGCACAGGGAATCCGCCACGGCCTTCGCGCCCTGTTCGTTCATATCGGCGATGACCACATACCCGCCCTGGGCGGCAACCGCGCGTGCGATGCCTTCGCCAAAGCCCTGCGCCGCTCCGGTGACGATGCAGATCTTCCCGTCCATCCGAAGCGCGTTGCCTGCCGAGAACGCCACCTTCTGCCGGTAGTTTTCCACTTCCCATTCCAGGATAAAGGTGGTGAACTCGTCCGTCAGCGGAAGCGGGCCGCCGAAGCCCTTGGCATAAGCCGCAATCTGCACCGCGTCCAAAAACAGGGAGATCGACGTATCGGCTTCCCTTTTTGTTTTACCAAGGCCGAATACGCCTACGCCCGGCATGACCGCGACCTTAGGCGCGTATCCGTGCTTGCCGATAAACGCGCTGAACGCCTTGGCTGCGTCGCCGTCCGCCTCTAGTTCCAAAAGCGCCGCCTTGCAGTACACGATTTGATCGGGGTTAAAGGGTTTACGGACGTCCTCAAGGGAGAGCTGCAGCACCGCATCGCTGCGGTGGAAGGAAACGCACGCCTTGCCCGCTTCCTTTTGATACAGCATCCGCAATGTGGGCGCGGCGGCGAGCGCCGCTTCCGGCGCGGGCTGCGCGGCAAAATCCGGCAGCTTCCCCGCTCTTTGCCCGATCACGCCCATCACGCGCTCCATCAGCCGGTCGATCGCCTCCATGGTATCCGCCGCAGCGATCACGCCGTGGTTTTGCATAAACAGAAGCTCCGGCGCCTTGCCGTGCTTGTTCCGGTACGCTTCGAACAGGTTGAAGCAGGCCTTTGCCAGCGTGTAGCCCGGTTTCGTCAGCGGAACCCAGACGGCGTCTTCCCCGAACAGCTCTTTGCAGGCCGTTTCTCCGTTCACGCCGCAGGTAAGACCGTTGACAAGCGCGGGGTGCAGGTGCAGCACGTAGGTTTGCGGAAACAGGCCGTGCAGCATGCATTCCACGCTTGGGCGGGCGGTTTCCTCCGCGAGGCGCGCGTCCATCATGTCAGCCAACGCCTCGTTTTCGCGTTGTTTGTCTTCCTGCGGGTACGGCTTTTGGAACATGGCGGAAATCTTCCCAAGGTCCATCTTTACAAAACCGCTTTCCGCAACGGTGGAGAGCCGGGTGCCGGAAGCCTTGACTACCAGCACCCCGTTTTTCTTTGCGGAGGTATTGCCGCCGCCCGCCAGCACGTAACGGCTGTCGCCGCCATACCGGTGGGACATGGCGATCAGGTTCTTCATTAAATCCGTCATGGAAACCTCCTCCGGTTTACAGCCCAAGCCGCTCACGCCGCATCTTCTCCAGCGTCTGGTAATTAAACTCCGGCACATAGCCCTTGAGGGGCAAAATCTTCTGGTGCACGGCGGACAAAATCCAGCTCGGCTGCGGATAGTAATAGTTCTCCAGTTCCGGGCAGGGGCTGATACCGTTGGATGCGCCGACCACGACGGGCGGTGCGTCCAGATATCCGAAGCAGAATTCCGTAATGTTGCGGGCAAAATCGTTCATGTGGCTGCCGCGCTCGCACGCGTCGGATACCAGCACGATGCGCCCGGTCTTCTTCACGGACTCGATCACCGGCTCGTAATTGAAGGGCACCAGGCTGCGCGCGTCGATCACCTCGGCGGAAACGCCGTAGGCTGCCAGCTCTTTGGCTGCGTCCATCACCGGATACAGCGACGCGCCGACCGTCAGGATGGTCAGATCCGTACCCGCGCGCTTGATATCCGGCTCGCCGATGGGAATTTCGTAGTATCCCTCCGGAACGCCTTCCTTGTGGAACTCCTCGCCGCGGTCGTACAGCTTCTGGCTTTCAAAGAACACCACGGGGTCGCTGCCCGAAAGCGCGGCGTTCATCAAGCCCTTCGCGTCGTACGGGGTGACGGGGAAGCATACTTTGAGGCCCGGAATGTGGGATACGAGGCTGGTCCAGTCCTGCGCGTGCTGCGCGCCGTACTTGCTGCCAACGGAAACGCGCAGCACTACGGGCATCCGCAGAATACCGGCGCTCATGGCCTGCCACTTGGCCATCTGGTTGAATACCTCGTCTCCCGCGCGGCCCAGGAAATCGCAATACATCAGTTCCGGGATCGCGCGGCCGCCCATCAGCGCGTAGCCTACGGCGCTGGACACGATGGTGCTTTCGCTGATCGGCGAGTTGAAGAAACGGTGATACGGCAGCGATTCCGTTAAACCGCCGTACACGCCGAACGCGCCGCCCCAATCGCGGTTGTCCTCGCCGAAGGCGATCAACGTGGGGTCCTGATAGAATTTGCCGATGATGGCTTCAAACAGCGCGTCGCGGACGTTGAACTGCTTGAGCTTGCTCACCTGTTCGCCGTTCTCGTCAAACGCGTAGCGGATTTTTGATTTGTTTTTCTTCACGCGGCTGTTTTCCTCGAGGGGTTTTAACACCTCGGGTTCGCATTCCGCGCACTTCTCCACGCGGACGTTTGAGAAGTTATAGCCGCGGATCGCATCCGGGTTTTTGACCAAATCCAGCCGCGGGGACGTGCTTTCGTCGATCGCGAGCTTCATGATGCGGGTAATGTTGCTCTTGACGCCCTCTTCCATCTGCGCCAGCTGATCCTCGGTGGCAACGCCGGCGTCTACCAGCTGCTGCCGGTAGGTTTTCAGCGCGTCCACCGCCTGCCAGGTTTCGATTTCCTCCTTGGTGCGGTAGGTGGAGGCGTCCGTTGCGGAATGGCCCACGAAGCGGTACGTAACCACGTCCAGAAGCGCGGGGCCCTCCCCTGCTTCCAGCACTTTGCGCTTGCGCTTGTACGCGTCAATCACAGCCAGCGGGTTGTACCCATCCACCCGCTCGGCGTGCATCGCGTTCGGGTTGATGCCCGCGCCGACGCGCGCAAGAATGCCGTATGCCATGGTTTCCCCGGCAGTCTGGCCGCCCATGCCGTAGCCGTTGTTGAACACGTTGAAGATCAGCTTCAGGCCGCCCTTGTGGGCTTCGTCCCAAAGCTTGGTGAACTGATCCATGGACGCGTAATTAAACGCTTCCCACACGGGGCCGCAGCCCAGGGAACCGTCGCCGATGTTGCAGACTACGATGCCGTCTTCCCGCATGATCTTCTTGTAAAGCGCAGCGCCCACTGTGATGCCCGCGCTGCCGCCGACGATCGCGTTGTTGGGATAGATGCCAAGCGGCGTGAAGAACACGTGCATGGAGTTGCCCAGCCCCTGGGTAAACCCGTTTTCACGGCCGAACAGCTCCGCCATGAACCCGTACAGCAGGAAGTCCTGCGCCATCGCGTGCGTATCGCCCTGCGCGTTTTTCTCAATGGCGCGCAGCGTTTTACCGCCGTTGAAGGATTGCATGATCCGGCTTAGGTCCGCGTCGCCCAGCTGGCGGATGGCGCTGTAGCCGCGGGCAAGCACCTCGCCGTGGCTGCGGTGGGAGCCGAAAATCGCGTCCTTCAGGTCCAGGGTATACGCCATGCCCACGGCGGCGGCCTCCTGCCCGGTGTAAAGATGCGCGGGGCCGGTGTAGACGTAATCCACGCCGTTATACTGCTTGGTGGTGCGAACGCTGTACAGCATGGTCTCAAACTCGCGGATCACCTGCATATCGTGGAAGATGTGGAGGAACTCCTTGTCGGTAAACGCGCCGCGTTCGTCCTTCACGCCTTTCTGATAGGTATTGAGCGGAATGGACGGAATGTGCAGTTCTC
>JAEWTC010000179.1 GCA_023459675.1 Bacillota bacterium | reverse complement strand
TCCGTGGTGCGCTGGGAGAAGAGCACCCGGCCTTTCCTGCGCACGTCGGAATTCCTCTGGCAGGAAGGCCACACCATTCACGAAACGCCCGCCGAGGCGCAGGAGGAAACCCTGCAAATGCTGGAGGTGTACCGGGAGGTGGCGGAGCAGGAGCTTGCCATTCCGGTGTTGTGCGGCCGCAAAACCGATAAGGAAAAGTTCGCGGGCGCCGTGGCTACCTACAGTATGGAAGCCATGATGCAGGACGGCAAAGCCCTGCAGGCAGGCACCAGCCACAACTTCGGCACGAACTTCGCCGAAGCGTTCAACATTCAGTTCTTAAGCCGCGAGGGCAAGCTCGAGTACGTGCACGAAACCAGCTGGGGTATCTCCACGCGGCTGATCGGCGCGATCATCATGGCGCACGGCGATGAGCGCGGCCTGCGCCTGCCCCCCCGAATCGCGCCCATCCAGATCGTGATCGTGCCCGTTGCCGCGCACAAGGGCGGCGTCACGGAGAAGTGCGACGAGGTATACAAAACACTCACCGCCGCGGGTTTCCGCGTGAAGCTGGACGACCGCGATACCGTATCCCCCGGCTATAAGTTTAACGACTGGGAATTGAAGGGCGTACCTGTACGCCTGGAAATCGGGCCCCGCGACATCGAAAACCATCAAGTGATGGCTTTCCGGCGCGATACTTTTGATAAGTTTCCGATATCATTTGTTGGACTTACAGATAAACTTGGAGCACTGCTGGATGAAATTCAACAAAATCTATTTAGAATAGCTGCGAAGCTTCGTGACGAACACATTACCGTAGTGAAAACCATGGACGAGCTAAACATCGCCGTGCAAACGGGCTTTGCCAAAACCATGTGGTGCGGGGACGCCGCCTGCGAGGAGAAAATCAAGCAGGAGTTCAACGCCACCAGCCGCAACATGCCGTTTGACCAGACCCCCGTCGGTGAAACCTGCGTGTGCTGCGGCAAGAAGGCGGACAAGCTGATCTACTTCGCCAAGGCGTATTGATGAACGGCAGGGTAGTTTTCTGGGATTGGAACGGCACGCTGCTGGACGACGTGCAGTACGCGATCGGCGTGCGCAACCGCGTGTTTCCGCGCTTCGGGCTGCCGCAAATTGCAAGCGTCGAAGCCTATCACGAGCAGTTTACCTTTCCGGTCAAACGCTACTATGAACGGGCGGGGGTGACGGAGGAGATGTTCTCCGCCGTCGCCAACGCCTGGATGGACGAATACGTGGCCGGCTGCGGCGCCGTGCCGCTGTTTGCCGACGCGCTGGCCGCGCTGGACGCGTTTCAGGAAAACGGGTACCAACAGGTGGTGCTGTCCGCAAGCATGCGGGAGCACCTGTGCGCGCAGCTGCAAAACGCGGGCATCCTGCACCGGTTTAACGACGTGCTGGGCCTTTCGCATATCTACGCCACCGATAAAACCGAAATCGCCCGGGACTGGCTCGCCCGCAATTCCTGCCCGCCGGAGCGCTGCGTCATCGTGGGCGATACTGTGCACGATGCGCTGGTGGCGCAGGCGTTGCAAACGGATTGCGTGCTGGTTGCCCGCGGGCATATGAGCGCGCGGCAGCTGATGCAAACCGGCTGCGCCGTGTTCCCCACGCTTGCGGACGCCGTACAGGCGGTGCTCGGCAGGAAAGCGGAGGGCGGCTGACGAAACTCTTCTGATAACAACCGAAAAAACCGACCGCAGCGACAGGAGAGATGCAATGTGACGAAACCCTTGTTTCAAGGCGCGATAACCGATGTGCACGGCATCCGCGTGGGGCAGGCGCAAAACACGCAGGCGCTGACCGGCGTTACCGTGGTGCTCTGCGGCGGCGATGGCGCGGTCGTCGGCGCGGACGTGCGCGGGGCGGCGTCCGGAACGCGTGAAATCAGCCTCACCCGCAGCGAGGCGACCGTGGAGAAGGCCAACGCCGTACTGCTGACCGGCGGCAGCGCGTATGGGCTGGATGCGGCGGCCGGTGTGATGCGCTTTCTGGAGGAAGCGGGCATGGGGTACGAGGTCGGCTCCTTCTGCGTACCGATTGTGCCCGCCGCGGTTTTGTTTGATTTGATGGTGGGCGACGGGCGGGTGCGCCCGGATGCCGGCATGGGCTTCGAGGCCTGCAAGAACGCGAAAAAAACGGTGGAGCAGGGCGCGTACGGCGCGGGTACAGGCGCGACGATCGGCAAATTCGTGCCGGGCGCGCAGCCGGTGTTCGGCGGCACGGGTACGGCTTCGATCACCTTGCCCGACGGCGTAACCATCGGCGCCATCGCGTGCGTGAACGCGGGCGGCGACGTGTATCATCCCCACACGGGCAAGGTGCTTGCCTGCGGCCGCCTGAGCGACGGAAAACCTGTGACCTGCGAGGGTCTTTTGTTTGGCACAACGCCCGCCGCGGAACACCTGAAAATACCGCAGGCAGGAAATACGACGCTGGTGACCGTGGCGACCGACGCGATCCTGACCAAACCGCAGGCCAACCGTTTGGCTTCCTGCGCGCACGACGGCTTTGCCCGCGCTATCCGCCCCGTGCACACCCAGGCGGACGGGGATACCGTATTCGCTTTGGCAACCGGGCGCGTGAACACAGACGTGAATATGATCCAACTGTGCGCCGCCGCCGCGGAGGTTACCGCCCGGGCGATTGCCAACGCGGCCTGGTTCGGAGGCATGCGGTGATCGGCCTGGGGATCGACGTCTGCCAGGTGGAGCGCATCGAAAAGACGCTGCAAAAAAGCGACGGCTTCTTAACGCGCTATTTTACGGATGAGGAACGCGCGTATCTTGCGAATAAGCAAATGGCCCAAAGCGCCGCGGGCATGTACGCCGCCAAGGAAGCGTTCTTAAAAGCGCTGGGCGTGGGGCTGACGGGCGGCGTCGCGCTTATGGATATCGGCGTCACGCACGACGCGCGGGGCGGCCCGGCTTACAGGCTTTCGGCAAAAGCCGCCGCGGCCATGGAGGCGAAGGGCGCGCGTGCGGCGTTTTTGAGCATCAGCCACGACGGGGGCATCGCCGCCGCCGTGTGCGTGCTGGAGTAGATCGTATGCAGTACACCGTCTCGCCGCAGGACATGCGGCGGATTGAACGGCTATTCATGGCGGAGACCGGCGTCACCGGCCTTGCGCTGATGGAGCGCGCGGCGGAACACGTCGCGGACGCGGCGGCGCCGTATCTTTTGCAGGGCGGAACGCTTTTGGTGCTTGCCGGCTGCGGCAACAACGGGGGAGACGGGCTGGCGGCCGCGCGCATCCTGCTGAGGCGGATGGAAACCCTGCGGTGCGTTATATTCCGGCTTGCCGGTACGCCGTCGGCGGAAACGGCCGAACAATGGAAACGGCTGGAGCCTTTGCTTGACCGTGTGGACGTGCTGGAGGTCGGCGAAGAAATTCCCTACATCCCGGAGAACTGCGCCTGCGTCCTCGACGCGCTGTACGGCACGGGGCTTACGCGCGCGCTGTCCGGCGCGGCGCGGGAGCTGGCGCTGCAGCTCAATGAAGTAAAGCTGCCCGTAATCGCCGTGGATATTCCAAGCGGGCTGGACGGCGAAACCGGCTATGCGCCGCAGGGCGGCGCCGCGGTGCAGGCCGCCGTGACCGTCACCTTTCACCGCCCCAAGCACGGCTTGTATCTGGGCGACGGGCTGGATTTCTGCGGCAAGGTTGTCGTCGCCGATATCGGCATTCCCGCCGCTTACGGCGCCGCGCCGGGTTTTGCCGTGATGGATGCGCAGGACGCGCGGCGCAGCCCGCGCAGGCGCAACACGCACAAGGGCGATTACGGCCGCCTGCTGACGGTTGCCGGTTCGTTTGGTATGGCGGGCGCGGCGGCCATCAGCGCGCTGGCCGCGCTGCGCGTGGGTGCGGGCGGCGTGACCGTTGCCTGCCCTGCGGAAATCGTTCCCACGGTGCAGGCGCTTTGCCCCTGCGCCGTCTGCCTGCCGCTCACGGAGAACGCCGCGTGGCAGAAAATCGAAGCCGCGCTGCAAACGGCGGACGCGCTGGTATTCGGCTGCGGCGTCGGCCGCGGCGCGGCGGTTTCCCGGCTTGCGGAACGGGTGTTTCACTATCTCTGCTCGCACACGCTGCCCGCCGTGCTCGACGCGGACGCACTCAACGCGCTTGCCGAATACCAGGACGCGTTTACCACGCAGAACCTGCGCTTTTCCGGCTGCGTCGTGCTTACGCCCCACCCGGGCGAGGCGGCGCGGTTATTGCGCTGGCCGACGGAAGAGGTTGTGCGCCGGCAGGCGCAAGCCGCACAGGAGCTGCGCGCGCGTTATGGCGGCAGCATCGTATGCAAAGGCGCTTCCAGCGTGCTGCTGGCGGACGACGGCGCGGCGATCAACCGTTTCGGTACGCCCGCCATGGCCAAGGGCGGCAGCGGCGACGCGCTGGCGGGCATATTGGGCGCGCTGCTGGCGGGGCAGGGGGAAACGGGTCCGCACGGAATAAAGCTGCTGCAAATGGCCTGCGCGCTGCACGGCCTGGCCGGGGAAGCCGCCGCAAGGGAAGCGGGGGAGCACGGCATGCTCGCCACCGATCTGTGCGAAGCCCTGGGCAGGCTGCCCTGAAGCATTTCAACAGAAGAAACGCCCCGCGTACGCGGGGCGTTTTTTCTGTATTGAATAGTATGTGTAAATTATTACCGTGCTTACTGCCTGTTTCAGCCCTATACGACCGCCGTCAGCACCAGATACAAGCCGTAGGCGATCATCAGCATGCCGCCGATGCGGCGCAGCAGCGGCTGGTGTTCCCTAAGCCACGCGAACACGTTCTTCAGGAACTGGTACAGCACGATGAACAGGAGCATCGGCACCGACAGTCCCAGCGCGAAGAACGCGAGCGAAATCATGCCCGTGGTTACCGTCGCGCTGGACGCGGCCAGGATGAGAGCGTTGGCCAGGATGGGGGTCAGGCAGGGTGTCCAGCTCAGCGAGATGACCACGCCGAACAGCAGCGCCGAAAAGAAGCCCGTAGGCCGCAGCGCGCTGAAGCGCTCCGTCCACCGCGGGGCTTTCACGCCCTGCAAATGCAGCAAATCCGCCGTCCATAAACCGAACAGGATCATCAGTGCCCCGGTCACCAGGTTCAGGGTCCCACGGTCGGCATTTTTCAGCACCCCGCCGATCAACCCCGCGCCGGCGCCCATAAGCGTGAACAGCAGAATAAACCCAAGCGCCAGCCCCAGGCAGCGGAGCAGCACGCTTTGCCAGGCGCTTTTCCGCTCGTCCGCACCGCTGCCCACAAGGTAGAGCACATACACGGGCAGCATCGGCAGGACACACGGAGATACGAAGGCCACCAGGCCGCCGAAAAACATAGCCCAAAGGGAAACCTGCGCTGCGCTTGCCGTAAACAACGGTCAGCCCTCTCAGTTCTTGGGGGTCGCCCCGGTTGTTGCGTCAGGCGCGGCGTTGGTCTGCGCGATGTTGGAGGGTGCGGAACCGGCGGGCGACGCCGCGGGCAGCACCGTGCCGTCGCGCAGGGGAACGCCCATGCCGTTCAGCACTCCGGCGATGGTATCATAATCCAGCTTGCTTGCCACCGCGTAGTTCAGATATCCGTTCGCGTCGATGAAAACGCTCGTGGGATATCCGGGAACGCCCACAATGCCGGTCAGGGTGAAATCCTCGTCCTCCACCGTATACACGCCTTCCAGGCCGTATTTCGCAACCACGGAAGCCGTATTGTCCGCGTTTTCGCCGTCCCACGGGTGAATCAGGACAATCGCCAGCGAGTTGGGGTCGTACGCGTCGAAAATCGCCTTGATGTCGGGCATTTCCTCCATGCAGTACGGGCACCACTCGGTGAAGAAGTTCAAAAACAGCACCTTGCCTTCGTATTGGCTTACGTCAAGCGCGGTACCGTCGAAGTAATCCAGCACATAGATCGGGCCTTCGGCCTCTTCGGCTACTTCGGCCTCTTCACTTTCGTTTTCATCCGCCTCGTTCCCGTCTTCAGCCAGGGCTGCTACGGGCAGCAATGCAACGATGAGGAATACGCTCAGCAGTATTTTGAGTATGGAACGCATAAACATCCACCCCTTTCAAAAATGATTATACCAGAAAGCGACGGCGTTGAAACGCTTTGTTCTTTACGCAGATAAACCCGCATGGTATAATGCAAATTGTTTTATACAGGGTGCGCAGCGCGCTTTGTAGGGAAACGCAGGCCCAACAAGTCCATCTTTGGGGAGGGATACGGTATGCCTTTGGGTATTTCAACGAAAGCCGCCGGGATCGCGCCATCCGCTACGCTGGCCCTGAACGCCAAGGTGATCGCCATGAAAGCCGCCGGTGAGAAAGTCATCGGCTTCGCAGGCGGAGAACCGGATTTTGATACGCCGGTTTCCATCCGCGACGCGGCGAAACTTGCGCTGGATACAGGGAAAACCCGTTATACCGCCGCGGCGGGTATGGTGGAGCTGCGCAAGGCGATCAAAGACAAACTGAAGAACGAGAACGGGCTGGACTATGAAGTGGATCAGATCGTCGTTTCCAACGGCGCGAAGCATTCCATTTTCAACGCGTTTTTCGCGTTGATCAACGAGGGGGACGAGATCATCATCCCCACGCCCTGCTGGGTCAGCTATCCCGAAATGGTCAAGATGTGCGGAGGCGTGCCGGTGTTTGCCCAAACCACGGAGGAAGATAACTTCGTGCTGAAGCCCGACGCGATCGCGGCCGTGGTCACCCCGAAAACGAAGGCGTTCATGCTGACCTCGCCCAGCAACCCCAACGGCAGCTGCTGGGGGCTTGCCGATCTGCAGGCGCTGGCCTATTTGGCCGTGGAACGCGATTTCTATATCATTACCGATGAAATTTATGAGCACTTGCTTTATAACGGCGAGAAGAACATCTCCATCGCAACGCTCGGCGAAAAGGTGAAGGAGCGCACCATCGTCATCAACGGCGTCAGCAAAACCTACGCGATGACGGGCTTCCGCATCGGCTACGCCGCCGGCCCCAAAAACGTGATGAAGGCGATCGAAGCCTGCCAAAGCCAGGCGACCTCCGCGCCCAACACGCCCGCCCAGTTCGCGTCCATCGCGGCCCTGACTATGTCGCAGGAATCGGTGCACGCCATGTGCCAGGTGTTCAAGGAACGCCGCGACACGCTTGTGGACGGCCTCAACGCCATCGATGGAATTTCCTGCCTGCGGCCCGACGGCGCGTTCTATGTGATGATGAACGTGAAACGGCTGATCGGCAAGCATAAGGACGGCAAACAGATCGATAGCTGCTCCACCTTTGCCGAGCTGCTTTTGGAGTATGAAAAGGTGGCGGTGGTCCCGGGTGCGGAGTTCTATGCGCCGGGCTTCTGCAGGCTGTCGTACGCGCTGTCCCGGGAGAATATTATCGAGGGCGTCCGCCGGATCCGCGCGTTTGTCGAGAGTCTTACCTGACCGTTTTACACAGATTTTACACATGGTTGCCGTAATCTTTCCACAGCCGCAGGCGCAGGCAAACCCAGAAAATACTTCATTTACAGCCCGACGAAACCCCGTTTCCACACCGATGCGGAAAACGTGACGGTGGAAATCCTCACCGAAATCGTGCGTAACCCACACGTTTTCCACAAAAACGGCACGTTTTCCCGGCGTTTTCCACATTTTTGACAGCGGTGCGGTCTGTCCGCGAAAGGGAGACGAGAAGTATGATTGAGTTCAATCGCAGAAGCAACCAGTTGATCCAATCCAAATATCGCTATGAGCTGCAGGATGTGCAGGAGCCCAACCTGTACCGCGAGATTTTCGATTATGATTCCATTCCCAAGATCACGTTTAATAACCGCCTCGTGCCCATCAATATGCCCGATGAAATCTGGATGACCGATACCACCTTCCGCGACGGCCAGCAAAGCGTAAGCCCCTTCACCGTCAAGCAGATCGCGCATCTGTTTAAGCTGCTGTCCCGCCTGGGCGGGCCCAACGGCCTGGTTCGCCAGAGCGAGTTCTTCATTTATACGAAAAAGGACCGCGAAGCGCTGGAGGAGTGCCAGGCGCAGGGCCTGCAGTTCCCCGAAATCACCACCTGGATTCGCGCCAATCCTGCGGATTTTGATCTGGTCAAGTCCGCGGGCGTGGAGGAGACGGGCATCCTGGTGTCCTGCAGCGATTATCATATTTTCAAGAAAATGAAAATGACGCGCGCGCAGGCGCTGGACCAATACCTGGGCATCGTCAAGGCCGCGATGGACAAGGGCATCCGCCCGCGCTGCCACTTTGAGGACATCACCCGCGCCGATTTCTATGGTTTCGTGCTGCCGTTTGCCGAAAAGCTCAGCCAGCTCTCGGCGGAAAGCGGCATCGCCGTGAAGGTGCGCGCCTGCGATACCATGGGCTACGGCGTCAGCTATCCCGGCGCCGCGCTGCCCCGCAGCGTGCAGGGCATTATCTACGGCCTGAACCATTATGCGCAAATTCCAAGCGAGCTTTTGGAATGGCACGGGCATAACGATTTCTATAAGGTGGTCAACAACGCGGGCACCGCGTGGCTGTACGGCTGCGCCAGCGTCAACTGTTCGCTGCTGGGCATCGGCGAGCGCACGGGCAACTGCCCGCTGGAGGCCATGGCCATCGAATATCAGGGCCTGCGCGGCACCACCGGCGGGATGGATTTAACCGCCGTGGATGAAATCGCTGAATTCATGGAAAAGGAAATCGGCATCGAAATCAGCCCGCGCCAGCCCTTCGTCGGGCGGCATTTCAACGTAACCCGCGCGGGCATCCATGCCGACGGTATGCTCAAGGACGAGGAAATTTACAACATCTTCAACACCGCGAAGATCCTGAACCGCCCGCCCACGGTATCGGTGGACAGCCATTCCGGGCTGGCCGGGGTCGCGCACTGGATTAACGCGTTCTTCCGCCTGAAGGACGATCATAAGCTGGGCAAGCAGGACGCGCTGGTGAAAATCGTGAAGGAGCAGGTGGACGCGCTCTACGAGCAGGGCCGCAACACCGTCATGGGCGACGAGGAACTGGAAATCCTCGTCAGCCAGGCGGACGAGGAACGGTACCTGAAGCTTCTGCGGCATTTGGGGAGATAACTCCCTATTCGGCATGCAAAAAGCCCGGGCGCAATGCGCCCGGGCTCAGCCTGTTGAAAAAGCCGCATCTACGTTGTCAGCTACGGGATGGTAAGGTGTATCACTTACGAACGAGTAAGCTCAACCCCTTACCACCCTTGCTTTCTAGTATATGCGGCCTTTTAAACAGGTTATCACCCCGCCTCCAAATGGGATTGTCGGCGGTCTGGCCCGGGCGTTATGCGCCCGGGCTTTTTCTGTATCGGTAATGCGCCGTCAGCGCTCCGAGGAGAAATCCGTATCGAACTGAACGACCACCTCGTACCGGGGGTCCAGCTGTTTTGCGAAGCGCTTCAGGTCTACAAGCAGCTGGTCTTTGTTTTTCATATCGGCAGGCAGCAGGCAGTCAAATACCAGATTCACCTGCTTCTCACCGGGCACCATGCGGAAATCGTGGAGGCTCAGGCGGCTGTCCACGCCGCGCAGGTGTTCGGCCATTTTCTCCCGCGCGCCGTTAATCGCCGGGTCGTCGGTCACGGTGGGGTCCATATGGATGCAGACCTCGATCCCCAGTTGTTTTTGAATCTCGCGCTCGGCGCGGTCAATGGATTCGTGAACGGTCACCAGATCGCCGGCGGCGCTCACCTCCGCGTGTACGGACGCGATGCAGCGGCCGGGGCCGTAATCGTGCAAAATCAGGTCGTGCACGCCGCGGATATCGTCATATTGCAGCAGGATGCGGCGGACGTCCTTTTCCAAATGCTCGTCGGGCTTTCCTCCCAGCAGGCTGTCCACGGTATCCTTGCATACGTCATAACCGGTTTTCAGTACGAACAGGGCAACGACGACGCCGATGTAGCCGTCCGTCTTCCAGCCCCACAGCAGCTGCAGCAGCATGCTGACCACCACCGCGCTCGTTGCCAGAACGTCGCTCAGGCTGTCCTTGGCCGCGACGAAGAGGGTCATGGAGTCAATCCGGCGGGCGATGAAGCGGTAATAGAAGAAAAGCCAGAACTTCGCGGCAATCGACGCGAGCATCAGCAGGAGCATCGGCAGGCTTATGCTCACTGCGGCGGGATGAAGGATGGCTTTTACGCCGCCGATCAGCAGCTGCACGCCCGCCAATAGAATCAGCACGCCAACGGCAAGCGCGCCGATGTATTCCAGCCGCCCGTGGCCGAAGGGGTGCGCTTTGTCGTTGGGTTTAACCGCCATGCGCACCGTGATCAGCGCCATCAGCGAACCCGCGGAATCGGAAAGGTTGTTCACGGCGTCCGCGGTAACCGCCAGCGAGCCGGAAAGAAGGCCGACCGTGAATTTGGTGGCCGAAAGCAGAATGTTGATCACAATACCCGTTACGCTGCCCAGCGTACCATAAGCGGCGCGTACCCGGCGGTCGGAAACGTTGTCGGGATGGTCAACAAAACGGCGGATGAGAAAGCCTGTCAATCAGTAAACCTCCAGTATGCGGGAAAA
>JAEWTC010000178.1 GCA_023459675.1 Bacillota bacterium | reverse complement strand
GCTGTGCGGCGGCAGGGGAGGGGTATTCCGTGGCCCGGATTGAACTTCAGCAGGAAACCATCCCGGCTTCGGACGCGTTTGGGTTCACGCGCGCGATGAAAGCGGGCTGGAACCTCGGCAATACGTTTGACGCCGTAGACTGCGGCTGGCTTTCGGACGGACTGTTGTATGAAATGGCGTGGTCCGGCGTTCTTACGCAGCCGCGCCTGTTTACCGTTTTGCAGGAGGCGGGCTTCGGCGCGGTGCGCATCCCCGTATCCTGGCACAACCATGTGAGCGGGGATGCCTTTACCATCGATCCGGCCTGGCTTGCCCGCGTGAAGGAAGTCGCGGACTATGCGCTAAACAGCGGGCTTACCGTGATCCTCAACATCCATCACGACGTGGACGAAGCGTACCTGTACCCAAACGACGCGCATCTGGACAGCTCTATCCATTACCTGACGGCGATCTGGGGACAGCTCGCGGAGGCCTTCCAGCCATATGGCGAAGCGCTGGTGTTCGAATCCATGAACGAGCCGCGTCTCAAAGGCACGGATATCGAATGGTGGCTCAACCCCAGGGATTCAAGAAGCGAGGAGGCCGTCCGCTGCATCAACGCGCTCAATCAGGCGTTTGTGGACACGGTTCGCGCATCCGGCGGCGGCAACGAAACCCGGTATCTGATGGTGCCGGGTTACGGCGCGTCTGCGGACGGCGCGCTGCACAAGGCGTTCCAGCTGCCCGCGGACAGCGCCCAGGACCGCATCATCGTATCGGTACACGCTTACACGCCTTATGCCTTCGCCCTGCAGGACAGCGCCCAGCCGGGCAGCCAAAGCACGTTCGACCTGGAAAGCGCTGAAGACCGCGCCGAGATCGACAGCATGATGCAAAGGCTTTACGACCGGTTTATTGCAAACGGCGTTCCGGTTGTCATCGGCGAATACGGCGCGCGGGACAAGGACGGCAACCTGCAGGCCCGCGCCGCGTTTACGGCGTTTTACGTAGCCGCCGCATCTGCGCACGGCATTCCCTGCTTTTACTGGGATAACCACGCCTTCGCGGGCACGGGGGAGCTGTTCGGCCTCCTGAACAGAACCACGTTTGTCTTCGCCTATCCCGAAATTGTGGAAAGCATCATGGCCAACGCGCTCGAGTGAGCAAGAGTTTCAAAACATCGGCTTTTGTTATTGACACGAAAACGGGTTTCCGCTATACTGGTGCTTGCGCTTTAGGGGCATGGTGTAATGGTAACACGTGGGTCTCCAAAACCTTTGTTGAGGGTTCGAGTCCTTCTGCCCCTGCCATCGTCGTCGCGGACTGCATATCGTTCGCGACGACTTTTTCTATTCTAGAAAAAGCCGTCTCTCATTCATTCCGTCGCTCCTCCTCTCGCCTCGAAGCAGGCTTCTCGGCGTTTCACGGGGTAGGACGGGGAAACGTAAAGAGGATGCGCTAAGTTCACGGCGACGCTATTTTTTTGCGAAAACGCGCCGCCGCTCACAACGCTCCGTCCTGGCGTCCACTCGCTTTGATTGTCGTCCGGCTCCCTCTTCCGGTCGCCCGCTCGCTTTCATTGTTGTACGGTTCCCTCCCGGTCGCCCGCTCGCTTTGATTGTCGTACGGTTCCCTCCCGGTCGCCGTACTCTGTCAAAGCTCCCAACTTCGGTTCACTAGCCGCTTCGCGGCTGTGTTCACTAAACACACGCTAACCTTCGTTGCCCTGTCAAAGCTCCCATCTTCGGGTCGCTTTCGGCTGCGCCGAAATGCCCGCAGGGCATACGCTTCCCTTCGATGCCCTTCGGCTCGAAGCGGGCTTCTTGGCGTTTTACGGGGTAGGACGGGAAACTCTTCGCAGGCATTACATAGTACGCGGCATCGCTTCTTTTTGTATGTATTACCGTATGTGCGTACTCCAAGTCCCTTATATGGGTTCCAGCGCCATGCACTGGATGTAGTTCTCCGCAAACACCGGGTTGCTGCTTAAGGGATTAACCTCGCACTGCAGCGCGCAGGTTTCAATTTCGCGGATGAAATCGGTTTGCAGCAGCAGCATTTCAGCGCCGACCAGCGCTGCGTTGCCGATCACCTTCGTTTTATCAACCAGCGCTTGCGGGATGAGGCCGATGGCGGCGGCGTTTTGCAGGTTGATATGCTTGCCGAAGCCGCCGGCCAGGTACAGCGCCGCCACCTCTTCCACCGGGATTCCCACGGCATGGCACAGCGTGAGCATACCGGCGGCGATGGCGCTTTTGGCCAGTTGCACGTTGCGTATATCTTTCTGGGTGATGGCAATCTGCCCGCGCAGCGGCACGCGCTTTTCGGTCAGGAGGCCGGTTTCATCCAGCAGCCCCAACCGCAGGAGGGTGGCGACGGCGTCGAGTATGCCCGACCCGCAGATACCGGTTGGTTCGGCATTGCCGATCGTTGCGCAGGCCAGCTGCCCGTTTTGGTCCCATACGCGGTCGATGGCGCCCGCTACGCTGCAGCAGCCCTGCTCAATCCCTCCGCCCTCAAACGCGGGGCCTGCCGCGGTGGCGCAGGCATACAGCCTGCCCTTGTGCCACATCGCGATTTCGCCGTTGGTGCCCACGTCCAGCAGCAGGGCCGTTTCCTGCCGGTGGCAAAGCTGCGCGGCGAGAATGGCGCAGGTGATATCCGCGCCAACAAACGCGCCGATGCAGTGGGGCAGGTAGGTCGGCGCCGCCGGCGTAGCCAACCAAAGCCCAAACAGGCTCTCCGCCCGGAAGGGCGCGTGGGAAAGCGGCTCCGGGTTGCCGCCGGTCAGCAGGCAGAGCATGGTGGTGTTGCCGGTGATCACCGTCTGATCAATCGCGTGATCCGGTAGGGCAAGCTGCGCGCACAGGCTGTGCCGCAGCTGCTCCACCGCCGTTTGCACAAGCGTCTGCAATCGGCCGGCCTTTCCGGCCATCGCAGCCTCGATGCGCCCGATGACGTCGGCAGCGATGGCGCGCTGCGGGTTTTCCGCCGTGGCGGTTGCCAGTACGGACCCGTTTACAAGCGAAACCAGCGCGGCCGCCAGCGTCGTGGTGCCGATATCCACCGCCAGCCCATAACGGCCCGGCATGGGGTTTTTAACAAAGCTCGGGGTTATGCCGGATGCGGCGATGGATTCAAGCGCCGCGGCTATCGGCAGCCACACGGCCGCGTCGCCAAGCAGGGTGGTCCGGCACGCCAGGCGGCTGTCCGGCGCGGGTTCCTCCGCGGCAGCAGGCGATAGGGCGCCTGCCGCCTGCACCCTGCACTTGCCGCAGACGCCCTTCCCGCCGCACGGAAACGCAAGCGGAAACCCCTGCTCCTGCAAAACGGCGGAGAGCAGGGGCGTGCCGTGAAACTCCACGTCCGTTTTCGTTTCTCCCTGCCAAACCGTCAGCGTGGGCATGTCAGGCGTCCCCCAGCAAAATCATACCGAAATAGGTTACGGTGTTCTGCCCGTTAACGTATTGCAGCCCCGCGCGCACCGCCGTTTGATACACGTCCATGCCGTAGCATTCCAAACCCGCCATGGCGAGATCGGGATGGCGGCATGGCAGGGATGAGCGCTTGGCGCAAACGTCGCACACCTTGCACCCACCCGCCGAAAGGTGCAGATACGCGGGCAGGCGAAGCGAGCGCAGCGCTTGCTCAAGCGCTTGCGATACGGCCGCATGCCGCTTGCCGGCCTCGGTCATGCCCTCGTAATCAAACGAATCCTCCAGGTCATGGATGGTCTGGTACAAAACAGCGCCCGTAAAAGCGCGCACCGTTTCCATCAGCGCGTGAATTTCCCCAGCGTCCGGCGGGCACATATAGCACTGGCCGTAATTGCCGCACGCGTTGCTTTGGCAAACGCTCCTGAAAACGTCGTTAAGCACGATCCTCTCCGCGGGCAAAGCGGCCGCGCGGGCGGCGCCGCAGTCCAGCGCTAGTTTCACCATCGCTTCATTCATAACGCAACAGCTCCACATAGTCTTTCTGGGGCGGAAACGAAATCGCCCCGGCCGGGCAAAGGGCGGCGCAGTTGCTGCACAGGATCACGCACATCGTAGGGGAAACCACGACCACCGTACCGTTCGTCAAACGATATACGTCATGCGGGCAAAAGTTTACGCACGCACCGCAGCAGACGCATCGTTTCGCGTCCACGGTCGGGTTCCACGCGATTTCCGCGCGCGGGCGCGATAGCGCAAGGCGTTTTGCGTAGTTCGCATATGCGGATTGCAGCTCGTACTCCGTAGCGTCCGTACGGGCCAGCAGGCTTTCGACGCCTGCGCGCAGCGCGTCCGGCATTTTGCATTGCAGCATACGCTCCAGCGCGCCTTTGAGAAGCTGCTCGTTGGTTAGACGCTCCGTTTCAAGCATCGTTATTCACCTCCTGTATCCAATTGCCATACCAGCCGAGGGCTTCCTTCAGGCTTTGGCGCAGCGGCGCCCCTTCGCCCGCCAGGACGGTTAAAAGGTTCTCCGTATGGGTATGCGCGTAAGGGGTCAGGCTCACATACGCGCCCGTGCAATCTGCCAGAAACGCGCCCTCCCGCAGGCGCACCAGCCCCTTGATGCGGTCGGTATCCTCGGCGATCAGGCGCAGGAAAGCCCGCAGCTGCTCTGCGCTCATATCGGGCGATATGGAAAGGCAGCGCTTTTGCAGCGTCAGGTCCCGCGCATGGCTGCCCGCCATGGCGGCGCGGTTTGTTTTGAGGTTTACAAGCGTTTCGTACGGTATCTCTCCGTTCACGGCGCGGATCACCGGGACGCCCGGATATCGCTGCGAAAGCAACGCGGCGGCGGCTTCCGCCTGTTCCGGGGCGGCGATATCCGTTTTGCTCAGCACAATCAGATCCGCCACGGACAGCTGCTTGCGGCAAACGCGGGCGGTATCGAGTACGCGGTGCAGGCGCAGCGCGTCCGCCAAAGCGATGCAGCCCTTGTAGCGAATACCGGGGTAGCGCGCGCCTTGCTCCAGTAGCGTGCGGATCATCGTCGGATCGGAAAGCCCGGAGGCTTCCACAAACAGGAACTCCGGCGCAAGCCGCTGCGCCTCCTCCAGCGCGGCTTCAAACTGGTCCAGCCGGCACGCGCAGAAGATGGAGCCGTTGACGATCGCGTTCATGCTCGCCCCCAGCCCGGCCAGCAGGGCGTTATCCACGCCGGTTTTGCCGAACTCGTTGACAATCAGGTGAACGCGCCTGCCGGCGCACATCCTCAAAAGGGTTTGCAGCAGGGTGGTTTTCCCGGCTCCCAGAAACCCCGTGATCAGCACAAGCTCGCATGGAACCGCCATATTACAATAAGGCCTCGATCGCCTTTTGCAGCTTTTCCCGGCTGGGGATGATGGACGAAAAGCACAGCTTGCCGTTGATGTAGATGCTCGGCAGGTTTTTGACGCCCATCGCCTTGCAGCGGGCGATGTTTTCCTTCACGGTGTATTTATACTCCACCACGTCGATCGCCGCGCCGAAATGCTGCTTGGCAACGTTTGCGGCTTCCATCATATAGGTGCAGGCGGCGCAGGTGGCGCTGTCCAGCGTGAACACCTCGACAAGCGGCCTGGCCAGGCGCTCGTAATCGGGCAGCGCAACGGGAATATCCTGCGTTACGGCAACGTAGTTGCGCAGAATTTCCCGCACAATCTCGGGGTGCAAAACGGCCTGCGAAACGGCGATGGCGTTTTCCACCGGCACGGCGTAGGGCATGTCGCACCCCGGCGCTACGATGTAGTTGCGGGGTTCGTCCAGCCGGTCGATCAAATCGAGCACATACTTCATGTTATCCTGCTGCGTGCCGTGCAGCATCACGCTGGTCAGCGGAATGTTGCCGCCGATGGCGACGTCGTAACGGTCGGTGATCCTCTTGGCGGCGGGCAGATCCACGTTTTCATCCACGCTGATGCTGTCGGGATTGGTTTTGCACATCACCTCGATGCTGCGGCTCGCGTCGCCGCAGACGAAGAACGAGCTGAAGGCCTTCAGCGCGCGGATGTGCCCGAAAATGTCCCGGAAGGGCTGTAAAAGAAACTGCTCGAAATGCGCGCTCGAAATCTGGCTGACCAGCGGATCCACCACGGCGATCACGTCCATCCCCGCGGCTATATAGAAACCGGCCATGCGCCTGCAGCATTCCGCGCAGTAGGAAAGCAGCTCGCTTACATAATCCTCGTCGTCAAACATATCCATGAACAGATCGCTTCCGCGCAGGTGCCCCGCCAGCGTGAATGGGCCGCAAATCAGCCCGTAGAGCGCCGTCGTATCGCCAACGGCTTCCTTCATGCGGCGCATGGTGCGTAGCACCATGGGAATGCGGCCGTCGGTTTCGCCGGGGAGGGTACAGCGGCACGGCACCGTCATGGTTTGGGCAAGCGGGTGTGTTTTCACCGAGGGAGGGCTGTCCTCCGCCCAGGCCAGCTCGCAGCCGAGGACTTCCGCCTCAATCTGCAAATCGAACAGCACGGGCTGGCCGTGCGGCTTGTACAGCTTGTTGACGGCCATCAGCGAGTCAAACAGGGAAATTTCGTCCGTCAATACCTCTTTGGCGGTTTTCCCGATCAGCTTGCCCGCGTGTACGCCCGCAAAGGGCACCCACGGCAGCGAATCGGTTTTCTGATGGCGGAGGGTTTGCAGCAACACATTATCCAGCGGCATATCGATCTCTCCTTGTTCTGTCGTTGCGGAACGCCGTTGCGGCGGGGCCGCGTTCCAATGGGCAGCGCCTGGCGCGGCTACGCGGCGCAGAACGCCGCCGCCTGCTCCGCCGCGCTGGCCGCGTCCGGCGTGTAAGCGTCCGCGCCGATCTGCTGGCAAAACGCGGCCGTTACGGGCGCGCCGCCGACCATGATCTTCACCTGATCCCGGATGCCCGCGTCCCGCACGGCTTTGACGACGTCCTCCATCACGCCCATGGTTGTGGTCAGCAGCGCCGAACAGCAAATAAGCTGGCAGTTCTGTTCGATGGCGGCGCGGACGAAGGTTTCGGGAGCAACGTCCGTCCCGAGATCAACCACTTCCAGCCCCTTGCCTTCCATCATCATTTTCACGAGATTTTTACCGATGTCGTGCAAATCGCCCTTCACGGTGCCGATGCACGCGCGCCCGCGCGCTTGCACGCCGGCCTGCGCCAGCAGCGGCTTCAACAGGCTCGCGCCCATGTTCATGGCGCGCGCCGCCACCAGCACTTCGGGCACGTATACCTCGTTGTTCTTGAATTTTTCACCGATCACGCTCATGCCCGCCAGCAGGCCCTCATCCAAGATGGTTTTTGCCGGAACGCCTTCATCGATCGCCTGCTGCACCAGCAGTTTGACGTCCTTCGCCTTCCCGGCCTGCAGCATGATGGAAATTTCCTGCATGTCCATTGTGTTTTCCTCCCATTGAATTCTCCGTTTGATCCCAGTATAATGAGTTTGGCAGTATGCGAATAGTAAAAATGTACGATTATTTGTAATTAGGCGGTATTTTCATGGCGGTCAGTTTATATACGCTGGTGAGCGAGGAACGCCTCCACGACGTGCTGGAAACGCTGTACGCCTTTACGGGGCTGCCCATCCAGCTGATGGACGAAGGCGGGGAGCTTTTGCAGACGTTCGGGGAAGCCACCCGGTACTGTGCTTTGCTGAAAACGCACATATTTACCAACGGCGAATGCAGGCAGCTGCACCTGAAGGCGGGGCAGCGCGCGCAGGCGCTGGGCGAAGCCTATGTGTTCTGCTGTCACGCCAATTTGAACCATATCGCGTTTCCGCTGCAAAGCCAGGGGGAGCTTTTGGGCAGCATTATCGTAGGCCCTTTCGTAATGGATACGCCGGACAGCACCCTGGTCAGCGGCGTGGCGGAGGAACACCGGCTGTCGCCCGTGCTTTCGCTGGAGCTGTATGACGAGCTGCGGGGGCTGCAGGTCATAAAGCCCGCGCGCGTGCACC
>JAEWTC010000177.1 GCA_023459675.1 Bacillota bacterium | reverse complement strand
TTTCCATGCTGCCCGCGTTTTTGTTCGGGCCCGTATACGGCATGATCGTGGCGGGGCTGGCCGATTTGCTGGGGTACCTGCTCAAGCCCGCGGGCGCGTATCTGCCGCTGATGACGCTGATCGTGGCCCTGGGCGGGCTGCTGCGCGGCCTTTTATGGAAGGCGATCCGAAACCGCAGCGGTAAAACGCTGCGCATCGCCGTGGCCGCGTTTTCCGTGGCGCTGCTCGCCGTAGGCATCTGCAACGTGCTCTTCCTCAAGGCGGACGGCATTACCGCCGATTACTACGCCGCCGTGCAGCCCGCCGCCGCGAATACCGACGGCATGCATCTGGTCAGCAAGCTGCTCGTCACCCGCACCATGAACGCGAAGGACCCCGCCGGAAGTTTGGCGACGTACATTACGTTCGTCACCTCCGGGGTGATCGGCAGCGCGGTGCTTGGGCTTGTGCTGCTGCTTGCGGACTTTCTGCTGACCCGGAAATTCAAGCAGACCGCGGGAATAGGTCAGGTGCCGCAGCTGCTGATCGCGATGATCGTTTCCGGGCTGATCGTGACCACGCTCAACACCGTATTATTGCGCGAAACCATTTACGCCTCGTGGAAGGTGCTGCCCTTTGCCGTGGTCTGGATTCCGCGCGTGATTGAAGAAATATTGGGAAACACCGTCAAGGCCTACTTTGTGGCGCTGCTCCTGGGCGTGGCCTGGCGGCAGCGCGGCCTGCGGGAGCTGGTTGGCGAAGCGCCCGGCAAGCCCGCGGCACAGAAGGGTTGAAAATTGGCTGACCGCAGGGTATAATGCCTGCAGGCAATATACCCATCCATCCCCGCGTTGCACGTCCCCGTACGCCGCACCCCCGCAGGAGGGCAGCCGATGAAAAAGCGATGGTCAGCAGTTCTCGCCGCCGCCATGTTCCTGCTTGTTTTCACAGGGGCCGCGGCCGAACCCGTTACGGTTCGGCCCGGCCCGTTTGCGTATCGGCTGGCTGCGCACGCTGTGCCGGGCCGCGCGTTTTACAAACACACTTCCTCCGCGGCGCGCCAAATTCCGGTAAACAAAACCGCTTCGCCCTCCAAAGACCTGCTCACCGCACCGTGGACGGGAGTGCAAAGGCAAACAGGCGCGCAAAACCAAACGGGCGTACAAAAAATGCAGGTCGCCATTTCCTGCGCCTGCCCGGACTATCACCATGTCGGCAACGAATGGGTCATAAAGTGCACAGTCGACGATCTGGACTGGGTAATGGAGTCGGCAATCGACGGTTTCCGCCTGGAAAGTGAACAAATGTTGGAGCTTGCGGCGAACCAAAGCATCCAACTGACCACCGAGATCACGGAAATTGACAAGTACTCCGACTATAGTATCGCCAAGGAAAGCTACACCGTTTCCCAGAAAGACCTGACCAGCGGTTTTACCCGTTCCATGACGGTCGACGTAGTGGAAACCCACGGCAATTACAAAGGCAACGTTGCCCAGTGGACGGTTGTTTACACGTTTACGCCCGTGAAATAATTACAGATTTAAAATACCACGCTACCCCCGGTACGCCACCGCGTCCAGCTGGAAGTGCAGGCCTCCGGGGCCGCCGACGTGGGCGAACTCGGTTTGGATGGACCTGCGGACGGGATACTGGCCGCCTGGAAACCGCTCCTTGACGACCGCTTCCATGAGGGGGATGTTCCACACGTCCCGGAACATGCAATCCAGCTTCACAACCGATTGAAGCGTAAGCCCCACGACGGCCAGACGGCGCTCCAGCTCGTCAAACGCGCCGCGGATCTGGGCTTCCACAGGCTTTCCGACGTTGGCCGCGCAATAGCCTACGTAGACGAAGTCCCCGGCTTCCACCATGTTCGCATGCGCCCAGGTTTCGTTGATCTCATGGCGGACGATGTTCCCCATCGCTTATCTCTCCTAAAAAAACAAATTCCAGAGCTTCGGCAAAAAGATTAACAGCCCCGCGGCGGCGGCCGCCAGCGAAACGATCAGCACGGCGCCGGCGGCGGTGTCCTTCACGCGCTTGGCGCCGGGGCTGTACTCCGGCGAAACGATATCCATCGCTTCTTCCAGCGACGTGTTCAAAAGCTCCGCGGCAAGCACCAGGCCGATCAGCACCACGCAGACGACCCACTCCCACAGGCACAAGCCCAGCAAAAGGCCGCAAAGCACAACCGCAGCCGCCATCAGAACGTGGATGCGCATGCTGCGCTCGTTTCGAAAGCCGTCCTTCACCCCGTCCACCGCGTGGTAAAGCCCGATGAGGAAGGATCTGTTCTTGCCCGCCATACCGTTCACTGCTCCTGTATCAAGGTATTTGCAAACAACTGGCGCACGTCGGCCAAGGCGCGTTCCATCACGCTCTGCTGGTCGGCGTCCATGTAGGCCGGGGCTGCCTCGTTGGCAAAAACCGGCTGATACGCGGTTTTGCCGTTCAGGCGGCCGCGCCAGATATAGATCGGAGAATAGGTGATATTTTCAAACGTCAGCACGTCCGTTGCCAAATCATACCGCAGCGCCATGGTCAGCATCGCGCTGGTGATTACAGACCGGTCCGCCCGGTCGGAATTCAGGACGCTGCCCAGCGAATACGCGCAAAGCGTTTGCCGCTGGGTGCCGTCCGCGCGGGCGGTGGTGAGGATCTCCACCTTCTGCAACACCCCCGGGTTGGTCCCCAGAATGATATCCGCCCCGGCGGAGGCGATGCCGTTGGCCATTTCGGTTTGCAGCTTGGTGGGTTCCGCCGCGCCTTCGCGCCCCCAGCACAGCGACACCACCACGATTTTCGCCCCGGCGGCACGCGCCGCGCTGATCTCCGCGGTGATGGCGGGCAGCGTAAGCGGCGCGAACACGTACCCCTGCTCTTCCTTGGTGGTCGCCTTCTTGCCCTCGGCGCTCAGCTCGCCCTGAAAGCTCAGGAATGCGACGGTCACGCCGTTTACGTCCCGGGTGGCCACGCGGCTGCGCTGCTCGGCGGACAGATAGGTTCCGTAGGGCAGCATTCCGTTTTGCTGGATGAGCGACAGCGTGTTGTTCAGGCCGTCCACGCCGCCGTTGAGCGCGCCGTAAAACCCCGTGCAGACGACGTTGAACCCGGCGCCCGCCATGGCCCCCAGCGCCGCCGCCGGCATGTTGATGTTGGTCAGCTTTTCCTGCGGCAGCACGATGTTTTGCAGCGTTACAAGGTTTAGGTCGCCGGTCAGGCGCGTTTTGAGCCGCTCCAGCTGAAAATCAAACGTATAGCCCGTATCGCTTGTTGCGGCGGTTTGAATATCGCGGTCGAAATGCAGCTCCCCCGCCGCCGTAATCGTAAGCCGCTGCGCGGGCGCGGGCGTTTGGGGTTCAAGCGGCGCGGCGGTTGGCCCGGCGGCGGGCGGCGCGGTGGTAACCGGCAGCTCCGTTTCCTGGCCCAGTACGCTGTCCCCGAAGGCGCGCAGCGATTTTTCCAGCGCCACGCCCACCTGCTGGGGGTTGACGCGCTGGTCCACGTGGCCCAGAAGCTTGGGGAATATCAGAACGCAGCCCACGGCAAGCAGCGAGAGAAACACAAGGGTCGCCGCCGTGCCTATGGAGATGCCGGTCCGGCTGCGTTTTCTCCGCATGCTCCGCCTCCGTGAACTTGTTACAGTGTTTGAATGCAGAATTTACAAAAACAGGCGCAGCGCAGCGGGCTTTTCAGCGCGCTGAAACGCCCCGGGGCTTGCCATTCATTCGACGCAATGATATCATATTGATACCGGATATGCAATACGGAGGGAAAGACGATGAAGTTAAGCTTTTCGACGCTTGGCTGCCCGCACTGGAGCTGGCGGGAGATCACATCCGCAGCGGTGGATCTTGGCTATCAGGGCATTGAGATGCGCGGAATCGGCACCGATATCTCCGTTCCCGTCATCCCGGTATTTTCGGATGAAAACCTTACGCGCACCATGGGCGAGCTGCAGCGGATGAAGCTGACCATCCCCTGTCTGGACAGCGATTGCTGCATTCACCTGCGTGAAAACGAAAAAGCCGTGGATACCGAGGTGGAAGCCTACCTTTCTCTGGCGAAAAAACTGAACACGCCGTTTGTGCGCATTATGGCCGCCGCCCCCGTGCCCAAGCCCATTGGCACCGTGGACCAGGTCTACGTGCGCGAGCATGCCCAGGCCCTCGCGGTTACGGCAAAGCGTTACGGGGTGAAGCTGCTGATCGAAACCCACGGCGTTTGGAGCGACACGGAGAAGCTTGCCAGGCTCCTTTCGGACGTCCATTCGGAGTTCGTGGGCGCGCTGTGGGATATTCACCATCCCTACCGCTTCGTGGGCGAATCCCCGCAGACCACGTGCCAGAACCTCCTCCCTTATTTATGCCATACGCACTGGAAGGACAGCCAGAAGACCGTGGACGGCTACCGCTACACCCTGCCGGGCTTTGGCGACGTTCCCCTGGAGGCAACGGTCAGGGCGCTGCAGGACGCGGGGTACGAGGGTTTTTATTCGCTGGAATGGGTCAAGCGCTGGGATACGACGCTGGAAGAGCCGGGCATTGTTTTCGCGCACTACGTAAGCTTCATGCGCACGCTGCAGCGCGGATAACCGCGCCGCGTTTCCGGCCGAAACCCAATGAAGGAAGGGGCTGACCGCCCGTGTTTATTGAAAAACGGTATATGAAACGGATCGAAGCGATCTTCGCAGGCCTGAGCGTGCCCATACGGCTGATTGACACGCAGGGCTTCTGCGTGATCCCCGAGGAAGGCGAACGCCGCCAGATGCCCGCAACGGTGCTGCCGGCGGGCATAACGCAGACGATCGACGGCGCTTCCTACCGGGCGCTGGATTTGAACCCCCCGCTGCTGTTAACCTGCGACGCGAACGCCGAAGGCGCGGAAAACCTGCTAGCGCTTGCCGACGCGATGCTGATGAGCATGCTCAAGTCCAGCCTTTCCATCGCCAGCCAGTCCGACGTTCTTCGCCGCATTCTCCGGCAGGACATCATCGGCGCGGCGCTTACGTCCCGCGCGGGGGAATATCAGATTCCCCTGGAAATGGACCGCTGCGTGCTGCTGTTCCAGATGGAGAGCACCGAAAAGCTCAGCGCTTACGCCGCGCTGGGCGAGCTGGTACCGCTGAGCGAGGCCGATACGCTGGTGGAGATGAACCGCCACACCGTGGTGCTGATCAAGGATATGAACGGCATCGACGGCATCGACGAGCTGTACCAGTTCGCGCAGGCCGTGGAGGAAACGCTCACGCAGGAAGGCGTCCGCCAGGTGGCCATCGGCATCGGCGAGATGAAACCCACCCTCGCCACGCTTGCGGAAAGCTATCTGGAGGCCAAGCGCGCCATGGAGGTCGGCGGAATTTTTTCCAAGAGCCGCTCCATCCACGTGTTCCGCTTCCTGCTGCTCGAGCGCTTTTTGATGGACATCCCCCGCGAGGAGGGCATGCATTACCACGCGCTGCTGTTTAACCGCAAAACCGCCAAGCTGTTCAACGAAGAAATGCTGCAGACCATCGAGATGTTCTTCCGCAAGGACCTAAACCTCTCCGACACCGCACGGCAGCTGTACATCCACCGTAATACCCTGGTGTACCGGCTTGACAAGGTACAGCGGCAAACCGGCCTGGACCTGCGCAAGTTTGACGACGCCGTGACGTTTAAAATATTGCACGAACTCAAAAAATGCGGGTATGAAAAACCCAAGCAGATTTATTAGAAGGTGAAGATGTGAAACACGAACCCCTCAAACGGACGCTGCGCCATGCGCTGCTCCTTGCCCTGGTCATTCTGGTAGCCGCGGCCCCCACCGCCTCGGCACAGCTGTTTGCCCCCTACCGTACGCAAGAAGAAACCGTAACCATTCCCAAGAGCGACTACGAACGCTACCAGAAGTACGACGAGCTGGAGCAGATCGCCGAGTACATCGACACGTATTACTATATGGATACCGATTTTGACACCCTGCTGGAAGGCGCGAAGCGCGGCATGGTGGACGCGCTGGACGACCCCTATTCCTACTACTACGATCAGGAACAGTTTTCCGATATGTGGGAGGACGATGAGGGCGAATACGCCGGGATCGGCATTCAAATTTCCGCGTCCTACGTAACGGAGCTTTGCACCATTATCCGCGCGTTTGAAGGCAGCCCCGCCGAAGAAGCAGGGCTGCGCAAGGGAGACGTTTTGGTGACCGTGGAAGACCTCGACGTAACGGCCCAAACTCTGCAGGAAGCCGTGGACATCATGCGCGGCACCGTAGGCGAGCCCGTGCACCTGTCGATCCTGCGCGACAACGAAATTCTGGAGTTTGATATCGTGCGCGCCGTGGTGCACGTCAACCGCGTCTCCTCCAAAATGCTGGACGATCAGGTGGGCTACATTCTGTTGTACGAGTTCGCGGGCGACTGCGCCGAGAGCTTCAAAACCCACCTGGACTCCCTGCTTGCGCAGGGCATGAAAGTGCTGATCTTTGACCTGCGGGATAACCCCGGCGGCTGGGTGGACGACGCCGTTTCCATCGCGGGCAATTTCCTGGATGGCGACGTGGTAACTTATCTGGAAGACCGCGCGGGACAGCAGGAATTCTATTACGCCGACGCGGGCAAGATTGATCTGCCCATGGTGATCCTGCTCAACGAATATTCCGCCTCGTCCTCCGAAATTCTCTCGGGCGCAATGCAGGATTACGGCCTTGCAACGATCGTGGGCGTACAGAGCTACGGCAAGGGCGTTGTGCAGTCCGTCATCCCCCTGAAGCCCTACAGCGAAGAAACCGACGGCATGCAGATTACGAGCGCACAGTATTACACGCCCAACGGCAACTCCCTGCACAAGGTGGGCATCACGCCGGACGTGGTTGTTGAACTGCCTGAGGACCAGACGACCGAGCTGTTCCAGCTGGGAGACTTAAGCGACGTGCAGCTTGCCAAAGCCTACGAGGTGGCACAGGGGCTGCTCAACCCAGCCGCGACGGAAGCTCCCGCAAGCGGCAACTGAACCGATGATTACCGCAGCCGCGCCCGAATAGGGCGCGGCTGTTTGCTTTTGCCGCCGCGCCGGGGGAGATACGGGAGCTCAATCCAGTGCGGGTCCTGCTCCGGCTCGGACTTGCGTATACGGTTCTGGTTGTGATGCGGTTCACGTTCACAGACTGTGCAATTTCATCCCGGCTCGGGGTTCGTCTCCGCGCAGCATCCATTCCGGCGCGACTTCCGCCCAACACCCCTAGACGGAGCACAACAAAACGGAATACAACGCGACGGAGTACAACGGAACCAGCGCCTGAATTTTACAGTTTGGCCGGTTTCCTGTTTTCAAACGCCGAAAAGTTTGTTATACTATTCACAAGCATAACCCCGCGTGGATCAATCCATCAGGGCGGAATGCGGCAAACGAGGTTACCCCTGTTGACGCCCGAGGAAAGCCGAAGGCGAAGAGAGAGGAGGCGCGCATATGGCGTACGCAACGACGGGCAGCGGCTAGAGGATTGCGCCGACGCCCTTTTTTGTTGCATACAGGGAGGAAATCATCATGGATAACGAGATCCGTCTCGGTTTCATCGGCATCGTGCTGGAAACCCGCGAGGCCGCGGGGGAGATCAACCGCATCATCGGCGAATACTCCGCCGTAGTCAAGGCGCGCATCGGCGTGCCGGACAACCAATCCGCCTCGGCCGTGATCGGGCTGATTGTGGAAGGGGAAAACCTGCTGATCGGCTCCCTCACCGCAAAGCTCGGCAACCTGAACGGCGTGCAGGTGAAAAGCGCGCTCACCAAAAAGAAAGCATAAGGAGAGTTACTATGAGCTCAAACAATATCCGCAAAATGGTCACCACCGCGCTGCTGATTGCGCTGGCCATCGTATTCCAGCAGCTGCGTTACGTGCTGGGCGGCAGCAACCCGGTTTCCACATATATCATTTCCAGCCTCGTCAACCTCTGCCTGATCGTCGCCGCCACCGCGGTGGGCTTGTGGAGCGGGCTTTCGGTCGCGGTCATCACGCCGTTGATCGCGCTGATGCAGGGGCACGCAACGCTTCCGATGGTGCCGTGGATCATCGCGGGCAACGCCGTGCTCGTTCTCTGCTATGCGCTTTTCGCCATGAAGGACAAACGATCGCTTACGCTTGATTGGCCCCGTTTCGCCATAACGGGCGTTATCGCCGCGGTCATCAAGTACGCCGTGATCGCCTTGGGGCAATCCACGGTGCTGACCTCCACCAAGGGACTGGCGTTTGGGGCGGCGCTTTCCACCGCCGGGGCGGCGCAGATCGTGCAACTCGTCACCGCCGGCATCGCGATGATCCTCGCCGGAATTATTTTACCGATGCTGCCGGGAAAAATCGTTGGGAAAGCCGCGTAACCAGCTCGTGATAGGAAACGCCAAGCACGAGGTTCGCCGCGCACAGCAGCACCCACATCCACGCGGAAACCGTATATTGCTTGGATAGTTCGTAAATCCACACGTTGATCAGGTAAATCGCAAACGAGCTTTTGCCCACCCAGCGCAGGGGGGCAAAAGCTTTTTTCGCGCCGTCCGCCTTCTGGAACAGGAAGGCAAGCCCCATGCACAGCGGCGGGGCGATAAGCACAAACGGATACCAGTACATGCCGTAATCAATCAGCGTTCCCGGCGCGCGGTGCATGCAGTATAGCACCAAAAACGAGCCGAGCAGGAACGAAAGCGCGTAGAAGGCGGTTTGCCCCGCGCGGCGCGCGCCGCCCGGCCACAGGCCGAACGCCATGCCCAGAATAAACACCGGAAGCCGGGAAACCGGCATCATCTGCTCCAAACCGATATTGGCCGCGCCGACGCCCAGCGCGACGACTATCAGCGCCGCAAGCCCTTTCCCCTGCCCGCCGCTCAAAACCGCGTAGATCAGCGGCGCCAGCAGTACGAACGTAAATACGGTGTTGGCAAACCAGTTGTACACGCCGGGCTGCTGCAGCCAGTACCCCACCATGAACAGGTTGCCCGCCGCGCCCTGCACGGCCTGCAGGGGCGTATACCCGGCCTGCGGGTACTGCACCGCCATCCAAACCAGCACGATGGGCAGATAGGCGGGCAAAAGTTTTTTCATGCGGCGGGCAAGGTACGCCCGCGGATCGGCGTTTTTGCGCAGGGAGTACGAAAGCCCCATCCCCATCAGGAACAGGAAAATATCCACGCCGCCGTAGCCCAGCAGCCGCAGGTCGTCGAAAACGCCGGGCAGCTTCAGCCCCGAATGAAACCAGACGATCCAAAGCATTGTCAGGCCTTTGAGTTCGTCGCGGTAGCGGCTGACGCGCGCGCGGTGTTCCATACGGTTCGCCTCCCGGTTTTTCTGCACAGTCCAGCTAAAGCGGCGCAGAGGGGGTTCGCGCCTTGCGGCCGCCGTTTTGCAGCGAGCGCTTTTTACGGCCGCAATCCCCGCAAGATGCGTTGCGGCGGCCCCCGCGGCAGAGGCGGCGGCGGCGCAAAGCCAAACGGGGCTTGAACCGAGCTTAATTTACATTCTATCATATGCGGGGCGCGATGGATAGTCTTGTGGACGCACGGCCGATGTACTATAATGAAGGCATCAACTGGAAAGGTTGGATTGCCATGCGATCTGCAAACCGCCGCACCCTTCTCTTCGCAGGCCTCACGGTGCTGATGGCGCTCTCCCTTACGTTTAGCATTCCCTCCGGCGCAATCACGCCGGACGCCGCAGCCCGGTACCAGGAAAGCACGGATGTAGAGGGGAGCGATTTTGCGCGCGCCGCGATCCGCTATACCGCAAGCGCAGGGCTTACGGACGTCATTTTGCCCGTGGACAGCGTTTCCTACCTGCCGCTGGACCGCAGCGTGCCCGGCCGCACGCCCATCGAAGCGAACTACACCGATACCGGTTACAGCGACGATACCATCCTCGTAACGCTGGAAGAGGTCCGCGCGTACGATTCCACCTTCCATATCGCCACCATTAAAATCGCCACGCCCACGCAGCTGCGCACGGCCGTGGCGGGCAGCAAGCTGGGTTCCAGTAAAACGCTGAAACCCACGGTATTTTCCCAGAGCATGAACGCCGTGGTGCTGATCAACGGCGATTACTACACCAAAACCGTCAACGGCTACATCGTGCGGCAGGGCGAAACCTACCGCGAAAAGACCTCCGATAATCTGGACCTGCTCTTCATCGACGAGAACTCCGATTTCCACATCATCCCCCGCGGCAAGGAAAACCAGAGGGACATGATCAAGGCCTACCTGCAGGAGCACCAGATTATCAACGGGTTTTTCTTCGGCCCCGGCCTGGTGATGGACGGCGTGGTGCAGGCCATCCCCGAGCATTACGAATTTAACCCCTTTGGGGACGAGCCCCGGGCGGCCATCGGGCAGCTGGCGCCGCTGACCTATGTGCTGGTCACCGTGGACGGGCGCATTACCGGCAGCCAGGGCGTAACCATGGAAGAGCTCGCGGAGTATATGGCCAAATTGGGCTGCGTACAGGCCTATGCGCTGGACGGCGGCAACTCCTCTGCGCTGGTGTTCCACAACCGACTCATCAGCGTGAAGGAAGTCAACGAGCGCGACGTGAGCGACGTCATCTACTTCGCGACGGCGATCGACAACTAACAGGAGAAATCCATGACATTCACAGTGTGCGGGCTCACCGGATACGGCTACGGGCTTGCCGCGGGCGTCAGCGTGCTTGCGTATCTGTGCCTTGTAAGGCTCATTGCGCCAAAGCAACGGATCCAGGGCGAAACGATATGGCTTGGCGGGCTGATCGGCATTCCGGTGAGCCTTTTTTTCGCGCGGCTTTTTTTCTGTTTGGCAACCCTGCCCTACCTGACGCTGACACCGGCCTGGCCGTGGACGGCGCTTTATTTCTGGGACGGCGGCCTGAGCATGTCCGGCCTGCTTTTTGGGGTGGCGGCGACGGTGTTGCTCACCGCGCGGCTGCAAAAGATCGAGGCCAAAACGCTGCTGGACACGGCCGTGCTGCCGCTGGGCGTGTTGATTTTCGGGCTCCGGCTTGCCGAAGGGTTGACGGAGGGCCTGGGCGCGGGCCGCAACGTGCAGCCGGGGGCAATCGCAAACGGCCTTCCGTTCCTGTTCCTGACCGAAACCATGGGCACGCTGGAATTACACCGGCTTGCGGTATACCGCTACGAGGCGGCGTTCGCGCTGGTGATCCTTGCGCTGACGCTTTGGTTTATCAGAGCCGCCAAGGGGCGGCGGCAGGGCGACGCGGCGCTGGTGTTCTTCGCGCTCTACGGCGCGGGGCAGGTATTCTTTGAGAGCATGCGCGACGATGGGCACATGGTGCTGGGCTTTATCCGCGTGCAGCAGGTGCTGGGCGCGCTCGGCCCGCTGCTCGTACTGGGCGTACTGTGCCTCCGCTACGGAAAGCTGCGCGGCGCGCGGGGCGCCGTAACCGCCGCCTGGGCCGCGCTGCCGGTGTTTTTGCTGGTGCTTATCATGATGATAACGCCGATTAACCACGTACTGGATCTGACCGACAAACTACCGCTGGGAGCCGGCATTCTGCTCCTGCTTGGCGGTTACTGCGTTGTTTTTCTGCGCCGCAAAGGGGCGAACCCGCGGCTGATACTCACGTGGCTGTTCGCGCTTCTCATCGTCGCGGCGTGCGTGCTGCTGGAGTTTTCGATGGACGGCTCCCAAAGCCTGTTGCGCGATTACGGTTTGCTGGCCCTGTGCTGCGCAGCGCTTGCCGCGCTGCCCTGGACGCTGTACCGGGCATGCCGCCGACTGGAGGGAAACGCATGACGAAATCCGCGTGCTTCGTACAAACGCCGCTGGGAACGCTCACGCTTGCGGAATGGAACGGGGCGCTCAAAGAACTACGCTTCGCGCCGCAAATGGAAGCAGACGAGAAACTGATGCAAACACCCCTCCTGCGGCATGCGGAAGAAGAGCTTTTGGAATACTTTGCGGGTAAACGCACCGCGTTTACCGTGCCGATGGCGCCCGAGGGCACGCCGTTTCAACAGGCGGTATGGCGCATTCTGCTGACCATCCCCTACGGCGAAACCCGCACCTACGGAGAGGTTGCAAAGCTGATCGGCAACCCCAAGGCGTCGCGCGCGGTGGGCATGGCCAACCACCGTAACCCCCTGGCGATCTTCTACCCGTGCCACCGGGTGATCGGCGCTGGCGGCAAACTGACGGGCTACGGCGGCGGGATCAGCGTAAAGGAATTTCTGCTGACGCTGGAAAAAGCGCTTCCGCCAGCAAGCGGCGCAAGGGAGGCGGCACCGGTATGAAAACCAAAATCATCTGCACGCTGGGCCCGGCTACCGAGGACGACGGGGTGCTGCGCGCGCTGATGCTCTCCGGCATGAACGTGGCGCGGCTCAACTTCAGCCACGGCACGCATGAAACCCATGCGCGGACCATGGAACGCGTCAAACGCATCCGCGCGGAGCTGGGGCTACCGATCGCTTTGATGCTGGATACCAAAGGCCCGGAGATCCGCATCGGCACGTTCCAGCAGCAGGCCGTGCTGCTGGAAAAAGGGCAGGCGTTCCGCCTCAGCGCAACGCCTATTGTGGGCACGGCGGAGGGCGTTTCCATTTCCTACCCCGGCCTGGCGGACGATTTACACCCGGGCGATACCGTGCTGATTGACGACGGGCTGGTGCGCCTCACCGTGACAGCCGTCCAAAACGGCGATCTCCTCTGCCGGGTGGAAAACACGGGAACCATCAGCGACCACAAAAGCATCAACGTGCCGGGCGCGCACGTGAGCATGCCGTTTTTAAGCCAGAACGATATCGACGATATCCGCTTTGGCATCCGCAACCATGTGGATTTCATCGCCGCGTCCTTCACGCGCTGCGCGGCCGATATTCTGGAGATCCGCAAGCTTTTGGGCAGCGAGCCGGGCGAGGACCCGTTCCTGATCGCCAAGATTGAAAACCATCAGGGCGTGGACAACATCGATGAAATTCTCCGCGTGTCCGACGGCATCATGGTTGCGCGCGGCGACCTGGGCGTGGAAATTCCGCTGGAGGACGTGCCCGTGATCCAAAAACAGCTCATCCATAAGGGCTATTCCTCCGGCAAGCCCGTGATCACCGCCACGCAGATGCTGGATTCCATGATCCAAAACCCGCGCCCCACGCGCGCCGAGGCCACCGACGTGGCCAACGCGATTTACGACGGCACCAGCGCCATTATGCTGTCCGGCGAGACCGCCGCGGGCAAGTATCCCGTGGAGGCCCTGCAAACCATGGTGCGGATCGCTACCCGCGCCGAGGCGGACATCAATTATGTGAAGCGCTTCAAGGAGCGCGAGAGCGACCGCATCCCGGACGTGACCAACGCCATCAGCCATGCCGCCGTTACCTCCGCGCACGACCTGGGCGCGGCGGCGATCCTGACGGTAACCAAATCCGGCCGTACCGCGCGCATGATATCCAAATACCGCCCCAACTGCCCCATCATCTGCTGCGCGACCGACGAACGCACGCGCCGCAAGCTCAACCTGAGCTGGGGCGTGATCCCCCTGACCATGGAAGAGGCTTACAACACCGACGAACTGTTTGAGCGCGCCGTGGACATGGGCGAAAAGGCGGGGCTTCTGCATGACGGCGAGGTGGTGGTGATGACCGCGGGCGTGCCGCTTGGCATCAGCGGCACCACCAACCTGATGAAGGTGCACGTGGTGGGCCATATTCTGGTCACGGGCCGGGGTTTCGGCCACTCCAGCGCCTGCGCGCAGCTGTGCGTATGCCAGTCGGAGCAGGAGGCGCTCGACCATTTTCAGGAGGGCGACATCCTGGTGATCCGCCAGACCACCAACCGCCTGCTACCGCTGCTTCGCAAGGCGAGCGGCCTGGTGCTGGAGGACGACGATATGAACGGCCACGGCGCGATCGCCGCCATGAGCCTGGTGCTGCCCGTGCTCATCGGCGCGGCAAACGCCACCAAAATTCTCAAAAGCGGCGCGGTGGTCACGCTGGACGCGCAGCGCGGCGTGGTGAGCTGTAACCATACGTAAGTACGGCAAAGGCCTCCCGTCGGCGTACAGGGCTGCAGCTGAACCAGTGTCCCCGCAGAACAAACAGATTGCCGAATCAAAAAGGAGCCGCTGCGCGGCTCCTTTTTCGCTTTAGCACATCGCAAAACGCGATGCGCGGATAAGCGGCGATCATTTCACAGGAAAAACTGCCCGGACAAACGGGGAACCCCCCGTGTTTCACTCCTGCCGCGGCTTACCGTAGCCGGATCAGGTGGATTTGCGCGGGAGCGAACAGGCGCAGCGGAACGATCGACGTGCCCACGCCGTTGGAAATGAGGATATTGGCGCGGTTTTCGGAAATCCACCCGGACAGGTAACGGGAGGAAGTTTTGGGGCTGAGCGCGGAAAGGAGCGGCTTGCCAAACAGCGTAATCTGCCCGCCATGGGTGTGGCCGAACAGGCCGACGTCAAACCAGTGCGTTTTCCCGTTCTGATCCACGGCCTTCACCGCGTCCGTCAGCAGGTCGGGGTTGCTGCCGGTCAGGATCACGAATTCGTCCGTGCTCAGCTGCGCGGCCACGCCGGGCAGATCGGGATGCCCCTGCTCCAGATCGTCGATCCCGGCAAGCACCAGCTCCGCCTGCCCCACCCGCAGCCGCACCACCTCGTTGACCAGCGGGGTCACGCCTGCGCTCAGCATGGCGGCCCGGAGCGCGTCCAAACCGGTTTGATCTTCCCCGCGGTCGCTTGCGCCCAGCACGCCGAACACCCCCAGCCGCGCCTGGATGAGCGGCAGGTTTTCAAAAAACGCAACGGCGCTTTCCGGGTCCGCGGCGTAATCGCCGCCCAATATCACCAGATCCGGGCTCAGGCCGTTGACCGTCTTGATCAGCCCGTCGGTGCGCGCCTGACTGTTCCACAGGTTTTGGTGGAAGTCGGACACGAAGACCACCTTCAGGTTGCGCAGGTTGGCGGGCAGGTTTTGCGTGGTGACGGTCGTATCTTCCACGTTTACGTGAAACGCTTCGTAAAACGGATAAGCAAGCGCGAGCACCAGCGCGATGGCCAGCAGCACGCCCCCCAGCCGCGTTTTGCGCCGCTGCGGTTTACGGTGCCGGTAGGGATAGCTTTGCACGGCATGCCCTCCTTGCTTTGGGTTGATGCGTGGCCGGTTGCCGTTATTTCTTGCCCAGCAGGCTGCCCAGCAGCCCGCGCGTCAGCTGGTTGACCACGGTGCGCGTGGCGGTGGAGATGGCGGTGTTCTGCACGCGGCCCAGAACGCTGTCGTTCCTGCGGGCGCGGTTGGCGCGCTCGTCGCGAAGCTGATCCATATAATTGCGGCGCTCCAGCGCTTGGGCTTCTTTTTCGGCCCGCAGGCGCTCCTTCTCCGTTTGCGCGTCCGCCTTCGGCTGCGCGGGCGCGGCCACCTGCACATACTGCCCCGTAGCGGGGTCCAGCGCAAGGGTCATCTCCCGGCGGGTGTACTGGCCGGTAGCCGGGTCCAGCACGAGCACGCTTTGGGAAACCGGCTGCTGCGCCGCTGCGGCGGGCGCTGGCGCAATCTGCGCCGCCATGGAGGGGATTTCCTTTTGCTGATACCCGCCGGTTTGCGGGTTATACACCATAAACGCGGGCGCGCTCTGCGCGGCGGGCGCGGGCGCGGCCGTGAACACGGGAGCCGGAGCCACCGGCGCGGGCGCGGCCACGGCGGGGCGGCCCTGGTTCATGGTGGCGGCAAGGTACTCGTACGCGCTCATGCGGTCCACGGGCGTGTCATACACGCCGGCAAGCGCGCTGGTTTCCACAAAGGTCTGCCGAAGCTGCGCCTCGGCCGCGCCCATGAAGCTCTGGGGCGGCAAAATCAGCGCGCGGCTGACAACGGCAGGCGCGCCTTTTTCATCCAGGAACGAGAGCAGCGCTTCGCCCGTGGCAAGCTTGGTGATCACGTCCCCGGTATCGAAGGCGGGGTTCTGCCGGAAGGTTTCCGCCGCCACCTTCACACCCTTCTGGTCCATGGGCGTAAAGGCGCGCAGCGCGTGCTGCACGCGGTTGGAAAGCTGCCCCAGAATGTTGAGGGGGATGTCCGCGGGGTTGTGGGTGATAAAGAACACGCCCACGCCCTTGGAGCGGATCAGGCGCACGATCTGCTCGATCTTGTCCATCAACAGCCGAGGGCAGTCGTTAAACAGCAGATGCGCTTCGTCAAAGAAAAACACGATGCGGGGTTTCTCGGTATCTCCCTGCTCGGGCAGGGTTTCGTAAAGCTCCGAAAGCATCCACAACAGGAACGTGGAATACATCAGGGGGTTGCGGAACAGTTGATCCGCGGCCAGAATGTTGATCACGCCGCGGCCGTCCTCATCCTGGCGCAGCCAATCGGTAATCTCCAGTGCCGGTTCGCCGAAAAACCGGTCGCCCCCCTGGTCCTCCAGCACGGCGACGGCGCGCTGGATAGCGCCGACGGTGGCCTTGGCGATGTTGCCGTAATCCAGGGTGTAGCGCTGCGCGTTTTCGCCCGCGTAGGCGAGCATGGCCTTGAGATCCTTCAAATCCAGCAGCAGCATGTTCTCGTCGTCCGCGATGCGGAACAAAATGCTTAACACGCCCGCCTGCGTTTCGTTGAGGCTGAGCATTCTGGACAGAAGCAGCGGGCCCATTTCGCTGACCGTGGTGCGCACGGGGTGGCCCTGCGTTCCATACACATCCCAGAATTCCGTGGGGAAGGACGCGAACGAAAACTGATCCACGCCGGTTGCGATCAGGCGCGAGGCGATTAAGTCGGTGTTCTCGCCCGGCTTGATCATGCCGGACAGGTCCCCCTTCACGTCGCTTACGAACACGGGCACGCCCAGCGCGGAAAAGCCCTCCGCCATCACCTTCAGGGTGACCGTTTTCCCGGTTCCCGTCGCGCCCGCGATCAGACCGTGCCGGTTGGCCATTTTCGGCTCCAGGCATACGGCCGCGTGATCCGCCGTGCCGATCCAAAGTTTTTCGTTCCACAGCATACTAAAACGTCCTCCCCGTGCGTTTACTTTCTTTCGTCCAGCGTGAGCTTGATATGGTAATTATCCTGCGCAGCGGCCTTGAATACTTCCACCATGCGGGGGATATAGCGCTCGTGCCCGGCAATGGGCCGGTCGGTATAAATCAGGAGGATCGGCGTGGGTTTCTCGATGCTGGACAGTTCGTCGTACAAGGCGTCCAGATTCGCGCCGTAATAAAACGGGAACTTCAGCTTTTCCTTCAGATAGCTGTGCAGGGAAATTTTCTCCTCAAATTGGGTAACGTCCAGAATAATATCCGCCATACGAAACGCCTCCTCCGCGTTGAACCGGGGTATCGTGTGGGACAGGGTCAAGCGTTTGCGGTCTTAAGCCCGTACTGCGTGTTATGCCTGTATCAGCCGGAACGATGCGGCTCTGTAAAGGCGGTTCATAATCGCAAGCCCGATCCCCGCCGTATCCATCGCCTCGCACAGGATTACGGATACGCCCAGCTCGTCCATGCGGCGCAGCGCGGTAAACAGCGAACGGGCGATGGTTTCGGGCGCGTTCAGGCTGCCCAGCACAAAGGCGTCGTACCCTTCGTAGTTAGTAAGCCTCTCCTGCGCGATGAGTAGGCATACGGTTTCCCCGCGGGTCGCGGCGGTTTGGTAGAGCCGTTTGCAGACGGCCTCCACGCGCTCGGGCGCGCCGCCGACCAGCGTGAGCTTGCCCTGCGGCGCGTAATGCCGGTGCGCCATGCCGGGGCTGACGGCGGTTTCCCCCGCGCGCAGCGGGCGCATGGCGCTGTCCGCAAGCTCCACGTCCGCAAGCGCCGGCAGCAGCATCTCCCGCGTCACGTAGCCCGGCCGAACGATGAGGGGGTGCAGGCCGGTCAAGTCCAGCACGGTGCTTTCCAGCCCCACCTTGCAGGTTCCGCCGTCCAGCACCATGGGAATGCTGCCGTCCAGATCGTCCAGCACGTGCTGGGCTGTGGTGGGGCTGGGCCTGCCGCTGCGGTTGGCGCTGGGGGCGGCCACGGGCACGCCGGCGGCCTTGAGCAGCTTCAGCGCCACGGGATGATCGGGCATCCGCACGGCCACGCTCTGGAGTCCCGCGTTGGTGATCGAGGGGACGGTCGGTTTCTTGGGCAGAAGCAGGGTCAGCGGCCCCGGCCAGAACCCGCGCATCAGCGCGCGCGCCTCGGGAGTGACGAAGCAAAGCGCCTCGGCCGCGTCCGGGTCCGCCACGTGTACGATCAGCGGATTATCCGCCGGGCGGCCCTTGA
>JAEWTC010000176.1 GCA_023459675.1 Bacillota bacterium | reverse complement strand
TCAGCACGGGTTTCAAACTGCTGCTCCGGCGCGCACCCAATATGGACAGCCTCATCGCCGTGGGCAGCGGCGCGGCGTTTGCGTACGGCGTCGTTGTTTTGCTGCGGATGTCCGCCGCGCAGGGCATGCGGGTACACGAGCTGGCGCACGACCTGTATTTTGAATCCGCCGTGATGATTTTAACCCTCGTCACCCTGGGCCGCTTTCTGGAAGCCCGCGCCAAGGGCCGCACCACCGATGCGATCCGCAAACTCATGGCACTTGCGCCCGATACCGTAACCGTGCTTCGGGACGGTTTGGAAACCGTAGTCCCCATCGGCGAGGTACGCCGCGGCGACGTGCTGTGGATCCGCCCGGGCGAGCGCATTCCGGTGGACGGCGTGCTGCTGGACGGGGAGATCGCCGTCGATCAATCCCACATCACGGGCGAGAGCCTGCCCGCGGATAAGCGCAAGGGCGATCCGCTGGTGGCGGGCAGTTTCAACTCCGTGTATACCTTCCGCATGGAAGCGACCCACGTGGGGGAAGACACCACCCTGCAAAAAATCATTCGCCTCGTGTCCGAGGCGGGGGCGAGCAAGGCACCCATCGCAAAGCTTGCCGACAAGATCAGCGGCGTGTTCGTGCCCATCGTCATGGGCGTCGCCGCGCTCACGTTCCTCATCTGGCTGCTTCTTGGCGAAGGGTTCTCCTTCGCGCTGAGCCGCGCGATCACGGTGCTGGTCATCTCCTGCCCCTGCGCGCTGGGGCTGGCAACCCCGGTCGCCATCATGGTGGGCACGGGCGTAGGCGCGCTGCACGGCGTTTTGTTCCGCAATGGCGAGGCGCTGGAAACGCTGCATCGCGTGCAAACCGTGGTGTTTGATAAAACCGGCACGCTCACCGAAGGGAGAATGACCGTTCACCGCGTGATCCCCGCGCCGGGCGTGAGCGAGCAAACGCTTCTGGAAACGGCGGTGTCGCTGGAAGCGGGAAGCGAGCATCCGCTGGCAAAGGCGGTTGTTGCCTATGGAAAACAACATGGTATTACCGCGGGCGAGGTGCAGCAGTTCAAGGCCGTGGCGGGCTTCGGGCTGTCCGCCGTCATCGGCGGCGAAACCGCCTTGGCCGGTAAACCGGCGTGGCTTGCGGAAAACGGGCTGTCCCTTGCCGGGCACGCGGAAGCGCTTGGGGAAATCGGCGCGGCGGGCGTATCGGTGCTCTGTTTTGCCAGGGGCGGGCACGTGCTCGGCTTGATCGGCGTTGCCGATACCATCAAGCCGGACGCGGCGGCGACGGTCGCCATGCTCAATGCCATGCACGTGAAACCCTACCTCCTCACCGGAGACCAGAAGGAAGCGGCGGCGGCCATCGCCAAACAAGCCGGTATTGCCGATATCATGGCCGAGGTACTCCCCGCGGATAAGGCGGGGCAGGTGCAAAGGCTGCAGGCCGGCGGCGGGGCGGTTGCCATGGTGGGCGACGGCATCAACGACGCGCCCGCCCTCAAACAGGCGGACGTGGGGCTTGCCATGGGCACGGGCACGGATATCGCCATCGAAACCGCGGACGTGATCCTTTCCGGGCAGGGGTTGGCAAGCGTCCCCCGGGCCATCCGCTTAAGCCGCGCGGTGATCCGCAACATCAAGCAGAACCTGTTCTGGGCGTTTTTCTACAACGTCGTTGGCATTCCCGTGGCGGCCGGGGTTTTGTATCCGCTGTTTGGCGTCACGTTAAGCCCCATGCTCGCGGCCGCGGCCATGAGCCTGTCGTCGGTCAGCGTCGTAACCAACGCCCTGCGGCTGAAACGCTTCAGGCCGGATACCGCACCGGCCGCACCAATCAACCAAACCACCGGCGATGACGCCGGAAATGAAGGAGAAATCAAGATGAATCGAATGACAATGCAAATTGAGGGCATGAGCTGCGGCCACTGCAAGGCCGCCGTGGAAAAGGCCCTGCAGGCCGTAAACGGCGTTGTGGAGGCGGAGGTCAACCTGACGCAGAAAACCGCGGAAGTCACTGCCGAACCCGCCGTAACCGCGGCCATGCTTACGCAGGCCGTGGAGGACGCCGGGTATAGCGTGAAGGCCGTTTCTTGACGCACTTGCTCTATTTCCCCTATACTGAGGAGTGTAGAGGAATAGAGAGGAAGTGAGTTCATGGCAAATGGAACTCCATGGGAACGGCTGGACCGGTACGCGGGCGACAACGAAAAAACCGTGATGCGCGGAGCGGTGATCGACCGGGAACTGTACGCAAAACACGGCGTGATGCGGGGTCTGCGCGATCAAAATGGGAAGGGCGTTCTGGCGGGACTGACGAATATTTCCGAAATCCAGGCCGGGGAGATTGTGGACGGCGAGGTGGTGCCCAGAGACGGGCGCCTCTGGTATCGTGGCTATGATATCCGCGACCTGGTTGGCGGGATTATCGCGCAGTCCCGTTTCGGTTTTGAGGAGATCGCGTATCTTCTGCTGTTCGGCGATTTACCCAACCCCGCGCAATTGCAGGAATTCACGGAGCTGATGGCGCTCAACCGCTCCCTGCCGACCAATTTCGTGCGCGACGTGGTGATGAAAGCCCCCAGCGCGGACATGATGAACACGTTAAGCCGCAGCGTGCTTACGCTGGCGAGCTACGATCCCGACGCGGCCGATCTCTCCGTGAGCAACACCCTGCGGCAGTGCCTGCGTCTCATCGCCGTATTTCCGATGCTCGCGGTTTACGGCTATCACAGCTACAACCATTACGAGCGGGACCAGAGCTTTTACATTCACCGGCCCGATCCCGCCCTTTCCGCCGCGGAAAACCTGCTGCATATGCTCCGGCCCGATCAGCGCTATACCCAGCTGGAAGCCCGCGTGCTGGATCTGGCGCTCATTTTGCATATGGAGCACGGCGGCGGCAATAACTCCACCTTCACCACGCACGTGGTCACCTCGTCGGGTACGGACACGTATTCCACCGTGGCGGCGGCGCTTGCCAGCCTGAAAGGGCCCAAGCACGGCGGCGCGAACATCAAGGTCGTCCAGATGATGGAAGACCTGAAAAAAAGCGTTCGGGACACGACCGACGAACAGGCCGTGGAAGCCTACCTGATGAAGCTTTTAAACCGCGAGGCGTTCGACCGTAAGGGCCTCATCTACGGCATGGGCCACGCGGTCTATTCCGTCAGCGATCCGCGCGCCGTGATCTTCAAATCGTTCGTGGAGCAGCTGTGCAACGAAAAGCACCACCTGGAGGAGTACGCGCTCTACTCCATGGTGGAGCGCCTGGCGCCCAGGGTGATCGCGTCCGAGCGGCGCATTTTCAAGGGCGTCAGCGCGAACGTGGATTTCTTCAGCGGTTTGGTCTACTCCATGCTCGGCATTCCTGTGGAGCTGTTTACACCGATCTTCGCCATCGCGCGCATCGTGGGCTGGAGCGCGCACCGTATGGAAGAGCTGATCAACATGGATAAAATCATCCGCCCCGCCTATTTGGCGGTGTTCCCGCAGCGCGGCTACGCGCCGCTTCACGAGCGGGAGTAACGGAGCGTTTCGGATGGAATACGAAAGCCTGCAGATAAACGACGTCAGCCTGTCGCTGTTTGCGCATTTCGAACGGCGCCAGCAGGTTACGCTGTGCTGGCGGATGCGAAACGGCGCGTGGGGGATCGAGGAAGACCCGTTTACCGACGATTGGAGCGCCGCCGATTATCAAAGCCTGGTGCTTTCGCTGCGGGAAACGCTGCGCGGCGGCGGCCTGGTGCTCGGCGCGTTCGAAGGCGGCCGGCTTCTAGGCTTTGCGGCCGTGGATGCGCCCTTGTTCGGGAAAGAATTGCAGTATATGGATGTGCCGTATCTCCACGTAACCGCAACCGCGCGCGGGCGGGGAATCGGGCGCGCCTTATTCGAACGGGCGAAGCGATGGGCCGGGGAGCACGGCGCGGCAAAGCTTTACATCTCCGCGCATTCCGCCGTGGAAAGCCAGGCTTTTTACCGGGCGATGGGCTGCGTGGACGCGCAGGAACCGGACCCGGAACACGTACGCCTGGAGCCCTTCGACCGCCAGCTGGAATGTAAACTGTAAGCCCACGCTTACGGAACACCTTTGCACGGGGCATTGCGCGCAGTCCGGCTGCGGGCGCCCGCGCGACGAGGACGATCGGACAAACAACATAGGAAACCCGGCCTTCGGATACCCGAAGGCCGGGTTTGTTTTACTTTCCAGCGGCTGCCCGCGCGCGGCGTGTATATGGATCTCAGGTACCCGAAAGCTGATAGGGGATACCCTGCGTCACGGCAAACGTCTCCGCGAAGGAACCCTTGGGCACGGTGAGCGTCAGGTTCCTGCAGCCGTCGAAAGCGTCGGCCTCGATGCTCTGAACGCTTGCGGGCAGCACGGCGCTCATAAGCGCCCGGCAGTTCGCAAAGGTTCGGGTGCCGATGGATTCCATCCCCTCGGGCAGCGTAATGGATTGCAGCGATTCGCAATCGGTAAACGCGTAACCGTCGATCACGCGTAAGCTGTCGGGGATGACGATGGATTCAAGCGTGGGATTGTAACCGAAGGCCTGCGCCTGAATGGTGACGAGCCCCTCCGGCAAGGTAACCGCCCGCAGATTCGTGCAATCGGCAAACGCCGTGTTGCCGATGGCAAGCGTCCCCTCCGGAACGCTGTACGTCGTATCCGGCTTCCCGTTGGGGTAATAAAGCAGGGTATGATCCGCCTTGTTGAACAGTACGCCGTCCATTACGTAGAAAACCGGGTGATCTGCCGATACGTTGATCTCTGTCAGCGAGGTGCAGAGGTCAAACGCAAAGGAGTCGATGGTCTGCAAGGAATCCGGCAGGGTAACGGACGTCAGGGAAGAACAGGCGTAGAACGCGAACTTCCCGATCGATTGCAGGCTGGAGGGCAATTTGCGCAGCGTAAGCGCGCCGCAGATGCTGAAAGCGCTGGGACCGATCGTCTGGATGCTGTCCGGCAGGTTGATGGACGCAAGGGAGGTGCACATCCGAAACGCGTTTTCCCCAATGGTGATCAATCCCTCCGGCAGCGTGACGGCCGTGAGGGCGTCGCAGTTTTCAAACGCCCCGAACCCGATCGTCTGCACCCCGGCCGGAATGGTTACGGATTGCAGGGTGGTACACTCATAAAACGCTTCGTCCCCGATTTCCACCACGTTATGCCCGTCCAGCGTTGCCGGGATGCTGATCACCGCATCCTGACCCGTGTAGAAGGACAGGATGGCGTTTCCGTTACCGTCGACGCGATAGTTGTAATCCCCGGCAGCCGCAACGGCGGCCGCAGCGCCCGGGGCAAGCACAAGAACGGCGAACGCGCATGCCATAGCGGCACGCAGGACGCGAGAGAGCACATTTTTCATTTCCAATCACTCCTTACCCTATTTGTCGATGCGTGGGAAACAGCCGTGTGCGAATGTGGCAGCGAATGCGGCGCAGGCATGAACGAACGATTGTTTATTGAATTATATCACGATGTATGTCTTTTGGTGTAGATTGACTGTAAAAAACTAGTAAAATTCCGCCGCTTCCCAGCCCGCAAAAAAGCCGCCCGAACGGACGGCTTCCTTGAAACTGTCTTACCGCAGCGCCCGCTTGGGCCTGCGCCTGCGCGACTGCGGCTTTTGTACGTCCTTCCCGGTGCCTTTCAGGCTGAACAGCTCGTCGCGAAGCTTGGCGGCCTTCTCAAAGTCCAAATCCTTGGCGGCGGATAGCATCTGGTCTTCCAGGCTTTGCAGCAACTGCTCGCGCTCCTCCGGGGTGATCTCCGCCTCGGCGTTCACGGAAAACGCGTTAGTGATGCGGATAAGCGCCTGCACGGTGGATTGCACGCTCTGCGGCGTAATGCCGTGCATCGTGTTGTAAGCCTCCTGCAGGGTGCGGCGGCGGTTGGTTTCGTTGATGGCGCGCATCATGCTGTCGGTCAGTTGATCGCCGTAGAGAATCACGCGCCCGTTCAGGTTGCGCGCTGCGCGCCCGATGGTCTGCACCAGCGAGGTTTCGCTGCGCAGGAAGCCTTCCTTATCCGCGTCCAGAATGGCGACGAGGCTCACCTCCGGCATGTCCAGCCCTTCGCGCAGCAGGTTGATGCCTACCAGCACGTCGAACTCGCCCAGCCGCAAGTCGCGGATCAGTTCGGAGCGTTCCATCGTCTGAATGTCGGAGTGCAGGTAGCGGACGCGGATGTCCAGGTTGTGCAGATAATCGGTCAGGCTCTCCGCCATCCGCTTGGTCAGCGTGGTGACCAGCACGCGCTCGCCCCGTTCCACGGTCTTGCGGATCTCGCCGATCAAATCGTCCACCTGCCCGGTGGCTTTGCGCAGTACCACCAGCGGGTCCAACAGCCCCGTTGGGCGGATGATCTGCTCCACGATGTTTTCCGCGATGGAAAGCTCATACGCCGCGGGCGTCGCGCTTACGTAGAGGGTCTGCTTTTGCAGTTTGCGGAACTCTTCGAACACCAGCGGCCGGTTGTCGTACGCCGACGGCAGGCGGAAGCCGTAATCCACCAGCGCTTTCTTGCGCGCCCGGTCGCCGTTGAACATGCCGCGGATCTGGGGCACGGTAACGTGGCTCTCGTCGATGATCATCAGAAAATCGGAGGGGAAGTAGTGAAGCAGGCAAAACGGCGGATCGCCGGGCTTGCGGCCGTCAAAATAGCGGCTGTAGTTCTCAATCCCCGTGCAGCTGCCAATCTGGCGGATCATTTCAATGTCGTATTGCGTGCGCTGGCGAAGCCGCATAGCGTACAGCGGCTGGCCCTCGTCCTTCAACTCCTGCACGCGCGCTTCCATATCGGCTTCAATTTGCGACAGCTGCTGGTTCATCCGTTCGCGGTCCATGGCGTAGTGCGTAGCGGGGAATACCAAAGCGTGCTCCAACGTGGCAAGCACGTTGCCCGTCACCACTTCCACCTCGCGGATGCGTTCAATTTCGTCGCCGAAAAACTCAACGCGGATCGCGTGCTCGCGCTCGTTGGCGGGGATGATCTCCAGCACGTCGCCGCGCACGCGGAAGCTGCCCCGCGTAAAATCCATATCGTTTCGCACATACTGGATGTCCACCAGCCGCTCAATCAGCGCGTCGCGGCTCATGGCAAGGCCGGGGCGCAGGCTTGCGGTCATGCTGGTATACTCCTCCGGGTCGCCCATGGAGTAGATGGCGGACACGCTGGCGACGATAATCACGTCCCTGCGTTCGCGCACGGCCGCGGTCGCGGAGTGGCGCAGACGGTCGATTTCCTCATTGATGGAGGAATCCTTGTCGATGTAGGTATCGGTGGAAGGAATATACGCTTCCGGCTGATAGTAGTCGTAGTAGCTGACGAAGTATTCCACGGCGCTGTCGGGGAAGAACGCGCGAAACTCGCTGCAAAGCTGCGCCGCCAGCGTTTTATTATGGGCGATCACAAGCGTCGGCTTCTGCACGCGCTCGATGACCGACGCCATGGTAAACGTCTTGCCGCTGCCCGTCACCCCCAGCAGCACCTGGTCGCGCAGCCCGTTTTGAACGCCTTCCGCAAGGCTTGCGATGGCCGCGGGCTGATCGCCGTTGGCTTGATAGGGGGCCTTCAATACAAATTGATTCACGGCGATCTCCTTATCCAATGAGAATATATGTTCGCCATCCAACTATACCACACGATCCGGATATCGTCAACGGCAGGAATTGCGATTTTCGTCCGCTGGCGCCGCTTCACAGGAAAAGGCCCCCGGTTTTGCCGGGGGCCTTGGGCTTGTGCCGGGTACGCCGTTACGGCGCGGGCGTTTCGTTAACCCGGTTGCTGATCACGCTGTTGTAATACCCGTTGTAGGCGGTTACCCACAGCTGGTACTCGGTGCCGTTGGTCAGACTGGAGATGGTTTTTTCCGTCACGCCGCTTACCGTGGTATGAACCGCCGTGGAATCGTCCGCGGAAGCAACCTTGTAGTAAACCTCGTAGCTCGTAATGGCATGCCCCGCGTTGCTTGCGCCGGGCACCCACTGGATGGTGATGGACCCGTCCGCGTGGGCGTGATAGCTCACGGTGGGGGCGTCCGGCGTGCCTACGGAGTTCGCGCTCACCGAGGCCGTGGGGCCTAGGATGCTCGCGCTGTTGCATGCCAGCACCAGGAAGTTGTAAGTATGTCCGTTGGTCAGGCCGGTCACAACCTTGTAAAGGTTGGTGGAACGGCCGGCAGCGTCGAACTCGTACGGGGGATTGGTACCGTCGTCGATATAGACGCGGTAGTGGGAAATCGTCACGCCGGACCCTCCCGTATCGGCGGGGGCGGTCCACGTCAGCTTCACTTCGCCGTCGTGGATATCGGCCGCGGGAGCCGCGAGGGTCTGCGGCGCGCTCGGTGCGGTGGCGTTGGGCGTGGCGGTGAGGAAGTTGCTGTATGCGCCGTCGCCCTGGGCATTGTCGGCGGTTACCCAGAAGTAATACTGCGTGCCGTTGATCAGCCCTGTGGCGGTGTAAGTGGTCGCGCTTGCCAGAATGGCGTCGCTGAGCAGGTTCTTCGCGCCGCCCTCGGTCAGGCTGTAGTAGGCCTTGTATCCGGTCAGGTCGTCTCCGCCGTCGTTGGTGGGAGCCGTCCAGGTAAGCGCCACGCTCTGGTATGCGGGCGTTGCGGCGGTCAGCACGGGTGCGCCGGGCACGTTGCGGCCGTACAGCAGCACTTCGCAGGTATCGGTCAGCGCCGGATTGTCCACGGACGTGCCGGTGATCACCAGCGTTTGGTTGGCAACCCCCGTCAAAGCCGCGGCATTGGGAACCAGCAGCTTGCCGCTCAGGGAACCGTAGCTCGCGCCGGTGGTGATGGCCAGCGTGTACTTGGTGGTCAGCGCGACGTTGGCAATATAGGTGCCATCGGAGTAATGAAGGGTCGCGTTGATGTTTGCGGTCTCGTCGTGCCGAAGCGCCGCCGCGGCGGGAACAAGCTCGATGGAGGTAAGCGTCGGGGCGGTATTGGTGATCGTTACCGTCAGCACGGCGGTCTTGGGGTTGCCGCCCGCGTCGTTGGCGGCGGTGGTTCCGGTTACGGTGAACACGGTGCCTACCGCAATCGCGGACGAGATGTTGAGCACGATTTCCTCATTGGTCGTGTCGATGGACGTCGTCACGTTGCTGCCCGCTGCGCTGGAAAGGGCAAGCGAGAAGTACGGGGCGGTGAGGTGGTACCCAAGCAGCGAATAGCCGATGCGAAGGCTTACGTCCCCGCCGGCGATGGACGGCGAAGCCGTGGTCTGGTCGAACGCGAAGCTGGTTACGCGTGGCGCGGCCGCCGTTACGGTTACGTTGCACGTCGCGGTGATCTTCACGCCGCTCGCGTTGTTGTTCACGCTGGTCGCCGTCACCTGAATCACCGCGCCTACGGTGGCGGTGTTCAGGATGTGCAGGTTGCCGCCGCTGATCTCCGCCATGCTCGGGTTTCCGGTCACGGCGAGCGTGTAGGCGGGGGAGGAGAGGTTCGTGCCGGTTACCGACGCCGTGAGCGCCAGCACCTCGTCCTGCATACCGGTGGCTGCCGCCGCGGTCAGGGTGATGCCCGTGGCGATGGGCAGCGTCGCGCTGTCATACGTTAGGAAGTAATTCATCATGTAACCGTACCGGGTGCCAACCTGGATATAATCCCAGGTCGTGCCGCGGGTGATCACCGATACGCGCGTGCCTACGCTGTAAATGCCGACGGTGGCATAGCCGGTGCCGGGGCCTGTGCGCAGGCGAACGCCCAGCCCGTTATCGCTGCGCACGGTCGCCATATCGGTGCTTGGCGGCGTGGTGGGGGACGGCGACGACGTCAGGAATTCGCTCATCATGTAGCCGACCGTGGTGCCGACCTGAATACGGCTCCACAATACGCCGGTCTGCAGCACCGTCACCGTGGTGCCGACGTTGTACACCGCCAGCACGCGGTAGCTTGTGCTCGGGCCGGACCGCATGCGAACGCCGAAGCCGTTGGAACTGACCACATACGCGGTGGTGCCGGTGCCGCCGGAGCCGCCTCCGCCCAGCGTGACGTAGGCTTTGAGCATATAGCCCGCTTTATTGTCCGGCGTTTTTACGTTATACCAATCGCCGCTGGTGCCCAGGATCTCCACCACGGTGCCGGTATTGTAGGATTTGAGAATGGCGGCGTCGTAGGAAGGCGCCGTGCGCAGCCTAAGCCATCCGCCCGTTACCGTTCCGTAGGTTGCGGCCGCGGCGATGGGCAGTGGCAGGAGTGTCGCCAGCATGAGGATAACCAACCCGAGTAAAGCAATGCGTTTCATTTCGGATGCCTCCGTAAACAAGTTCTTCATGATATCAACGCAGAAGCCGGACGTTTTCTTCCAATCATTACGAGTATACTACAATTGTGAATTTTTCGCAACAAAAATATCACAAACGATGGCGCGTGCTTGCTTGCCTTCGGCGGTTGGTTGTGATATTCTTTGAAAAAAGCGCGGATGGGGGTCGTAAAGGGATGAAAGCCGTATTTTATCTATGGAAAAGGCGGCTGCGTTGGGTTATTCTGGCGTCCGTTCTGCTAGCGGCCTCGATGGGAGTATTTACCTATTTATTCCTGCCGCCGCGCTACGAGGCGGTTGCCGAGGTGCTGATGCTCAGGCCTGACGGCGAAACGCTTTCCGCCCTTTCCGAGGAAGCCGTCCGCTGGTCTCGCTACGACGCGCTGAAGGCGGGAACCCTGTCCTCCCTGCAGTGGAAGGATACGGATACCCGCGTGCAGCGCTACGGGCGGACGAGCATCCTGCTGGTGAAAGCCGCCGCGGCGGATGCGGTTCTCGCCGCGGACGCAGCAAACGCGCTGGCAGGCGCGCTAATTGACGCCGTGAATAAATCCATGGGCGAAACCGCCCTGAAATCCGTCGTCGTGGCCGGCGTACCCCAATCGCAGGTGTTTTTATACCGGGAACTGCCGGTCGCCGCGGTGCTGGCGGGCTCGCTGCTGCTGTTTTCCCTGCTCTCGCTTTGGGCCTGCAAGCGCAGGACCCGGCTCATCCGCGCCGGCGATATCGGTGCCGCCGCCGGGCTTCCCGTGCTGGCGGAACTGCCGGACCTGCAGGGGCTTGCGGACGCGTATTCGCGCTTCGACCCGGAGGACCGGCCCGCGCTGTACGATTTTGCCGGGTTCCACACCCACGAGCAGCTGCGGCTCATCTCGCTGGCTCTGCGCCACCGCGCCGGGAAGGACGGCTTTCGAAGCCTTGCCGCCGTATCGCGTACGGACGACGAGTTCCGCAGCGAGCTGCTGGTGCTGCTCGCCCAGGAGCTGTGCCGCCAGGGCAGCCGCGTGCTGCTGATCGACATGAACTGGTATGCCCCGCGCCTTGGCTTCCTGCTGCAGGCCGAAGGCGAGCACGACCTGATCCACTGTCTGGCGTCCAATATTCCCTTCGAACAGGCAATCGTGCAGACCCGGATCCGCAACCTCTATTTTCTGGATCAAAACCACAACCAGAGCATGGCGGCCCAGCTGTCCGCCTCCGTATCGTTCACCGCGTTTTTGGAGGCCATGTACGCGAAGTTTGATTTCCTTCTGTTCGATATGCCAAGGGCCGACCTGTTTACCGACGCCCTAGCCGTCAGCGGAGCGCTGCACGCCTATCTTCCGGTGGTGCGCGCCAAACGCTGGACGCCCGCCCAGCTGCGCTCCCTGCTGGAGCCGATGGAGAAGCTCGGCCGCAGCGCGCTGGGCCTCGCGGTGACCGGCAGCCTGCAAAAACCGGTGCGGGAGCACCGGAAGCTGGATCAATCCGGCGGGATTTAAACGCCGTTTCATTGCGGAATGCCGTTTTACCGTGGTATAATTCATTCGTATCTTTCATTGCGCGTAAAGGGGAGGGCTGTTCATGGATTTACTGAGAACCATTCTGCTGTACCTGTCCATGCTTTTTGTCTCTTCCGTTCAAATCGCGCCTGATCCGGCTACCGTGAACGTAACGCCGTCTCCTGCGCCTACGCCCTACGGCGTCGTCGCCACCGCAACGCCGGTTGCCACGCCCACGCCCACGCCGGTGCCCACGCCCAACATCACACCCAACAGCGCGTACGGCCAGCTGGTGATGGGGGACCGCGGCGAGCTTGTAAAGCAGCTGCAGCAGCGGCTGACGGAGCTTTTGTATTACACCGGCGAGATCGACGGCGCGTACGGCAATCAAACCCGGCATGCCGTGGAGCTGTTCCAATACCAAAACGGCCTCAGGGTGGACGGCATCGCCGGCAAGTATACGCAGACCATTTTGTACGAAAGCGCGGAGGTGCAGTCCGCGCCCCCCGCATTGGTTCCCACCAACACGCCCGTCTTTCATCTGGACGAAACGGTAACGCCTCCGCCCGCCACCCAAGCGCCCGTTGTCACGTCGTCGCCCACGCCGTCGCCGGAGCCTTCCGCGCAGCCCGCGCAGGCTGAGGCGAGCCCCGATCCTTCCCTGCCGGTGCTGCTGGACCGTTTCTCGTTCGTACTCGATGGGTTCTCTCAGCCGCTCACCGTGCAGGATACGGATACCTTGCTCCACCCCGTGGAATCGGCGGAGATTCTCTACGTGCCGCTCATGGAAATCCTGAAAAACGCCGGGAACGTCGTCATCGAGAATACGGACGGAACCCTGCGGGAATACGCCTACTCGGTGCTGACGGACTTCTATCAGGTTTCCTATACCGCCGGTGAGGATGCAAGCGGAAGCCTCGTTTGGGAGAAAAATGCGAAACCCCAGCCGATGCTGACCCGCAGCGCGGTACTGCTGGACGGCATTTTCTATCTGCCGCTGGAGGAAGTACAGCGCATCACGGGAATTGGGTTTATGACGGACGATGCGGCCGGTACGATTACCGTTACCATGCCGACGCCAGGATAATGAAAGCGGAGGAACCTTACGATGTACGACGTCAAAATCATCAAGGCACCGGTTCTCAAGAATAAACCGCAGGACGAGACGCAGCTGGGGTTCGGCAAGATCTTTTCCGATCATATGCTCCTGATTGAGTATAACGAAGGCGTGGGCTGGCACGACGCGCGGGTAACGCCGCTTACAAACCTGTCGCTGCATCCCGCGAGCTCCGTGCTTCATTACAGCCAGGAAATTTTCGAAGGCGCGAAGTGCTACCGCGGGGAGAACGGCATGAAGCTGTTCCGCATCCGCGATAATTTTGAGCGCATGAACCGCAGCGCCGCTCGTATGGGCATGGCCACGATGCCCATCGAGCTGTACATGGAAAGCCTGATGGCGCTGCTCAGCGTGGATAAGGAATGGACTCCCCACCAGGAGGGCACGTCGCTTTACATCCGCCCCACGATGATCGCCACCAAGCCCTATCTGGGCGTTTCCGCTTCGGACAGCTATCTGTACTACGTTCTTCTCTCGCCCAGCGGCGCGTATTACTCCGGCGGCCTCGCCCCCGTTGGCATTTACGTGGAGGATGAGCTTGTGCGTGCGGTGCGCGGCGGCGTGGGCGACGCCAAGACCGGCGGCAACTATTCCGCCAGCATTCTGGCGGGCATTAAGGCCAAAAAGCTCGGCTACGCGCAGGTGCTCTGGCTGGACGGCGTGCAGCAGCGCTACGTGGAAGAAGTCGGCGCGATGAACATGATGTTCGTCTACGAGGGCAAGAAGATCGTCACCCCCGCGCTCAACGGAAGCATCTTGTCCGGCATCACGCGGGATTCCACCCTGAAACTCGCAAACTACCTGGGCTTTGAAACCGAGGAGAAGTCCCTCGCCATCGACGACGTCATCGCGGACGCCAAAAGCGGCCGGATCACCGAGGCGTTTGGCACCGGCACCGCCGCGGTGATCTCGCCCGTCAATAAAATCCACTTCAAGGGGCAGGACGTGCTCATCGGCGACGACAGTATCGGCCCGGTTGCCCGCAAACTCTACGACACGCTCACCGGCATCCAGTACGGGAAAGTAAACGATCCGTTCCAATGGGTTACGAACGTTCCGTAAACAAAAAGCCGGGCCGCAATACGAGGAAACAAGTTACCATGCTCAGAGAATCAAACCTGTTACGGGAACAGGACTGGACCGAGAAAACCTTAAGCATCCTGCGCGAAAAGCAGTTTGAGGCGTGCGAGCGCCGCCTGGCAAGCCGAATACAAGTCAATCTCTTCTCCCCGCTGGCGACCGACGTGCATGCCCAGGGGCTTTTCGAGCAATCCTTCTTTGCCGCGGAAGCGCAGGAGGACGGACTGACGACGGTTGAAAAGCTCCGCGCGCAGGTGCTCAAGCTCCTGCCGCACGAGGCGCATACCCTGTCGTCCGCCGAAAACGCGCTGCTGGAGCAGCTGCTGCTGTCCGGCGGCCGCCTGACCTCCCGCAACTGGGAGGAGATCCCCGCGGCGGAAGCGCTGACGTCCAGGCTGTGGTGCTCGTTCACCAGCGCGGGCGAGGCGTGGACGCTGGAGCTTGCCGCGCCGCTGCGCGATCCGCTGGTCAAGGCGTTCTCCTCCGAAAAACACGCGGCCATCCGCACTCGCGCCTTCCGTTACGACGTCACCATTCACGGGCTTTTGTACATCACCGGCTTCCTGCCCTCCCTCCAGCCGCGCGAAATCTTCCGCAAGGAAGTCGTCCGGTCCGACGCGCCTTGGGCGAACATCCTGGCGGGCCGCTACCTGAAGGCGAGCTTTGAATACGTGACCGACGAGCGGGATCACGTCATCCTCATGCATCCGGCGCTGGCGGATCCGTATCGGTTGCTGTACATGCTCGGGGGCAACGTCAGCGCGTCCATTACGCTCACGCAGGAATCGCTGCTGGGCGGCATGAACGGAATGCTGGCCGAAGAGGTTCCGTCCAGCGAAACCATGCAAAACGCGCTCAGCGGCAATCTCCGCCCCGAATGGAACGCAGACGAGGCGGCGGACGACCTGCGTTTTCTGGTCAAACAAAACGTTACCTACGGGGAACTGGAAAACGTGATGGCGTCGATGCTTTGGATTCACCCGACGGCCGCCATGCGCGACGCCCTGAAAAACCTGTACAACAACACCCCGCGCTGGATCGCCATGAGCGCAAACCTGTTGCACTGATCGCACCGCAAACCTATATAAGCGGCCCTAG
>JAEWTC010000175.1 GCA_023459675.1 Bacillota bacterium | reverse complement strand
AACGCTATATCGCTTGCGAACGCCGCGATTCCATTGTAAAGCAGCGCGAAGATTTCCTTCTGCGCGGCGCTGAGCTGATGATAATAGTAGCGCGTGCCGGGCGGGCAGACCCGGAACGCCGAGGCCGCAGGCGCCTGCCCGTCGTCCGGGGTAAAGGTCGGCACGGCGGTTTTGGCAGGTACGGGGGTTGCCGTGGCGGTTGGGCTGGGCGTTGGGGTTGCGGTCGGCACGGCGGTTGGCGTTGGGGTTGCGGTTGGGGTCGGCTTCGCGATTGGCGCGGCGGTGAACGCCGCGGTGGGTATTGGCGTGGGGGCTGCGGTCGGCGCCGCCGTTGGCGAGGGCGGGAGCGTGGCCGGAGGCTGGGAAGGCGCGGCGGTTGCCGGCAATGCGGGCTGCGGCTGGGAAAGGGGCAGCGCGTCGCCCAGGAGCAGGGTATGGCCGTACAGGGCGAACGGAATCACCGCCGTCCCCTCCTGCGCTGCGGGTTCCGCCGTGAAGCCCCACGTTGCGTCCGCGTTTTGCATGGGTTCCAGCAGCCGTACGGAAACCGGAAGCGATGGGGAGAGGATGAACAGGCCGCACAGCTCCGGCGGCCGGGTATACGCCCCGTCGATACTCCATTGCAGCGCTCCCGTATCCCCCGTTTGGGGCTGGATACGGTTTGGAAGCAGGGTGAGCGGCTGGGGCTGGTACAGGAGCATGCACGCGAGCGCGAGCAGCACAAACGCCGCAGCGGCAACCCATGCGGCGCGCCGCCCGCGCCGCCTCTTCTGCGGCGGCCCAGGGGGAATAGGCGCTGCGGCGCTTCCTTGCCTGCGCGGCGTTTGATAACGCGAAACTCCGCTCACGGTTTTCTTCTCCGTCACGCGCCGGTTCGCGAGTAGCTGAACACGCGGCCGTTTCGCCCGTCGGCGCTGAACAGCAGAAAGTCGTTTTCGGAAAGCACGCACCGGTGCTTATGATCCGGCTCGAAATTCCCGATGTGCACGGGTCGCCTGCCGTTGTCCAGGGCGTTACAGGAGAACGCGCCGTACTGCGCGCAGCTCTTTTTGCCGATCAAATCGCTCTTCAGGGGGATCGCGTCCAGCGGGATCAGCACGGAGGAGGGCGTTCCCGCGTAGCACATCAAACCGCAGGCCTTGGTGCGCTGGGCGGCATAGGGCACGAGCGACCAGAAATTGAATTTGCGAAGCTTTTCCTCCTGCCATGCCGCCGTGCCGGACACGAGCCGTTCCCCGCTGCGCTGGAACACGGCGCAGCGCAAAACGGCGTTGCGCGCAAACCGGCGCTTGAACACATACCCCAGCAGCCACAGCACGATGAGGATGGGAAGCATAATATGCAGCAGCAGGAAATACCACGGCCCCAGCAGGACCGTGAACGTTTGCGTTGCCGAGGCCTCGTTATGCACGGTGCAGGTGAGCGCTGCCTTCCCCGCCGTCAGGTGCCAGCTGTCCGTCCACTGCAAAACGGGGGTATCCAAAAACGGAAGCGGCAGATACGCGGGCACGGCCGCAATGGCGCCGTCCGCCATGATCTTGGTTTCCACCGCGAGCCGCGTATTCCACGGCTCCTCCAGCGCGACCGTAACCGGCTGCCAGTCCTGCAATTCTTCCTCCGTCAGCGTTTGACCGTCCACCGTAACGGTGAAAACGGCGACTACCTGTTGGCTTGCCTGCCCCATAAGGGCAAGCGGCGTCTGCACGCCCGAAAGCAGCCCCCGGCCGTCGCGCAGCTTATGCCGGGCGATGGCGTCCGTTCCCAGAAACGCGCCGTGCACCTGCACGACGGGCGCTTCCAGAATCCAGCTCGCCTCGGACGGGGTAACGTTACCCACAACCGATTGAAGCGTTACCCGCGCCGTATGCGCGCCGTACGCGGGCAGGGGGCGCAGCCGGTCGATCTGCGGTGCGATGCTAAAGGTTCCGTCGCTCTGCCGGGTGCTTACATACGGCGCGGAGGTATCCACGGTCAGCGTAAGCGCGGCGGCTTCGGCGGCGGTGAGGGGTACGCCGTCCCGCAGGATGGTTGCGGTCAGGCCGCGCGTGTTATTTACCAGCTCGGCAAGCCCGTACGTTCCGCTGCCGTCCTGCTGCAGCTGGATGGCGTACTGCGGAAGCACCAGCCTGCGGCTGGCGGTCACCACGCCGATATCGGGCAGCGCCACGGTGGCGGTGAACACCGTTTCCGCCGCTGAAAAATCCACGCCGTACAAAGCCATGGCGGCGCTGTGATCGGCGCCGATCAACTGCCCCGCCTGCGTCGCCTGCAGGGCGTAGGAAACGCCCTCCGGCAGCAGGCTTGCGTCGATGGGCGCGGGATCGTTCCAGAAATGCAGGGTCGCCTTGACGTCCGCCTTGCGCGCGCGCAGAATCTCCTGGGGATCGGCGCTGCCCGAATCGGAAGCCGACACGGCCAGATCCAGCACCAGCGCGGGCTCAATCATCACCACAAGGTCCTGCGGCGGCTGCGCGAAGGTGAGCGTATAAGCGCCCGCGGGCAGAATTTGGTTTGCGGCGGGCACAACCCTGCTGGCCCAGCCGGTGAGGCTTTCCAGCAGGCTGACGGATTCGATATGGGTAAAGTTCCCCTTGAATTCGTTTCCGGCGGAATCCGCAAGCGACACCCAGGGGTTGGCGTCCTCCTGCTGGAGGAAGGCAAACGAGAAGCACGGATACGGCGTGGTGAACGTGACCGTGTTGCCGCTGTACGAAAGGCTGTCGCCCGTAAGCCGCATGCGGCCGCTGATCCGGTCCGCCATGGCGCGGATCACGGCGGCGATGTCTTCATTTTTTGTCACGGTGCCGCTAGCCGGGTACAGCGTCAGCCCGTCGATCGCCTTTCCGGGGTGCTTGGCGCCGCTGCCGATGGACACAAAGCACGCCTGCGGCAGCGTGCCGTTGGGCATGGTCGTGCGCAGGAGCTGCGCCAACACCTGCTCCGTTTCTTCAACGCCGCCGCCGTCGAAATCCCCGTCGGTCAGAACCACCAACCAGTACTGGCTGGACGCATCCGCCGCCTGCACACCTTCCAGCGCGGCGATGGCCGTGGTCAGCGCGCTGAACGGGGTCAGGTCGTTCCCGATCAATGCGTTGAGCTGCTCGATGGCCTGGGCCTGCCCCTGCGCCATGCTCAGGCGGACGGGCGTTTCGGGCTGGCTCATGAAGGTGACGTACACCACGTCATCCGTATCCAGCAGCGCAAGCAGCGCGTTGACGGCGTACTGCGCATAGCCGGACTTGCCCAGCATGTTCATGCCGTCCAGCATGGAGC
>JAEWTC010000174.1 GCA_023459675.1 Bacillota bacterium | reverse complement strand
AACCGCGGGGAGATTGACGAAGCAAAGGCGCGCGAAATCATCGCGTACGCGCTGGACCACGGCGTGAACTATTTCGACACCGGATACCGGTATCACGAAGGCGCTTCGGAGCCCTTCGTGGGCAAAGTGCTGCGGCAATATCCAAGGGACAAGTGGTACGTAGCCACCAAATTTCCGGGGCATATGATGCACGTCAACAACGGCCGCGTGGAACCGATCGGCTATCTGAAGGGCAAAAGCGAGCTCTCCGCCGAGGCAATCTTCGAGGAGCAGCTCGCGCGCCTGGGCGTGGAGTATTTCGATTTTTATCTGCTGCACAATCTCTGCGAAACCTCGTACGAGTATTATACCGATCCAAACATCGGCACGTTGGAGTATCTGTGCAAACAAAAAAAGGCGGGGCGCATCCGCCATCTGGGGTTTTCCGCGCACGGCAGGGCGGAAACCATCGAGAATTTCCTGAACGCCTTCGATTGCTTCGAGTTTGTGCAAATCCAGCTGAACTATCTCGATTGGGTTTTGCAGGACGCGAAACGGAAATATGAAATCATCACCGCCCACGGGCTTCCTGTGATCGTGATGGAGCCGGTCCGCGGCGGGCGGCTGGCCAACCTGCCGGAACCGGCGGCCGCGCTTTTAAAAGCCGCCGCGCCTGGCAGCTCCGCCGCCTCGTGGGCGTTTCGGTTCCTGCAGGGTTTGCCAAACGTACTGACGGTGCTCAGCGGGATGTCCGCCATGGAGCAGATCGCGGAGAACGTATCGCTGTTTGAACGCAGCAACCCGCTGAGCGAGGCCGAAAGCGCGGTTTTGCAGCGGGCCGTGGAAACCATGGTCGATCTGGTTCCCTGCACCGCCTGCCGCTACTGCGAGGAGGCGTGCCCCAAAAAGCTGGACATCCCAAAGCTGATCGGCATGTATAACGAAGCGAAGAACATCTCCGTGCGCTCGAACCACTTCACGCTGGACGCGATGCAGGCACATGAGCTTCCCGGCGCCTGCGTCGGCTGCGGGGCGTGCCGGGAGCTTTGCCCGCAGACGATCGATATCCCGGCGGTCATGCGCCGCTATGCGCAGATGCTTGCGCAAACGCCGTAATCAAACGTTACCGCGAGGGCGGTCCGCTATTCCTTCAGCATCCGCCAGAGCGTGCTGCGGCTGATGCCCAGGCGGTCCGCGGTTTTCTGGCGGTTCCTCGATTCTTCCGCGTAAACGGCGCGTACGATTTGCGAAGTGATTTCGTGCAGCGTTCCCGTGAAACACGGATCGAATGCGTTGGCCGAGGATACGATCCGCTTCTCCTCGTCGATCGCCGTTTGCACCTGCTGCGCCGTAATCGTATCGGACTGGGAACAGGCCAGGCATTGCTTTACCAAGCGGCTGAGCTGCTCGTTGTTGCCGGGCCAATCGTAATCCACTAAAAGCGCGGCCGCCTGTTCGTCAAAGCCGATCACCTGGCGGCCAAACTGGATGTTGAAAAAGCTCAGGTGTAGATTGGCTAAACTGACGATATCCTCCGGCCGTTCCCGGAGCGTGGGGATGCGTAAAAGCATGCATTCGTGATGGTTGAAAAACCGCGTCACCGCGTCGTTTGGCTTTTGCATGCTGCGCAGGCTGTAGAAAACCCGGCTGCGTTTGTGCAGCGAGGTGGACTGCGCAAACTGGATGAACTGCATCTGCATCGCCTCGGACAGGGAAGAAAAATCCTTCAGGTGGATCATGAGGCGGGTTTCATATAAGGGTGAATCCTCGCTGTTGAGAAGCCATGTGAAAAACTTATCGTCCACCAGCGCGCAATCCACCGTGACCATCGGCTGCGTGTGCAACGCGCTTTCCCGATAAATTGCCTGCACCACGTCGTCAAAAGGCGAGCCCAGCCCGCCGAGTATGCAGAGGGTGGACGCGGTTTTGCCAAAACGCCGCGCCGTTTCCATGACGGCGGACATTTTCCCCACGTTGTCAATCGGCGGGAAATCCTCTTCGTAGTTTTCGTCGAGCATGTTGTCGTACTTAATCGCGCCGAGCTTCATCTGCGGCGGGCTCACCCGCCGCTTGATGTAGAATATGGCGCCCGTTCCCTTTTGCTGGGATTTTTTCCCCGTGATATCAAACAGATATCCCTTGGAATGCCGCGTGATGTGGAACTCACCTTCCCGAATGGCGGTGTCCACGTACTCTTTGATGGGGCGGAAAACGCGCTGGTATTCCATTTGCTCCTGGCTGATGTTGGAGTACAGCAGCTTTTTATCCGTGCTGAAAACCACCACGCTCAAATCGCTGTTGTCCAGAATATCGCGGTACTGCAGGTTGCGCTGCACGGCGGAGGAGATAATGCTGCGGGTGCGCACCGCCTCGGCCAGCGCGCTTTGCACGCTTTCAACGCCGGAGGCGATCAGGATGCTGTTCATCTGCATGCGCTTGGCCGTGGCGGTGGCGATAGCGTCGCCGACGATCAGCGTAAAACCGGCGTCCTTGAGCCGCCGCACCACAAGCTCTGCTTCCGACGCTTCCCGCAGGGTGACGATTTCGATCTTTTGCTGGATCAGGTCAAAAATCTTGTCCGCGGTCTGGGTGATGCTGGAGAAGCCGACGAGCGCGAAACGGCCGGGGATGTTCTGCGCCATGCGGACAAAGCGCAGCACGTCGTAAACGGTCGGCGCGACGTCGATCACGGGAAGGTCGGAGCTGCGCTGAATCAGCGTCGCCGTGCCGCCGCGGGACAGGATGATGTCGTAACCGGATTTTTCCAGCGATTTCGCAATGGCCGCGCCGTCGGCAAGGTCGCCCAGGTAGATATCCATCTCAAGATCGTCGTGCTGCGCGGCTTCCGCCGTCAGCACCTCGCGCAATCCCTCGTAGGGGGCGATGACCAGAATTTTTGTTTTCCGCATACCCATCACCAAAACGTTCAAATTTGAAACATTCATTATCGATAAACTAATTATAAACGATCATCCGAGGATTCGCAATCGTTAATTATGCGAAAAATCAGCGGATCGTATCAAATTGAAACGAGATTCACGGGGAAATGGATTGACAGCGCGGAAGCGGCTGTTTAAAATGAAACCGCCAATGAAGCTGCCCGTGCTGCATAAACGGTGCGCCGGCGAGGCGTCGTTTATCCTTTGGCAGCGCTTGCCCCATCGTGGGGCGCACTGTTTGATAGCGATAGGGCTCCATGGCACGCAATGAATTTTGCGGCGTACCGACGGGCAGCCAAATGGGAATGCAGGAGGAGTTGCGCGTGAAGCTACTGCGGAAAAAAACCAACTCGGTCGTTGCCGGACATGATCTCAGGTCGCATATCACGTTGCAGATGATGGTGCTGCCGGCGGCTGTCCTCGTGATTCTTTTCTCATATTTGCCGATGTACGGCGTTACCATCGCGTTTAAGAACTACAACATCTTCAAGGGCATTGCCGACAGCCCCTGGGCGAGGAACGGCGGGTTTGAGCACTTCATCGACTTTTTCAGCTCCGAATCCAGCGGCCGCGTGCTGTTCAACACGGTGTACATCGCGGCGCTGAAGCTGTTGTTTCTGACCTGGCCTCCCGTACTGCTGGCAACGCTTCTCAACGAGCTTCGCAGCGCGAAGCTGATGAAGCTGTCCCAGACGCTTTCATACCTCCCGCATTTCATCGGCTGGTCGGTGGCATACGGCATCTTCTACTCGCTGTTAAACCCGTCCACCGGCGCGGTCAACATCCTCCTCAAGCAGATGGGGCTGATCTCCAGCAACATCAACTTTCTGGCGGAAACGAAGTATTACCGGCCGCTCATCCTCTTCACCGGGTTGTGGAAGAGCATCGGCTGGAGCTCCATCATCTATCTGGGCGTCATTTGCGGCATCGACCACGGCTTGTACGAGGCCCTGGCCATCGACGGCGGCAACCGCTGGCACAAGTTCCGCTATATCACCTGGCCGCACCTCAAACCGACCTTTGCCATCCTGTTTATTCTGGAGTGCGGCAAAATCATGAGCGGCGGCGACGGCTTTGACCAGGCGTACGCGTTTGGCAACGCGTTGAACCGTCAGGTGGCCGATATCCTGGATACCTACATCATGCGCACAGGGTTTGAAAACGGCCGGTATTCCTATGCGACCGCCGTCGGGCTGTTCAAATCGGTCGTCAACCTTTTGCTGCTGCTGGGGGCCAACAAGGTGAGCAAACTGATGACGGACGAATCGCTGTTTTAGGGGAGAGGCAAGCATGAAAAAACGAGCTACCAACCCGATTGAATCCACCGGAATGAAGGCAAGGATCTCGGCGTTTGACGTGATCAACGTTGCGCTTATGATTCTTTTGATCTGCGTGATCGTCTATCCGTTTTACTACTCCGCGCTCAATTCCTTCAACGACGATCTCATCCGCAAGCCGTCTTTCCTGTGGAACGCCCACTGGACGGTGCGGCCCTACCAGACGGTATTCAGCGACGCGAGCATTGTGACGGGCTTTTTCAATTCCACCCTGCGCACGGTGTTCGGCGCGGCGTTTTCGCTGCTGATCTGCTCGCTGGCGGCATACGCGCTGAGCAAGTCCCACTTGAAATTCCGCGCGCTCTACATGGCGCTGTTCATCATCCCCACGTTTTTCGACGGCGGTCAGATCCCCGCGTATCTCAACATCAAAAACCTGGGGCTGATCGATTCGTTTTTCGTTTACCTGCTGCCCCGCGGCTTCTCCTTTTTCTGGATGGTCATTTTGATGACGAACTTCAAAAGCATTCCAAACGAGCTGGAGGAAGCCACCTACATCGACGGTGCCACTACGTGGCGGGTGTTCTTGCAGGTGATCCTGCCGATTTCCCTTCCCGCGCTGGCGACGATTACCCTGTACGCGGCGGTTGCGCAGTGGAACGCCTGGTATGATACGGCTTTCTATACCAACAGCAACGGCATGACGACGCTTTCCTGGATATTGATGCGCACCATCAAGGACCAGGCGTTTGCGGACATGGCCAACGATATGAACGCGCTGGACAGCCAGTCCTACAATCCCGAGGGCGTGAAAATGGCGACCATGGTGGTGGCGGCGGTACCGATCATTATGATCTATCCGTTCCTGCAGCGGTATTTTGTCAAAGGCTTGATGGTTGGCTCTATCAAGGGGTAACCCTTGTGGGGGTTCCGGGGGAATCCCCGAAAGCATATTTTTAAGGAGGCAAAACCCATGACTAAACGGATCGTTTCACTGGTACTGGCATTGTTGTTCGTCTTTTCCGCCGTGGCGACCGGCAGTGCCGAATCTACAACCGGGAGCTGGCTTTCGGATACAAGCCCCGTAACGCTGAAAATGTATTACGACAGGCCTGTGGACGGCGCGGAAGTATCGCAAGCCAACGGAATTGAGCCTGTCAGCAAGAAGTGGACCGAGGAAACCGGCGTGACTATCGATTTTTCGTACGCCGTCGATGATACCCACACCAAGCTGAACATGATGATCGCGTCGGGCGATTATCCCGACATCCTCATCTGCCAGACGTCCTACGACATGCTGCAGGACCTGGTCAAAAACGATGTGGTCATCGCTTACAACAAGGTGGAGGAAGAATTCGCCCCCGGTTTTGTGGAACGCAACATGAGCGCCAACACCATCCTTTCCGTGCGCGAGGACTTCGCCACGACCGATGTGTACGCGCTGCCGGTGTACTCCTACAAAGTGGAAGATATGAGCCGCACCGATATCGCCAGCTGCATGACCGGCAGCATGGTGCTTAAGAACGTGTACGAAGCCATCGGCTCCCCCGACATGACCACGGTCGACGGTTTCCTCAACGCGCTGCGCAAGGTGAAGGAAACGTATCCCGACATGATCCCCTTCCAGGCCTCCAGAAACTCCAGCAAGGACGGCGACGGCAACCCCCGCTGCATCGGTAAGCTGATGGGCTTCTTTGACCTGTTTGGCAACTATTATTTCGACGACGCAACCCAGACCTACAAGAAATACTGGAACAGCCCCAACTACTTCGAACTGCTCAAGTTCGTCAACACCCTCTACAACGAAGGCCTGATGGACCCGACCGAGCTCACCGACAGCGGCGAGCAGCTGCAGGCCAAGCTGTTTGGCGGCAAGGTGTTCTGCAACATGGTCAACGACGCGGATAACACCGACTGGTTCAACAACGAGCTGAAAAACGCGGGCGTTGCCGACCAGTGGATGTTCCCGGCGCAGATGAGCATCAACACCGAAGAGGGCTACACCTACGATAACATCAACGGCGGCGTGGGCGATCATTACATCCTGATCTTCAACACGGAAAACGCCAAGCGCGCCATGCAGTGGGTCGATTTCATCATGCAGGAGCCCCAGCAGCTCGAAATCGTGATGGGCGTACAGGGCATTTCCTGGGATTATAACGACGCGGGCATTCCCGCGTTGACCGCCGAGGTCAGCGCTCTGTCCGACAACGAGAAGAAAACCGAATACGGCGTAGGCCTGTGGTACTTCCTGCGCCAGGGTTTGGTCGCCAACATCGTCAAGAAGTACAGCGGCTCCGCGGAGCAGACGGCGGCAATCGAATTCATGAACCAGTACTACAAGAACTACTCCTTCTTCTCCGGCTCGAAGCCTGAAAACTACGCTGCGGACAGCGAGGAGATCAAGATCTACACCAACATCAAGGAATACTACGAGCCGATGATCCTGCAGCTGATCATGTGCAAGCCCGAGGAATTGCAGGGCCTGTACGACACGATGATGGCGAAGATCTACGATCTCGGCCAGGCGACGCTGGATACCTACATCGACAGCTACTTCAAGAACAAGGCCGCAAACGCCGCGCTGTACGGAGCCGATCTGGACCTGTCCTTCATGAATCTGGAGTAAGGGACGCGTACGGACGCAAAAACCCGGCGGTAAAAGCCAACCTCAACAATTCGGACGCTCGTTATGGCGGCGGGGTGAACGCCCCGCCGTTCATAACGGGGCCGGACGGTACGAAGATTTTCGGCGGAAGGAGCTTAGGCAATGCGGGACAATGTGAAACAGTACCTGACCATTCTAAACCGTTCCCTGCGTATCTTGCCAGGGCGCCTGATGCTTGGGCCTACGGGCGCGCGCCTCAGCGCGGATTACGTAAACCCCGCGCCGGGCTTTGCGGGGCGGTTCGATCTCATTCATAAAATGAACCTCCCGCTGCTGTTCTCGGTTCGCCTGCGGGGCAGGGACCTGCTCTTGGAGCCGATGCGCGCCGTGTGGACGCCCGATGAAACCGTGTTTTCATACCGGGACGATGAAATAGAGTTTACGGAACACAAATGGATCACCTGGGAGGATCAGGCGGTTTCCTGGCAGCGGTGGGAAAACCTGACCGGCAGGGAAATGACGCTGGAACTCGTGCTGCCGCAAGGGGCTTCCATGCCGCAGGGCGGGCTGCCGGGCGCGTATGCGTTTCCCTGCGCCGTGCACGGGCTAACCCCCGTCATGCGGGTGCTGCCTGATTTAGGTTGGGAAAACGGCACGCTTACCCTCCCGCCCTACGCGGCCGCGGAGTTTACCATCGCCGCGGCGGTCGGCCTTCCGGGCGATGAAAAGGCGCTGGAAGACGGCCTGCGGGCGCTGTTTGCGAACGGCGCGGCCGGAGAAGCGCTTCTCAAAGCCCATAGCCAAGCCTATATGGCGTGGTTTGACGGCGTTCCGGATTTCGATTGCAGCGACGAGTTGACGACCCGCTGCTGGTGGTACCGCTGGTATATTCTGCGGGCCAACCTCGCGCAGCCGGACGCGGGCTTGTTCCGGCACAAGGTGCTGTTCGAGGGCCGTTCCCACCGCATGGACAAACAGCCGTATCAAAGCGCGGGCTGGGAGTTTTCGAGGCTGATTCCGTTGTCCACCCCGCTGCAGATTGCCGACGGCCGGTGGAGCGCGCACGCGGAAGTTTTCCGCGATACCATCCGCACCCTGTGCGACAGCGCGGGGGAGAACGGCGCGTTCAAGGTGATGGCGGCCGACGAGAAAACCAAGGAATACGCCAACTACGCGGCCTGGGCGCTGTATCTGTTCTTTTTGAACGACGGCGATACGGCGTTCGTGCGCGAGGTGCTTCCCGCATTCAAGCGCGATACGCAAGCGGTGTTCAGCGAGAATAAAGGCCAAAACGACAGCCTGCAAATATCCTATACCCACGCGCTGACGGGCAAGGAATACCAGCCGAGCTATTGGTATTTCGGCGAATCCGCCTTTCCGGACAAGGTGCGGGGCGCCAGGGAGGGTTACACGCCGCTCAAGCGGGTGGACCGCTCCGTCTACGAATACCTGAATCTGCTGGGGCTCGGCCGCCTGTGCAATGCCTGCGGCGACGCCGACGCAAAGCGTTTCCTGCAGATGGCGGAACGGATCAAAACGGACGTTCTGGATAAGATGTGGGACCCGGACAGCGGATTTTTTTACGACCTGCATTACCAAACGGATGAGAAAGCCCTTGTGAAAAACATCGTGGGAATCTATCCGTTCTGGGCGGAGATCACGGACGAAACCCACGGATCCGCGATCGAGTACCTGCTCGGCGGCCGCTATTTCGCGCTGGGCTCGGGCTTCGCTTCCGCCGCGAAAGATTGCCCTGTTTTTTCAGCTTGCGGCGGCTGGAAGGGCGATTTTTTCAAAGGCAGAAACGGCTGTATCTGGAACGGGCCGTCCTGGCCGTACACCACGGGAATCGCGCTGGACGCGCTGGCAAAGCACTCCAAGCGCGGGGATCACCGCTACGACGCGGCGTTTTTCCAGTACCTGCACGAGTATACGCTGGAGCATTTCCGCGGCGGAGACGCGCGCCAGCCCTATCTTGTGGAGTTCTACGACAGCGTCACCGGCGAACCCCTCAGCGACGAGCCCGATTACCTGCACTCGTACTATATTGACCTGATCGTCACCCATCTGGCGGGGATTTCCGCCACGGAAACGGGGTTTCTCTTCGACCCGCTGCAAACGCCGCTGCGGTTTTTTCACGTAAACGATTTACACATCCGGGGAAACCGGGTCAGCGTGTATTATCAGCGGAACGAAGTGAACCGGTACCCGGCGTATGCCGCTGGGTATACCGTTCTGGTAAACGGTCAAACAGTTTGGACTGGCGAAGCGCCGCAGCGCATGGAATTTCCGCTGTAAGGCCCGCGCGGCGCGCGAACCGGAAGGAAAAGGTGAAACGTATATGATGCCCGTTCTGAAGGAGCCGGTACGGCTGGCGCTGATCGGCGCCGGGAATCGTTCGGTGAATATTTACCGGCCGCTGTTTCAAGAGCTTGCGCCGTGGATCCGGCTGGTGGCGGTCTGCGACCCCGTAAAAGAGCATGCCGACAGTCTGGCGCAGGCGCTCGGCGTGACGCCGTATTACGACGTGCATGAAATGCTCGGGAACGAACCCGTAGAGGCGGCGGTCGCCGTGGTGCCCATTCCGCTGCACTACGCCTATTCGGTGTTCCTTTCGGAGCATGGGATTCATAATCTGATCGAAACCACGTGGTGCAACACCATTTCGCAGGCGCGGCTGATGCTCAAGGCGGCCAAGGACCATCACGTGGTGACCGGCGTCGCGGAGAATTTCTACCGCTATCCCATCGACCGCTTTGCCCAAACGCTGCGGGACAGCGGGTATATCGGCGAAATCAAGCGGATCTTTTCGTATAACGATCATACGGGCTATCATTCTAACTCCCGCTGGCTGGTGTTTGCCAAGGAACATCCGCAATGGGTGAGCTCCGTGGAGCACAACATGGCCGTGGAGCCGTTCTACGAGTCCCCGGAACGGTATTGGGATCACGAGCTGTTCCGTTCCCGCTTTATCCAGTTCCCCGGCGGCCTGATGGTGATCGACCAGGCGGCCAACATCAAGGGGATGACGGGGCGGCAGGTGCGCCCGGGCTTTACGGAATGGCACGGCACGCGCGGCGCGCTGGTGCAGCAGGGGTTCCGGTACCAGGCGCCGGAGTACCGCGTGTATGACAACAATCACCGCGTGGAGGTAAAGCAAGGCGTGCACAGCGATTGGGAGGCGGAAATCCGGCGCTGCCTGTACGCCGATCCGCTGGAACTCAGCGAGGAAATCCGCCCGGCGAACCCCAACGTGATTTCCAAGGTGGAGCGCTATTACACGCCCGGCGGCGCGTACGCGGGCGTGCGCGCGGCGATCCCCGGCGGTGAGATCAACTTCAAAAACCCGCTGGTGCTTACAAACAGCGGCGACCATTATTTTAAGGAATACGGCGTCTGCGTGGCCGGGCATTTGGTGGATTTCGCGCTGAAAATCCGCGGCGTTCAGGAAAGCGAGTTTAACGAGCAGGACGCCCTGATGTCCATGATGATCGAGGTGGCGGCGCGCGAATCGGTACTGCAAAACGGCGCGCGCATTAGCCTACCGCTGGAAGGCGACGTGGAGAGCGATCATCTGGCGCTGGAAGCGCTGCGGGAGAAGCTCGGCGTCGATCCCATGGACGTCGAGGCGATCATGGCATACCGGCACGGCAAGCCGTAATCCCGGAGCAGCGCGATGAAGAAGTGGAAAAGCGAAAGCAGACTGGTGCGGGACGAGGCGACGGGGCGTACCCTGCGGCAGGTGACCGATGCGCCTTGCATCAACCACCATCCGTTTTTCCTGATCCCGGCGTACGACAAGGCGCAGCGCTATCTGTATTTTGTTTCGCACCGCACAGGCGCCCCGCAGGTGTTTGCGGAGGACAGGGAGAACGGAACTCTATTACAGTTAAGCGACGTGGTTTCGCTCAACGAATGGTCGGTCCATCCTTACGACAGATTTGTTTATTACATTGCGGACGGGTGCGCGCTGAGAACGGACGTGCGCTCCGGCGTTACGGATACTCTGCTGACACCGGCGCAGGCTGCCGCCCTGAGCGGCAGCGGGAAGATCAACCCCGGCAACAACCCCCTGACCCCCGGCACCACGGCCGTAAGCGCGGACGGCCGCTGGTTTGCCATCCGGCTGGTGGGTCCGGAAGGGTATTCCATTCTGGTGTACGACGCCCAAAAGGACGTTTGGGCGAAGGAGTATACCGGCGTAATGGTGTCCCACATGCAGTTTTGCCCGGACGACAGCAATCTGCTGTTTTTCGCCGGGCCGCTGACGGACAGGGTGTGGCTCCTAAACAGGAGCACGGGGCAAGCGCGGCGGGTGTATACGCGCAACGCCGGGGCGAAACAGTGGATCACACACGAATCCTGGATTCCCGGCCGACGGGAGCTGATGCTGGTGGATTGGCCCAACGGGCTCCTCGCCGTGCGGGCTGACACGGGAGCCGTGCGCCGCATTACCGGGAGCAACGCGTGGCACGCCATTTGCAACGACGCGGGCACGATGGCGGTTGCGGACACGAATTTTCCGGACCGGGGCTTGCTCCTGCTGGATCCCCGCCGCGAAAACGCCCCGGAAAGGACGCTGTGCAGGCCGGAGGCCAGCAGCATGGGCGCACATTGGGCGGGGCCCTTTCCCTATGACAACGGCCCCATACCGGTCAACGCGCCGCAGCACACCCATCCGCACCCCCGGTTTTCCCCGGACGGCCGAACGGTTGTGTTCACGTCGGACAAAAGCGGAACCGCGCAGATTTATGAGATCGAGCTTCCCGCGGAGTGGCTTTGATAAGCAAGGAGGAACCCTTTATGACGAAAAAGACGTCCTGGAAATCCATCTTTCCGGCGATTTGCGTGCCGATGAACGAGGATTATTCCGTAAACGAGCCGGAACTGCGCAAATATGCGTCCTGGCTGGCGGATTTTGAGGAGATCGGCGGCTTGGTGGCCAACGGGCACACGGGGGAAATCACCTCGCTGAGCCTGGAGGAACGGGCGCAGGTGACCCGCATTTTGCACGAGGAAGTGGGGGAGCGCTGCCTTGTGATCTCCGGCGTATGCGCGGAGGGAACCCTGCAGGCAATCAAGGAAGCGCAGGCCGCGCAGGCCGCCGGGGCGGACGGCATTCTGCTGATGCCCCCGCACATCTGGCTTCGCTTCGGCATGACGCGGGAAGCCGCCATCCATCACATGCGCAGGGTAGCGGAAGCAATCGACGTCGGCATCATCATTCACCTGTACCCCTACGGCACCAAGGCGTTCTACGATGTGGACACCGTCGTAGAAATGTCCAAGCTTCCCAACGTGAAGGCGCTTAAGATCGGCACGCGCAACATGCCGCTCTACGAGCGCGATCTGCGGATCCTGCGGGAAAAAGCGCCGGAGCTGTCCGTGATCACGTGCCACGACGAGAACCTGCTGTCCACCATGTATCCGGGGGTGGACGGCGCACTGATCGGCTTTGCGGGCTGCATACCGGAGCTGATCAGCGAGGCGTGGAAAGCGGTGAAGGCCGGGGATTTCGCCAAAACCAGGGTGCTGGAGCAAAAGATCGCGCCCATGGCTTCCGCCATCTACGGCATCGGCCAGCCCTCCGGCGAGGCGCATGCCCGCATGAAGTACGCCATTTACAAGCGCGGCATCTTCTCCTCTCCGCTGATGCGCGAACCCGTGCTTCCGATTCACCAGAAGGAAAAGGACGAAATCGAGGCGGCGCTTCGCAACGCGGGCCTTCTGTAATATCCGTCGCAAGGAGATAGCATGGACGCGATCCGACAACGGTTTTTAAACCCTCCGGCGGAGTTTTCCCCGCTGCCGCTCTGGTTTTGGAACGGCGATCTCTGCGAGGCCGAAATCAAGCGCCAGATGCTGGAGTTCGCGCAAAAAGGCGTAATGGGTTTCGTGCTGCATCCCCGCATCGGGATCCCCAGGGAGATCGGGTATCTCTCCGACCGGTTCATGGCGCTTGTGCGCTTCGCGGTGGAAACTGCGCATGCAATGGGCATGACCGTTGTGCTGTACGACGAGGGGATGTACCCCTCCGGGTCCGCCCACGGAATGGTGGTCGGGGAAAACCCGCGGTTCGCGTCCCGCGGCGTCGTTCTGCGGGAGGAACAGGGCTTCGCTTTGGCAGAGGGAGAGCGGATCGTGGCCCGGCAGGCGCTGCAAAAAACGGGGGAAGCCGCCTTCAAACCCGGCAGCGTTCGCGTGCTTCCGCCGGGGAAAGCGCCCAGGCAGAATGAAACCGCCGTACTGATCGTGGAGGGCTATACCCGCGGGAAAATCCGGGGCATTCACCCGGGCGAGGACGACGCCGAACCCGGCGCGCCGCCTTCCGCCGATATTCTCAATCCAATGGCCGTGGAGTGCTTCATCCGCCTGACGCATGAACGCTACTGGCAAGCGCTCGAGCCGTATTTCGGCAATACGGTGACCGCGATGTTCACCGACGAGCCCAAGCCCGTGGGCAAGCGCGCGCCCAAGGAAATGCGGGCGTGGACGTGGGGTTTGGAGGACGATTGGCTGCGGCTTGGGCGAACGCTTACGCAGCTTCCCGCGCTGTGGTGGGATACCGGGGAGGATACGCAGGCCGTACGCAAAGCCTATGACGCGCTGATTGCCGACCGGCTGCAAACCGCGTTTTACGGCCCCGTCAGCCGCTGGTGCGAGCGGCATGACATCGCGCTGACCGGGCATCCCGCCCATCCCGGCGACATCGGCCTGGAAAATCAGTTTGCGATCCCCGGCCAGGACGTGGTCTGGCGCTGGGTAGCGCCGGAAAACAAGCTGGGGCTTCGGGGTGCGGAAAGCACGCAGGCCAAATGCGCTTCGGACAGCGCCCGGCATCTGGGCCGCAGGCGCAACGGCAGCGAATGCTTCGGCTGCTGCGGGCCGGGCGGCGAACAGTGGGCCTTTACCGTGGACGATATGAAATGGTATATGGACTGGCTGTTTGTGCGGGGAACGAACCTGCTGTACCCCCACGCGTTTTTCTACGCCGTGGACACGCCCCTGCGCCGGGGGGAACGGCCGCCGGACGTCGGCCCCAACAATATCTGGTGGCGGCATTACGAACGGATCTCGGACTACATCAAGCGCATGTCCGGGTTGATGACGGATTTCGTCAACCAAACGCAGCTTGCGGTGCTGTGTTCCTCTGCCGAGCTCGCGTGGCGATTGCCGGAGGAACTGTACGAGCGGCAGATGGAGTTCAATTATCTGGAAACGGCGCTGCTTTTGCAGGCGGATATCGCAAACGGTTGCATCCGCGTTGCCAGGCAGGAATACCGCGTGGTGGCCGTGGAAGACGCGGCGCTGCTCACGCCGCAGGTCATGGAACGCTTGTCCCTGTTCACGGCGCAGGGCGGCACGCTGCTGATCCTCGGGCAGCCGGGCTGCGAAACGCCGGGCGCCATGGCCTCCCGTTTGGACGCGCTCGGCTTGCGCACGGTACGGCTTCACCCGCCCTGTGCGGATCTGCGCGTAACGCACGGAAAGCGCGGGGACATGCATATATTTCTACTCACCAACGAGGGGGAAGCCGAGTATTCCGGCCGCGTCGCCCTGGGCGTAAACGGGTATTGCGAACGGTTTGACGCCTGGAGCGGGAAAATCGCCCCGCAGGTGCTTGCGGACGGACAGGCGCTCCTCTCCCTTGCGAGGCGTTCCTCCGTGGCGTTTGTTCTCGATCCGGGCAAGCCGCCGGCAGAGGTACCCGCCGCCGCGCAATTGACGCTGCGGGAGGCGCCGCTTTCCCTGTCGTGGGCGGTGACGCTGCCCGATGGCAGGAAACAAGCGCTGCCCCGCCTCGGCGACTGGCAGCAATGGGATGGCATGGCCCTTTACAGCGGTACGATCGAGTATGAAGCGCTGTTTACCCTTCCTTCCGCGCCTTCGCAGGCGATCCTGGACTTGGGAGAGGTGCGGGAAATTGCCGAGGTCAGCGTCAACGCCGCGCCGCCGGCGCCGCTGCTGTTCGGCCCGTTCCGGCTCGCCGTCGGCGGCCTGCTGCGGGCGGGGGAGAACCGGATCACCGTCCGGGTAACAAGCAGCAAGGTTTCCGAGGTTGAAAACAAACCGTGGCCTTCGGGTCTGCTGGGCCCGGTACGGCTGATGGCAGCGGGGGAACCGCAGGGAAAGGGGGAGAACACATGAACGAAACGATACGCTACATCGGCGAGGAGGCGGCGGATACCCGCTTTCACGACGGAGCGCTGCGGCCGGTAATCGGCGCGCGGCACATACAGGTAATGCGCGCGAACCGGGAACGGCCGGAACAATCGCAGGGAACGGACTGGACGTATAACCATGCCCCGATGCTTTGCTGGTGGAACGAGCGCTTTTACCTGACGTACCTCTCCAGCCCCGTACACGAGCACGACGGCTTGGCCCGCGTGCTGATGACCACGTCGCCCGACGGTACCCGGTGGGAGAAGCCCGCGCTTATTTTTGAGGATATTGCCGTGCCCGCCGGGGTGTACCGCGGCAAAAAGGCGGAAGCGCTTGCGCCGGACGCGCGTACGGTTGCGCACCACCGCATGGGCTTCTATGCCGCTCAAAACGGCGTGCTGCTGGTGATGACGCATCTGGGCGTTACGCCGGACATTCATGTGATCCCCAACTCCGGGTACGGCATGGGCCGCGTCGTGCGCAGGATTTTTGCGGATGGCACGCTGGGCCCGGTCCATGTGCTGCGCATCAACACGCAGGCGGGCTGGCGGGCGGAGCATTTCCCCTACCCTGTCTGGGAAAATTCGGACGATGCGGCCATGAAGGAAGCCTGCGCCGCGCTGCTTAACGACCCGCTGGCGACGGGCGCGTGGTGGGAAGAGGAACGGCTGGACGAGGGCTTCTTTCCCTTGACCGGCATGCGGGCGCCCAGCTTCTGCCCCCTGGCGGACGGCGTGATTGCCGCCATCGGGAAGGTGGGCATGGTTTCCCTGAGCCGGGACGGCGGGAAGAGCTGGAGCACGCCGCAGAAGGCGGAAAACGTCATTTCCTCCGGCGGCAAGTGCTGGATGCAGCGCACGGCGCTGGGCGCTTACGCCATCCTCTACAATCCGTCGCCGGACGGGCAGCACCGCTGGCCGCTGGCGGTCATCACCTCGGAAAACGGTTATGATTATCACCATATGCTGGCGGCGGGCACGGAAGTCGCCCCGATGCGGTACGGGGGATACCTGAAAAACAACGGCATCAACTACATCCGCGGCATTATGCCCGGCAACGGCACGCCGCCGGACGGCGGACTGTGGGCCGCTTACTCCATGAACAAGGAAGATCTCTGGGTCATGCGCCTGCCCGCCGAAATCCTCGGTGAGGAGCACGAGCCGGTCAGCGATGATTTTTCCGCCATGGCGGGCGCGTTTCCGGCGAAGTGGCACCTCTATAGCCCGCTGTGGGCTTCCGTGCGCATGGAGGGCGGCTGTCTGGTGCTGCGCGACGCAGACCCCTGCGATTTTGCCAAGGCGATGCGGACGTTCCCCAAAACCAAACGGTGCACGGTGCAGCTTACGCTCAGCGCCGACAGCGCCGCAAACGGAGAGCTGCACATGGAGGTGGAGGACGGCCGGGGCATGCCCGCGGCGCGCGTGATGCTCAAAAACGACGGGCAGATTTGGGCAAGGGCCGGGGACGGGGAGTGGCCGCTTGCGCCCTACGCGCCCGGCGAAAAACTTGCAATCGGCATGGAGCTGGACTGCGCACAGCAAAGCGTGCGCGTTGCCGTAAACGGGCAAAGCCTGAAAACGTATCCCCTGATGTGCCCGACGCTCTCGCTGGAGCGGCTCACGCTGCGCACCGGGCCCGCGCGGCTGGCCCCGTCGCCGGAGGATAATCTCAAGCAGATTTGCTCGCCGGATATTGAAAACGGATGGAAACGTTTACCGGAGGCCGTATTTCGGATTTCGAAAGTGGACGTGCGTTGATCTCCAAAAACAGCCCAGTCCGATGCTTAAAGACGGCAACCCCTATTCTCATACCGGGAAAATCCGGCGGAAACGCCGCGTTCCCCGCATATGGAACGGCACAGGTGAGAAAATGGCAAACCTATTGATCTTGGCGGATGATTTTACCGGCGCCATGGATACGGTGATTCAATTTGCGAAACTGGGAATCCAAACCGAGGTCGGCACGGACGTGGCGGCGCTGCTCCGCTCCGCGAAAAACGCGGAGGTGCTGATGGTGGATACGGAAACCCGCCACATGACGCCGGAAGATGCATACGCAAAGGTGTATCGGGAGGCCCGCGCGGGCTATGAGGCCGGGATCCCCTTTCTGTATAAGAAAACGGATTCGGCGCTTCGCGGCAACGTAGGCGCGGAGCTGTCCGCGGCGCTGGCGGCATGGGAAGGCCGTTCGCTGCCCTTTGTGCCCGCCTACCCGATGATGGGGCGCACCACGATCAGCGGGATTCACTTCATCAACGGCGTGCCACTGGCGCAGAGCGATTTTTCCAACGATCTCTATTCCCCGGTGCAGTGCTCGGACGTGGTATGCCTGCTGCAGAAACAAAGCAGGCTGCCGGTGATCCGCGAAGGCGAACCGCGCCCGGACACGCCGTTTCTGGAGGTGTACGACGCCCAGACCGATTCCGATCTGCTGGCGATTGCCAGAGCCCTGCGCGAGAAAAACGAAACGGGGATCATGGCCGGCTGCGCGGGGCTGGCGGCTGTGCTGCCGGATATCCTTGGGCTTACGTCCGGCACCCCGGTTACCGTACGGGGCTCGGGGAAACTGCTGGTGCTGTGCGGCAGCATGCACCCCGTTGCCAAGGAGCAGGTGCATTACGCCGTGAAGAAGGGCTTTTGCCATGTGCAGCTCACCCCGGCCGTCAAGCTGGGCATGGAGGAAAGCGCCGCAGCCAGGCGGGAGCTCGTAGTGCGCATCGCCGCGCTGTGCCGCGGGGACGTGCCGGTGATCGTGGACGCCAACGACGATAACGGCGAAACCATGGCGGCCGCCGGAGCGCTTGGCATGACGTCCGAACAGGTGCGCGACGCCGTAGCCAGGTCCATGGGCACCATCGGGGCGGACTTGATGAAGGCGGGCGTGAACAGCACGATTTTCATCACTGGCGGGGATACGCTGATGGGTTTTCTGTCCGCCGCGGGCAATTGCGCCTTAAACCCCGTGCTGGAAATTCTGCCCGGCGTGGTGCGGGCGTGGCTGGATATTGACGGCAGGCGGCTGGACGTGATTACAAAATCCGGAAGCTTTGGCGATAAGCGCCTATTCGTATCGGTGGCGGAGTATATCCGGGGGGAAGGGAAGAAAACCGTATGACGGGTTCGTACTTGCTGAGAATTCCCGGCTATGTAGCCTGCGGGGCTAACGCCATGCAGGCGCTTTCGGGCCTGTTGGCGGGCTATCAAAAAATCGCCGTTTTCACGGACCGAGGCATTGCGGAATCCGGCGTTTTGCAAATCCCGCTCGCGGCGATCCGCCAAACCGGCATTCCCTATGAATTGCTTTCGGACCTGCCCTCCGAGCCGACCGCCGATCAGGCGGAGGCGGCTGTACGCGCGTTCAGGAACTCGGGCGCGGACGCCATCGTGGCCGTGGGCGGCGGCAGCGTGATGGACGTGGCAAAGCTCGCCGGAGCGCTCGGGGGTACCGGCGTTTCGGTGCGCGAGATGGTGCAAAACCCCGCGCTGGGCCATAAATCGGTGGTAACCGTCATGGTTCCCACAACCGCCGGAACGGGGTCCGAAGCCACGCCCAACAGCATCGTCAGCCTGCCGGAGGAAAACCTGAAAGTCGGCATCGTGCATGAATCGCTGCTGGCGGACAAGGTGATCCTGGATCCGGCGATGATCGAAAACCTTCCCCGCAACATTGCCGCCTCCACGGGGATCGACGCGCTGGCCCACGCTATCGAGTGCTTCACCTCCAAAAAGGCGACCCCGGCAAGCGATCTGTTCGCGCTGGAGGCCCTAAAGCTGATTTTCGTCAACATCGAAGCCGCGGTCAACGGGCAGGGCGACCTGCAAGCGAAGGAAAAAATGCTGCTGGCGTCCTTCTACGCGGGCGTCGCCATTACCGCCTCGGGAACCACGGCGGTACACGCGCTGTCCTATCCGCTGGGGGGACGGTACCATATTCCCCACGGTATTTCCAACGCCGTTTTGCTTTTGCCCGTGATGCGCTATAATGAACCCGTCGTACGGGAAAAATTCTGCGCCGTTCACGACGCGCTGCGCCCGGAAGCCCTGTCGCTGCCTGCGGAGCAGAAATCCGCCTGGGTGCTTGGGCGGTTGGAGGAGATTTTGCACAGCCTTTCCATTCCCGCCACGCTGGCCGCTTACGGCGTCGGGCAGGGGGACCTGGACGCGCTGGTGCAGGCGGGCATGAAGGTAACCCGGCTTTTGCACAACAACATGCGGGACGTAACGCCGGACGCCGCCCGGGAAATCTACCGCGCCGTATTGTAAGGAGGCAGCCATGGAAATCAAGGGCATTATACCGCCGATTATTACGCCGATGAACGCGGACGAAACGATCAATGAAGGCGAGCTGCGCAGGCAGGTTGAGCGCCAGATCGCGGCGGGCGTACACGGAATTTTCTGCTTTGGCACCAACGGGGAATGCTTTATTCTGCAGGATGCGGAAAAGGAACGTGTTTTGCGCGTCACGGTGGAAACGGCCGCCGGCCGCGTGCCCGTGTACGCGGGTACGGGCTGCGTCGGCACGGCGGATACCATCCGTATGTCCAAAATGGCGGAGAAGGCGGGCGCGGACGTGCTGTCCGTTATCACGCCGTACTTCGCGGCGGCCTCCCAGAATGAGCTGATCGCCCACTATACGGCGCTCGCGCAGGCGGTTTCCCTGCCGATCGTGCTGTACAACATTCCCGCCCGAACGGGCGTGAGCCTTGCCCCCGCCACGGTGGAACGGCTTTCCCATGTGGATACCATCGTGGGTGTGAAGGATTCCAGCGGCAACTTCGACAACATGCTGCAATACATTGAAAAAACGGCGGGCAGCGGCTTCAAAGTGCTGTCCGGCAACGATTCCCTGATCTTGTGGAACCTGCTGGCGGGCGGCGCGGGCGGCATCGCCGGATGCGCCAACGTATACCCGGAAACCATGGTGGGGATTTACGAGGCCTTCCAGGCCGGGGACCTTGTCAAAGCGCGGGCGCTGCAGGACAGCATCCGTTCCTTCCGCGAATGCTTCCGGTTCGGCAATCCCAATACGATCGTCAAAAAAGCGGTGGAGCTGCTGGGCTACCCCGTGGGCGCCTGCCGCAAACCCTTCGACCAGATTTCGCCGGAGGGCGTGGAAGCGCTGCGGGCCGTGCTGGAGGAAAACAGGCAGAAGGGAATGAACTGACATGCGCAAACCGATCCTCGCCGTTACCATGGGCGATCCGGCCGGTATCGGCGCCGAGATCACCGTCAAAACCCTGTCCGACCCGCGGATGTTCAGCCTCTGCCAACCCGTGGTGATCGGCGACGCCGCCGTGATGCGCGCGGCGGCCGGGCTGGTTCATCATCCGGAGATTGCTATTCACGCAATCAGGCGCGTGGGCGACGCGGCCTTTACCCACGGCGTGATCGACGTGCTGGAGACCGGCAAAGTGGATATGGAACAGTTCCGCTACGGGGCGGTGTCCGCCATGGCCGGGAACGCCGCCTTCGCGTATGTGAAACAGGCGATCGAGCTCGCCCTCGCGGGCGATGTGGACGCCACCGTGACCAACGCGCTCAACAAGGAAGCGCTCAATCTGGCGGGGCATCATTATTCCGGGCACACGGAGATATACGCGGAGTTCACCCATACGAAGAAGTACACTATGATGCTCGCCCACGGCGATCTGCGGGTCGTGCACGTGTCCACGCACGTATCCCTGCGGCGCGCCATTGAGCTGGTCAAGAAGGACCGGGTGCTGGAGGTAATCCGCATCGCCGACGCGGCCCTGAAACACCTGGGCATCGCCAGCCCGAAAATCGGCGTTGCCGGGTTAAACCCCCATTGCGGGGAAGGCGGGCTTTTCGGGGACGAGGACGCGCGGGAAATTCTTCCGGCGGTCACGGCGGCGCAGGCGGAGGGCATTCTGGCGGAAGGCCCCATTCCCGCGGATACGGTGTTTTCCAAGGCGCGGGGCGGCTGGTACGATATCGTAGTCGCCATGTACCACGATCAGGGCCACATCCCGCTCAAGCTGCTGGGCTTCGTCTACGACCCGCTGAAACGGCAATGGGAGGCTGTGGACGGCGTCAACATCACGCTGGGCCTTCCGATCATCCGCACCTCCGTTGACCACGGCACGGCGTTTGATCTGGCCGGGAAGGGCGTAGCCAACGAGAGCAGCCTGAAAATGGCGATGGAATACGCGGTCAGGTTCGCCGTGCAAAGAATGCAGGAAAACGCGCGATAAGCACCGGCGGGGGACTGGCTCCCGCGGCTGGGCTTTGCGCAAGCCGCGGGCGGCGCAGGCTGGCGCGATGGGTTCTTGTAAAACGCAATGCTGCTTGCGGCCGGTTCCGTTGATTAGGGTCGCTTTATGAATTACGCGTCTCCGTTATCGGAAAGCCGCCTGAACCCTCAGGGTTCAGGCGGCTTTGCTGCGGGGAGGGTGCGGTTGCTCCCGTTTTGCGCCGCGCCGCGTTTAGCGTGCGCCGGAAGAGGTCCGGCGGTTTTCCGGCGGCGGGAGATCGGGTTCCGTTTGCGCCGTTGCAACCGCCGCGGCAACCGTGAAATGCCAAACCTTCTTCCGCTTTGTCCGCGGCGCAGCGGGTTCAGCGCGCGGCGCTTCCGGGATGCGAACGCGTGCGGTTGCACAACGCCTGATCCCGTTCCCAGGGAGGAAGGATGGCGCAAGGCGTTCGGCGCTCAGCGCAAGTTTACGCCCGGGCTTCGCCTGCCTTTTGCTTGCGCCGGTCCCTCCGCGCGCTGCGGCCCAGGCGTTATCCGGCAGAAAGCACGGCGCATGCCCGAGCGGATACACCGCTTTGCATGACAGGGCTGCCCTTTTTTGGTATAATAAGCGCAGGGGAAAGGCGGCGGCTTTCATAGCGGCGCCGTCGCTTGAAAAACAAAGAGCTGCGCTTGCCATGCTTGCGTACGCAATGATCCGAGGTTTGTTTCCAGCCTTCATGCCGAACCGATGAAACGGAGGTTCCCATGCGAAAAATTTGTTTTCTGCTGTTGCTGCTCCTGCTCGCGTTCCCGCA
>JAEWTC010000173.1 GCA_023459675.1 Bacillota bacterium | reverse complement strand
ATCTCATCCGCAGCAAAATGGGCATTACGGACGAAACGGAGATCCGCGCCTACGGCGTGGCTATGTTATGGAGCAAGCAGCTTGCCGATAAGGGCATCGATCAAAGCGTCATCAAAAACTCGCTGGTTACGGCGCTTCCCATTATGTACCATATGTCCGCGGTCAAGGCGGAAGGCCTTGTAACCAAGGTGCTAAGCCGCCTGTAACCGCTGAAATCCCCGCGCGGCCAGTACGGCCGCCCGGCGCATTGCGCAAAACAACCGGGAACTTCCGACGCCGTCGGCCGTTCCCGGTTGTTTGACTGTCTGCCGCACGGCGGCGCAAAACGCGAAGCCCGCTCAGCTGTTTTTCAGTACGACGTTCTTAATCACGTCGCCCACGTCCTCGCATTCGTCGTAATAGCCTTCGAAATCGTCGAAGATTTCCTTCCAGATGATCGTATCCAGCACAGGTCCGTTTTCAATGAAAAGCTTCTGCACCGCGCTGTAATGCAGGCTGTCCCCGCGGGATTCCAGGGAGTTGATCTGGATGAGCTTCTCCTGAATTTTCCCCGACTTCTTGAAGTGGCGGAATTCCGCAACCAGATCGCCCAGCGCCTGCGCGCACTCCACCGCCAGCGCGCAGAATTCCACAATTTCGGGGCGCAGGGCGCGCACGTTGAGCATGCCCATCAACCGCATGATGTCGTCCAGGGCGTCCACCACGTCGTCAAACTCACGGGAGATGGCGGCGATGTCCTCCGGCTCGATGGGGGGCAAAAACTCCTTGGCAAGCCGGTCGATGGTACGGTGGTTGATTTGGTCGGCTTCATGCTCGATGGCATGCATTTCGTCCTGCCGCTGGGGGAAGGTGGCCGGATCGAAATTCTGCAGGGTATCCTGCAAAAAGCGGGCGGCGCGCAGGGCGCAGGCGGCATAGTCGATAAAACTCCCGAAGTAATCGTAACCAGCTTTCTTTTTCATAGGCACCTCATCAAAAAATTAGCATGAACAGTTTGGCTGTCAGGTAGCCCAACAGCCCGCAGCCAGGGAAGGTAAGCACCCAGGTAAGAACCATATCCCGCACCAGTGACCAGTTCACCGCGCTGAGGCGTTTGGACGCGCCTACGCCCATGATGGCGGTGGTTTTGGTATGCGTCGTGCTGACGGGAATGCCGGTCACGGAGGAAAGAAGCAAACAGGCGGCGGCGGCCGTATCGGCCGCAAAGCCTTGGTAGGGCTTGAGATTGACCATGTCGATCCCTACGGATTTGATGATCCGGTAGCCGCCGATGGAGGTGCCAAGGCCCATCACGACGGAGCAGAGCAGCATCAGCCAGATCGGGATGGCAAAGGCGCTGTTGGTGCCCTGCCCGGAGGTGAGGAAGAGGCCCAGCAGAAACACGCTGATGAACTTCTGCCCGTCCTGCGCGCCGTGCATAAACGCCATGGACGCCCCGCCGAACACCTGGGCGTGCCGGAAAAACCCTGCCGATTTGCGCCGGTCGCTTCGCTTGAAGACCGCCTCGGTGCCCCGAACGGCCAGATAGCCGGACAAAAACCCAAGAAACGTGGAAAGCACAAGCCCGTAGATGACCTTGACCCATTCCTGAAAGTTAATGCCCGAAAGCCCCCCGTGCAGCGCGATGGCCGCGCCCGACAGGCCCGCGATCAGCGCGTGGCTTTCGCTGGTGGGGATGCCGAAGTACCAGGCCGCGGTTGCCCACACCACAACGGCGGCAAGCGCCGCGCACAGGGCAACGGAAGCGTCGTTCGTGTTGCCGCCGAAATCCACCATGTTGTAGATGGTCATGGCCACCTTGGGGCTTAGGATACTCATTACCAGCACGCCCAAAAAGTTGAGCACCGCGGCCATGAGGATGGCGGCACGCGGGCCGATGGAGCGCGTGGAAACGCACGTTGCGATGGCGTTGGGGGCGTCGGTCCAGCCGTTGACCAGAACCACGCCCAACGTCAGCACGCAGGTAACGGCAAGCAGGGTATTCCCGGAGAGCAGGGAAAGGAAACCGGACAGATCAATGCTCATGAATTCTCTCCATTCATCGATACCCGGAGTGAAAATAGATGCAAGAGTTAATCTATATTTTACAGAAAAATCCGCGAAATGTAAAGAGAGCGGCGCGGTTTACCCGCTGCGTGCCCGTGCCCGCCGCCGCCCCGGGGCAGCCCTGGTGCAAGCGCGGAAGGGGTGAATACCGTCGGAATGATTGCAGCCCCCGGGGTACGAAAAAGCAGCCGGTTTCCGCGGCGGAAGGCCGCGGGGAGCGCCTTGCATAGCGGTTCCAGGCGCGCGCATTCCCCGGCGGCCGCGCCCGGCGTGCGCACGGCGCGGGGAGCGGAGGAAGCGGCGGCGGGCGGCCGCCCTCCTATACAGCCGATACAAACTGCGGACGCAAGCCGCCTGCGCCGCGCCGTTTCCGGCCGCGCAGCGCCGCGGGAAAGCAGAATTTTCCAGCCGCGGATTGCCATCCCCCGCCCCATGGTATATGATGGCGATAGAGAAAAACCGGCCGGAGGAGTGAAACCGATGAACAGTATACGGGACTACGTTTCGCAGTTTTTTGATACGCTCGTCTTGAAGATCGACAAGGAAACCCGGCAGGACTACCGCACGTTGATCAAGCAGGCGTCGCTGCGCTTCCTGCGGCTTTCTACCAAGGACGCAGCCTACCCCGTGTACCGCGCCTTCTTCGAATGCTACAGCTGCGAGGTGGAGGGCGGGGCGGCCAGCTTTCTGCGGTTTCTGGATCGGATGCGCGGGTATGAGGAAAGCGCGTCGACGCTGACCATGAAGCAGCGCGACCATTTTGC
>JAEWTC010000172.1 GCA_023459675.1 Bacillota bacterium | reverse complement strand
TGGCGCAGATACCGGATGTCCGAATCGTACCCGCTGACTCCCCCGCCGTTTTCGGGCACGGCGGCAAGCAGCGCGTTTGCCTTTTCCCGCAGGCGGCGCAGCGTTTCCGCGTCCGCCTCCCCGCCGCTTTGCGCCATGTACAGCCGGTACAGCGCGTCGATCAGCCTGCCCTTCGCTTCCTGCGCCTTCGCGCGTTTGCGCTGGGCCAAAAACTGTTCTGGCGGCAGCGGATCGCTGTCACAGCGGAAGGTGATCTTTTCCACGTCGATGCGGCGGGCGCGAATCTGCTCCAGGCTGTTTGCAATGAACACATGCCTGCACATCCGGCCGTCCGCGTTCAGGCCGCTTCCGTACGCGCCGTTGTTGAGCGCTTCGGCGGTCATGATCGTCAGTTCCCGGTCGCGGATCACGGCAACGCGCAGGGCGTTCGGATAAACGCCGCCGCCGGTCTCGGGGTCGAACGCCGGGGCGATCTGGAAGCTTTCACACAGCGCGCGCATTTGCAGCGCCGTGCCGCCGTGGGTGACGTAGGGCAAAACCTCCGCGTAGGGTATCCAAAAATCGCTGACAAAATCCAGCCCTTCGGTATAGGGCTGCGCCAGGCGGACAAACGCAGGCGTTACCGTTTGTTCCGTAAAGAAATCGCACGCGTAGCGGTACGGCTGATATTGGCCGATACGCCCCGCCTGCCGCGCTTTTTGCAAATAAAACATCTCGCCGCCGTCCGCCGCGCGCCTGCCCTGCGCCATAGCCCTGCGCTGGAGGGTAAGCTCCAGTTCCCGCTGGGTAACGTTTACGGCCTGCCGGTCCGTGGTTTGCAGGTATTCGGCGGCGCAAACGTCCGCATCGTAGGGCTCGCCGGAGCGTACGCAGGCCGCGGCATACCGGACGAACGACTGCACCCGCGCCGTGATCTCCAGCACCTCCTCCAGCCTGTCCAGAAAGCCGGAACGGATCTTCAGGCTCTCGGGCACGGCCACGGCCTGGCAGCCGCCGCCGATGAGGTGCACCACCAGCCGCTCGCCCAGAAACGGGCGGTACTGAGGAAAAGCATCTGCCCAGGCGGCGTCCACGGTAAAAACGCCCCGCCCCTGATAGGAGCCGTCGTAACCGAAGTTGCGGTTCCAGTTATCCCCCGCATACAGCGACGGGGTTTCCAGAAACATCTTGCGGTGATACGCGGCGGGATCGGTGGAAAAGCCGCTGGGAGCGGCGAACTTGTTCTCTTCGGACTCCTTGCCCACGTACTCCATATTCTGGATCATTTCCGCGGGAAACAACGGGATGAAATCCCGGAAACGGGCGGGAAGCTCGCCTTGCCAAACGGGAAACTCCGCGCCGGAAAGCAGCGCGTTTTTGGATAGACCCGCATAACTGACGATGCCCTGTGCGCCGGTGATCATGGCTGTTTCCTTTCGCGGTGATGCATCAGAACTCGTAAACGAAACGCAGCTTGGGAAGCAAACGTTCCAGCGTAATCTGGCAGTACACGGGCTGGTCCGCGTCATAGGCGCGCAGCACGAACATCTGGCCGTCGGCCGCGGAAAGCATCATGCGCAGGGGTTCCAGGCCGTCGCAGGTTGCCGCCATGCAAAACGCGGGCTTGGCGGGATCGCCGAACCCGCCCGCAAACAACGCCTCCTCAAGCGCCTGGGAAGGCGGCGCGGAAAGGGTGTTCGCATAGGTTTCAAACACGCGGTCAAACAGAAAGCTCAGCGGGCTTTTCACCGGCGTGACGGGCAGCTTGAAGCGAACCTCCAGCATTTGGCATACGGACAGATACTCCACGATATCCGTATGAAACGATGCTGCATGCCCGCCAAGCGGCGCCCCGCCCTCCGGCCAGGCAACGGGCTGCCAAAACACAAACCCGGGGCGCTGGCAGCCGGGCACGACGAGGCTTTCGTCCATGGGCGTGCGCAGAAACGCAAGCGGCCTGCGGCCGGTTTCCTTGAGCGCTCCCTGCTGGAAGCGAACCAGGAATTCATGGACTGCCGGGGTGATTTTGCCGGGCATGAACGTCACTCCCTGATCGTATACGTAATTCGAAGCGACGCGCCGCCGCCGCGCGGATCCGTGGCAACGTAGGCCGTGCCGGCCGCAAAGCGCCGCAGCACGCCCCGCGGGGTATCCGGGCAGGGGTCCTGCGCGCCCAGAAAGCGGAACAGCAGCGCGCGTCGAAGCGCCGCCGTGCCAGCCGCCGGATACAGCTCCACGGTATGAAGCCGCCCCCGGTGGAAGGTGCAAAGGCAGGCTGCCCGGCCTCCGCAGAAGGGAAACGCAGCGCAGGAGAGCACGGAAGCATGCTGCAGGTCGTCCACGCGGCAGGGTTTGCCCGTAAGCGTTTCCAGCTCCGCGATCAGCTTCCTGCGCGGCATTTGCGGCCAGAGGGTAACGCCGTCCGCCAACGCGATTTTCCCGGTGTTTTCATCCCATACGCACACGCAAAGCCGCGCTCCCCTCATTTGCATGCTATCAACCTTTGGGTGATCCCTGCCTTCAGTGTAACATCCGCCGGTAGGGCTGTCAATGCAGCAGCGCCCGGGCGCGGGCCAGCAGCGCTTCCCGCGTATTGGGCGTTTCGCCGTTTGCGGCCTCCCGCCACAGCGCGGAAAGCAAAGCCCCGATGCGGTTTTGCGGCGCGCCGGTCTCTTCGCATAAAATGCTTACGTCTTCCCCGCCGATTGCGAGTTCTCGCAGGCTTGCGGGCAAAATCCCCTCGCCCGCCCGGACAAGCAGGTGCTCCGCGGCGGATAACGCATCGGCATAGCAAGGGTCAAGCCAGGCGAGCGCTGCAAGCAGTTCCCGCGCGGTTTGCAGCGCGGGAAGCCCGAAATGGAGCGCGTCCGCCGGGGCGGCGCCGCGCCCCAACCCCTGGCAAACGGTCAGCGCGTCCGCCGCGAGCCTTGCCTCGCGTTTGGCGTAACAAAGCGTTTGCATGGCGTTTAGAAGTTCGTCCGGCGTTTTACGGCAGTACAGCAGGGCGAGCTTGCCGCCGACGGAAAGCGTTTCCGTGCGGTCCATCGCGGGGAGAGCATCCGGCGGCAGGTTGCCGAACAGGCGCGGCCAAGCGCCGGTGTTCACAAGCACGGAAAGCCCTGCCGAAACCGGCGGCACGCTTCGCTTGAGCGCCGGGTATTTGGTATCGGCCATGAGCAGCCGCGTCAGCTCGTCGCGCTTGCGCTCGGGGGCGATTTCGCTCAGCAGGCCTACATGCTTTTTGGCAGACCGGAGCAGAGCCACGGTTGGCGTAAACCCCAGCTCCGCCGTGAAGCGGGCGGCGCGCAGAATGCGAAGGCCGTCGTCCTTTAATACCTGATCCGGGTCCTCGGTCACGGTATGCAGGATGCGGGCTTCTAAATGTGCAAGCCCGCCCGCGGGGTCGATCACTTCGGCGGGGCGATCCAGCGGCGTGTACAGCGCGTTGACGGAAAAATCGCGCCGGAGGGCGTCCACATCCAACGAATCGGCAAAACGTACCGCGAAGGGCTGATGCCCGCCGCGGTAGCTGTCTTGCCGGAAGGTTGTATATTCGGCCATATGGCCGTTCGTATGCAGTTCCACCGTGCCGAAATGCGCGGCGCGGAGTTTGGCGGTTACGCCGGTTCCCTCGCAGAAGGCCTGCACCTCGCCGGGGCGCGCCGCGCCGCACAAGTCCACGTCGCTTACGGGCAGGCCCAGCAGGGCATTGCGCACCGCGCCGCCGACCGCGTACACCGGGGTTTCCCCGAAAACAACCGCGATCGCCTCAAGCCACGGCGCACGCAGCGGGTGTTCGCTCATGTCCATGCCAAATCCAATCTCACGCCGCAACAGGGCGGCTTGCCTCAGGGTTTCGCGGCCAGCCGCTGATCCACCAGTTTTTCAAACGTATCCACCTCGCCGCGCAGTACGTTTAACGCCTTGCGCCAGGTTTCCTCGCTGCGCACGTCGATGCCCACGCTGGCGGCTACGTTCGCCACGGTATCGGTTCCGCAGCGGCCCAGGAACGCGTCGTACTGCGGGAGGAACGAAGCGCCTTCCTCCTCAAACTTCTTGTACACGCTCAGGCCGAACAGGAGGCCGAACGCATACGGGAAATTGTAGAAATGCAGCCCCACGGAGTAATAATGCACCTTGCCCACCCACATGTCGGGGTGTAACACGTCGGGGTCCAACCCGTCGCCATAGGCTTCCTTCTGGGCGCTGATCATCATGGCGCGCAGCTCGTCCACAGACGGCGTATGGGTTTTACGCGCTTCAAACACGGCGGTCTCAAACAGGAAGCGGCTGTAGATATCCACGATGCACTGGGTGGCTTCCAGAAGGCTTCCTTCGAGGATGGAGAAGGCAAGCTCGTCGTCCGCCGCCTTGAGCACGGTTTGTGATAACAGGGTTTCGTTGAACGTCGAAGCGGTTTCCGCCAGCGGCATGGTGTACTCGGTCATCATCAGGGGATACTCGCGGTTGCACTCGTTGTGCCAGGCGTGGCCAAGCTCGTGCGCGAGGGTGCTGACGTCCGAAAAGCTGCCCATGAAGTTGGTGAGGATGCGGCTGAGTTTCAGATCGTAGTTGGACGCGCAGAACGCCCCGCCGGTTTTGCCCTGCTTGGGGAGCATATCGATCCAGCGGTTGTCAAACGCGTGCGCCATAAACCGCGCCATGTTCGGATGCGCTTTTTGGAACGTGTCCACCACCAGGTCGCGCGCCTCTTCCACGGAATATTTCTTGGTGGATTTGCCCACCGGCGCGAACAGATCGTAAAACGGCAGGCCGTTCGTATGCCCAAGGTAACGGGCTTTCGCTTTCAGATACCGCCGGAAATCCGGGAAGGCTTCGCGGCAGGCAGCCCACATGGCGTTGAGCGTTTCGTGGTCCATACGCGCTTCCACAAGCTGCTGGGTAAGGATATCCGGGTATTTGCGCGCCTCGCACATCGTAAGGGCTTCACCTTTGATGCTGCCAAGGCAGAACGACATCGGCAGGGTGATTTTCTTGTAGGACGCAAGCTCCGCCTCATAAGCCTTCTTGCGCACCGCGGGATCGGGGTCAAACGCCATGCCGCGCACGGCGGGCAGCGGATGGCTTTCGCCGTCCATCTCCACGGTCAGGGTGCCGATCAGCTGATCGCGCAGCTTAGAAAACGAATCCCCGCCGGACAGCGACATGCGCAGCAGCCACCGTTCCATGCCTTCCTCCAGCATATGGCTTGCCTGTTCCCGGGCCTCCAGCAGCGCGAAGCTGTTTTTGCGAAGTTCGGGGTCCGCGGCGATGAGCGCTTCCAGGTTATGCACGGTGCCGACGTAGCGCTTGCAGGCGCTGACGAATACCTCGTAATCCACGGAGAGCGTACTGACGCGCTCCAGATACTGGAACGCCTGCTGGTTTTCGGCGTCCACGCTCATGATCAGCTGGCAGTACATATAGGTGCGCATCAGCTTTTCGTGATAGGTTTCCAGATGCCGCACAAGCAGCGGAAGCTTTTGCTCCGCCGCCAGTTCTTCCTTTACGATTGTCTGGCCCTGTTGGGCCAGCACGGCGAGAGACTCCATATCGGCCAGAAAGGCCGGATCCTCAAACCCCTTGTAAAATACGCTCAGATCCCATGTCATTTCCATCGGTCGGTCTCCTTATCATTGCAGAATACACCCGCTGCGGCTGGCGCGGCGGGTGGTAACGGCGTTCTATGCCCGCTTGTGCGCGGAGGTTTCCTTCAGCGCGGCCAGGCAGTTTTGCTTGCTGAGTTCGATATGCCTTTGCATCAGCGCCTGCAGCCCTTCCAAGTCCTTCTGTTCCACCAAATCCACAATCTTGTGGTGCTCCTGGTGCGCGAAGCCGCGCCGCGTATCCTTGGCGATGCTCATGGCGGAGAAGCGGTGGATATATTCATCCTGCCCCTGAATGACGCGGAGAATGCGCTTCAGGCCGGAGATGGCGGTGAGCTGATCGTGAAACGCGCGCGCGACGGCCGAAAGCCGCTCGATTTGGTTTTCCTCCATCAGCCGGTCCATTTGACGGAGTTTGTCGCGCATGGACTGGATATCCTTGGGCGTTGCGTTTTGGATGATGGCGGGAAGGGTGATCATCTCCAGCGCGTTTCGGATGGTGTAGATCTCTTCCACGTCCTCGATGGTAAAGGCGCGCACCACCACGCCGCGGCGGATGACGTACTCCACCAGCCCGTCGCGCTCCAGCTTGCGAAGAGCTTCGCGCAGCGGGGTGCGGCTGATGTGGAGCTTGGCGGCGTATTCGGTTTCCACAATCCGAATGCCCGCGGGAATTTCACCCGTGATGATCGCATTTTTCAGCGTTTCATAGGCGATTTCCCGGATCGGCTTGCTCGCTCCCGATGACGCGTAGCGCATGGCTGACATCCCGACACCCCTTGTATTTTCTTTGTATTTTGAATACTACCGTGTATGCGGGGGTTTGTCAAGGCAAACATGCCCTCCTGATGGGTTCATCGCATACCGTATCGGCTGCTATAAGATAAAAAGCATCAAAAAAGCCGCGGCAAAGTATGCCGCGGCCCAGTTCGATTTCAAATGAGGTTACAGGCTTCCTTCCTCGTATTCCCAACCGATCAGGAGGTTGTAGCGTTCCGTTTGAAAGCGGAGCACGCAAAAATCCGGGTCTTGCGGGCCGCTGAAGTGCTGGCCGAGGGCTTCGTACCACATTTCCTCCTTCGTTTTTGCGTCGGTCAGGATCTCGATTGTGCCAACCAGCGTAATGTTGTACTGCAGAGAGTTGACGCATACGCAGGCGCGGTTGCATTTCTCAATCCGTTTTGCCTTGTTGCTGGTGAGACCTGTACCAAACGTCAGCCAGCGGATGCCGTCTGATTGGGAAATCGAAATCGTGGAAGCGGTCGGATCGCCATGCTGATCCAGCAGCGCCAGCGTGCAGAAGCCTTCTTCCGGCTTCTTGTTCATCGCCCGGATGATGGCGCCGGCCTTCGTAATCAGTGTATCGTTCAATAGCGTACCCTCCAATGCATATTGCTATGGGAATATAACGCCATTATAGGCGAACGTTTGTTCTTAGTCAAGCGTTTTTATGCGTTATAGCGCCTTGGGTGCGCCGTCCAGCAGCGTTTCGTTGACCTCTACCAAGGCTTCGGCGGCGGGATACGAAAGGATCATGCGGCGATTGACGTCGGACAGGCGCGCGTACTGCTTCCCGGGGTCGCGCGCCCGCTGGGGCTGCGCCACCGCGGCTTGAGCCGCGAAGGCGGCGCTGCGGCCGCGTTTTGCCTCCTCCGCCGTCTGCCGGTTTAAGGGCTGCACGGTATCCACCAAAAGCTTGGGTTCCTCGTCTTCCCGGAAGGAGAGCTTCCCGGTTAAAATCACCAGCTGATCGGCATGGAGCTGCTCGGCATACTTTTCATAGACCTTGGGAAACACCAGCCCTTCGATCTGCCCCGTGAGGTCTTCCAGGGTCAGGATGCCCATCATGGCGCCCTTTTTCGTGAGCCGGGATTTGGACAGCGCGAGGATGCCCGCCATGGCGGCGGTTTCGCCGTCGCGGTCCACGCCGCGGTGCTCGTTTTCCGCAATACCAAACACGTCGGCGGCCGTGGTGAAGCCCTGGCGAAGGAGGTCCGCCGCCTGATCCAGCGGATGGCCGGAGATGTAAACGCCGGTGATTTCCTTTTCCATGTTCAACAGCGCGCTGCGGCTGTGCTCGGGCATATCGGGCACAACCACGCCAGAAACGCAGTCCTGCGGGTTCATCATATCGAACAGGCATACCTGGCCGGAGAGATTGTTTTTGTGCTTTTTGGCGGCGTCGTCCAGCACGCGTTCGTAGACGCTCAAGAGCTGGGCGCGGTTATAGCCGGAGAAGTCAAACGCACCGGCTTTGACGAGGCTTTCCACCACGCGCTTGTTGATGGCCTCGGCAGGCACGCGGTCCGCAAAATCAAACAAATCGCGATACGGCGCGCTTCCGCGGGTTTTCATAATTTCCGACACCGCGTTCTGCCCCACGTTTTTCACCGCGCCCATGCCGAAACGGATGCCCGGGTTTCCCTTCGCGTCCCGGTCCACGGTAAAGCGCCAGCCGCTGTGGTTGACGTCGGGCGGCATGACGGGGATGCCGTGCGTGCGGCAATACTGCACGTACATGGCGATTTTCCCGGCCGAATCCATGA
>JAEWTC010000171.1 GCA_023459675.1 Bacillota bacterium | reverse complement strand
TCAGGCGGATCTGCTCCATGGTGTCGCGGTCGCGCACGGTTACGGTCTGGTCTTCCTGGGTATCAAAGTCCACGGTGATGCAGTACGGCGTGCCCACCTCGTCCTGCCGGCGGTACCGCTTGCCGATGGAACCGGTTTCGTCGTAATCCACCATGAATTTCCTGGAAAGCTTCTCGTATACGGAGGTCGCCAGCTCTCCCAGCTTGTTCTTCTGCAGGGGCAGCACGGCGGCTTTGAACGGCGCGAGCGCCGGGTGCAGGTGCAGCACCACGCGGCTGTCGTCGTTTGGCAGTTCCTGCTCCTCGTACGCGTTGCACAGGAAGGCCAGCAGCACGCGGTCCGCGCCCAGCGAGGGCTCGATCACGTAGGGAATGAAGCGCTCGTTGGTGATGGGGTCGATATATTCCATGGCCTCGCCGCTGACGCGCTGGTGGGCTTTCAGGTCGAAATCCGTGCGGTCCGCCACGCCCCAGAGCTCGCCCCAGCCGAACGGGAAGCGGAACTCGAAGTCCGTGGTGGCGTTGGAGTAATGCGAAAGCTCTTCCTTCTTGTGGTCGCGCAGGCGGAGATTTTCTTCCCGCATGCCCAGCTTCAAAAGCCAGTCGCGGCAGAAGGCGCGCCAGTAGGAAAACCACTCCAGGTCCTCGCCGGGCTTGCAGAAGAATTCCAGCTCCATCTGCTCAAACTCACGGGTGCGGAAAATGAAGTTGCCCGGCGTGATTTCATTACGGAACGATTTGCCGATCTGGCACACGCCCATGGGCAGCTTGCGGCGCGTGGCGCGCACGATGCTCTTGAAGTTCACGAAAATTCCCTGCGCGGTCTCCGGGCGCAGGTACAGCTCGGTGGCGCTGTCCTCGTTAACGCCCTGATGGGTTTTGAACATCAGGTTAAACTTGCGGATGCCGGTAAAATCACGCTTGCCGCAGGTGGGGCAGCTGATTTCGTGCTCTACGATGAACGCTTCGTACTGCTCGTCTTTCCAGCCGTCGGCCAGGATTTCCTCGCCGCGTGCCCGGCCCCAGTCCTCAATCAGCTTGTCGGCGCGGAAGCGCTCCTTGCAGGCCTTGCAATCCATCAGCGGGTCGTTGAAGGTTCCCACGTGGCCGCTGGCCACCCAAACGTTGCGGTTCATCAATATGGCGCTGTCCAGGCCGACGTTCGTTTTGCTCTCCTGTACGAACTTCTGCCACCACGCCTTTTTGACGTTGTTTTTCAGTTCCACGCCCAGCGGGCCGTAATCCCAGGCGTTTGCCAGGCCGCCGTAAATTTCGCTGCCCGTAAACACGATCCCGCGGCTTTTGCAAAGCGCTACCAGTTTGTCCATCGTTACGTCCGCCATGGTGTTCCTCCAACCTACGTTTTCAATGAGTATCATGATAGTCGCAGCCTTACGCTTTGTCAAGCCACATATGCTTTTCAGGGCCTGCGGGCGCTGCGCGTGAGGCACTATTCGGCCGTATTTACGCGCAGGCCGCTCAGAACAGGAGCAGGAACAGCAGCGCCGTGAGGACGCCCGTTACGCTCATCGCGATTCCGCTTGCCGCGCCCTGCTCGCCGCCCAGCTGCATCGCGTAGCTTGTGCCGATGGCATGGCCGGACGTGCCAATGGCAAGGCCGACCGCCATCGGGTGTTTCACGTTCAAAATCCGAAGCCACAGCGGGGCGAATACGGCGGTGGTGATCCCGGTCAGCACCACGGCGGCGACCGTCAGCGAGGGTATGCCGCCGTACGCGGCGGAAAGCTCCACGGCGATGGGCGTGGTAACGGATTTGGGCAGCAGCGTGAACAGAACGTCCGCATCCAGCCGGAGCAGCTTGGACAGCCCGTATACGACGCCGATCGATACGGCAGCCCCCGCGGCGCAGCCGGCGAGAATGGCGGGCAGGTAGCGTTTGACGAACGCGATGTTGCGGTAGATGGGCAGGGCGAGCGATACCGTTGCCGGCAGCATCAGCAGCGTGATCAGCCCAGCGCCTTTTTCGTAATGCGCGTAGGGGATATGCGAAAGCTGGAGAAGCAGCGTGCACAGGAGTACCGCGACGATTAGGGGGTTCACCAGCGGGCTTGGAAACCTGCGCTGCGTCCACAGCCCCGCGGCGTACGTGATCAGCGTCAGCGCAAGGCCGAAGTATACGGAGTTGGTCCACTGCGAAAACAGGCTATCCACGGGCTTGCCCCTCCTTGCGTTCGCCGGTCAGCTTCAGAACGAGCTGCACCGTTTTGGCGCAGGCGAAAAACGTGCAGAACGCCGCGACGACGATGATGAACACGAACTTGAGCAGCGTCCAGCTAGACATCGACAGGGTATTGACAATCTGCACGGCGGACGGCACGAAAATCAGCGCCATGTTCTGCAGCAGCATATCCGCGGGCTTTTCGATGCTCTCCGTTTTCACCGCGCGCAGCAGAAGAAGCGCGAGCAGCAAGAGCATGCCCAGGATGCCCGAGGGCAGCGGCAGCAGCAGCGCGAGGCCTTCGGCGGCGATGCAGAGCGCCGCAAGCAGTACGTAGGGTTGAATCTTGTGCATGGCAATGCTCCTGTTGATGATATACCGTTTCAGTATACTAT
>JAEWTC010000170.1 GCA_023459675.1 Bacillota bacterium | reverse complement strand
CATTGCGACGGCAGCAGGGATTCGCAGAGGTAATCAAAATCCAGATGGCCGTATACAAGCCATTCCGCGAGGCTCTGGAAATCCGCCTCGCGCTGCCTGCGCTCTTCCCCGGTGTGCTCCTCGGGGCCGAATAAAAGCCAGTACGACTCGATGGGATGCACGACCCCGATCCGGCAAACCGCCTTGCCCCGCGTCAGCGCGGTGTTCAGGCGGGAAAAATAGTCCTCCACCAGCCTGTATTCCCCAAACCACGGCGATTGGCCGCCGATGGACGCGGGGTAATCCCGCTTGGCTTCGCCCTCCATGGAAACCCAGGTCAAGTGATGCACGCGGACGGTAACGCCCATGGCGGCCTGCCAATCCCCCTGCAGCTTGTGCCCGCGGAAATCGTACGACCAATCCGTCACCCCGTAAAGCTCCGAAAGCATGCCCGGGCGGCCGTACTGGCGCACGGCCGATTGCGCCTGCTTCGCCGTGGTGTACTCCCGGTTGTCCGTCAGAACGTCGATCCCCGGCAGGCCGAAGGCCGGATAATTGCGCATGGCTTCGCTCATGGCGTAGGTTTGGCCCAGCAGATAGCGCTCGCTCATCAGATGCCCGGTCAGCAGGATGCCGTTTCTCTCGCACCACGCGCCGATCCGCTTGCAGAACGCGTCGGTAAAGCGCTGGGCGCAGTGATCGTGATAGTGCCACCGCGTCTGGGACAACGCGCCGTCCGGCCGTTCCCAGAACAGCTCGGGGAGCCTGTCCTGCAGGTCGTACCCGTATGCCGCCCGGAACGTTTCAAAGAAATCGTCGGTAAAGGTGGTTACGACGTCCTCTCCGGCCTGCGCGAAGTTCATGTTCCCCTTGGCAACAAAATGCGGCTCGTCGGTAAAAATGCCCGGCACCGTTTTGCCGAAATGCGGGCCGAGCGCTTCCCGGTATCGCTCGTGGGTGCATTCGATAAAGCGGTCCACCGCCTCCGGGCTCATGACGTTGCCCGGAGGATTGTTGTTGAACCAGCGCTGGGGCGCCACGCGCTCCCGATAGGCGGTATACGTCAACGCGCCGCGAGGCGCTTCTTCGCCGGAGGCCAGCCGCCGGTAGGACGCCAGACGGCCGTTTGCGTCCAGCACGACGGCATAACGGCAAAGCAGCAGGCCGTTTTCCTTGCAGACCTCGGCGGCGCGGGTGATGCGTTTTTCCCTGGGAACCTCGCCGTAGGCGTGCGGGGTGAACAGCAGATAGGTCAGCGCCAGGTCCTCCCGCCCCGCCGTCACCAGGCCGCCCGCCGTGCCGGAGGGGTAACGGTCCTCGTCATACAGCCAGGTGAGCAGTTGGTTTTGCGCGCCTTTGGCGTGGGAAGCCCGCACCAGGCGCATGAACTCCTCCCCCAGATACGGGGTGGCAAGGCCGTTGCGTGCGTGGATATGATACCCGCCCATCCCCATGTCCCGGAAAACGTCAATCTGCCGCAGCAGCCGGTCTTCCTTCAGTTCGCAGTTCCAGGCCCAAAACGGCGCGCCGCGGTATTCCGCGGTCGGGTTTGCAAACAATGCGGGATCCAGATTTTCCTTGGCGCGTTGGGGATACAGCATATTCGCCCTCCCGGATACTCGATCGGGGTTTTCGCCCCAGTTATTCTATCTTCAGCGCGTACGCGCAGCCGCACGGCTTTTTCTGCGGCAGCTCCACTGAAAGCCCCCGCGCGTCCTGGGTAAAGCGCAGCGGTTCTCCATGCCCCAGCAGCCACACCCGCCGTACGGCCGGGCGCGCTGCGTTTTGGGCCAGCGTCCGCACGAGCATTTTCCCGTCGTCCGGCCAGCCCAGCGCAATGGCGTAAATAACGCCGTCCCTGGCGGTGAAGCGGAAATCCCTGCTCGTGGCGGCGTTTGCCTGCATGTTTGCTTCGCTGCCCGCCGCAATCTGCCGCTTGATCATATCGGGGTTGTAATCCACGTCTTTGGTCATCGTCGGCCCTTCGGCGGCGACGGTAAAGGGCCGCGTGCCGTAAATCGCCTCGCCGCAAACGCGCAGCCAGTCTCCCACGGCCTCGATTTCCTTCACCGCGCCGGGGTGAAAGGAACCGTCGGTGCAGGGGCCGATGTTCAATAGCAGGTTGCCGTTTTTGGAAACCGTGTCGCACAGCTGATGCACGATCGCCTCGGCCTTTCTGTACTTCGGTTCCTGCACGATGCACCACGTGACGTTGTCCTCCAGGCGGTCGTCGGTTTGCCACGGGAACGTTTGGGCCTGCGCAAAGCAGCCTCTTTCCACATCCAAAACGCCGATCCCCAGGGGAAAGTCCGCCTGCTTGTAGGTCAGCACGCCCTGCGGGCAGAGCTCGTAGTAGCGTTCGGCCATGGCGTAACGCTGCTCCTCGGCGATGATGCAGGTGCGGCTGTCAAAATACAGGGCGTCCGGCCGGTAGGCTTCGCACACCTCGAGCACCTTGTTTTTCCACAGCTCGTTGAACTCCGCGTCCGGATAGCGGTAGGGCAGATAGCGGTTGGTTTCCAGCGGCAGGGCTTTTCCGTAGTATTTCTCGTTGGCGGGATCGTAAACGTCCGCCTCGTTATCGGTGGACATAAACCAGCCCCAGTTCCAGGCGTGGTGGAAGGTGGCCAACACCTTGACGCCCCGCTTGCGGAACGCCTCGGCGGTCAGCCCCGTGATATCCCGCCGGGGGCCGTAATTGACGCAGTTGTTTTTCGAAACCTTGCTGTTCCACATGGAAAAGTTATCGGCGTGCTCGGTTACCAGCCCCGCATACCGCGCGCCCGCGCGAACGACAAGCTCCGCCCATTGGTCCGCGTCAAACCCCGCGCCGGTGAACGACTTGTAAAAATCCTTATACCCGAACTCCGAAAGCCTGCCGTATGTTTTGATATGGTAATCGCTCTGGGGCAGGCCCTTGGCGTACATGTTGCGCGAGTACCACTCGTTTTGATAGGCGGGAACGCTGTAAGGCCCCCAGTGAAAAAACAAGCCGAACTTCGCGTCCCGAAACCAGGCGGGCGCTTCGTGCTCCACGTTCGCCCAATGAACCGCCTTATCCGTCGCCATTTCCGTTCATCCCTTCGTTTTATCGTTGCGGGTTGCGGTTACGCCCGCGGCCGCGCTGCCAGCGGGCTGCGGCGCGCCCCACCGCCCTTATAAGCGGTCCGCGGCCGCCCGTTACCGCAGCGCCTGCGAAAGCAGGCCGCGCAGCCAGGGAAGCAGGCCGAGGTCAAACGCCATCGCGGGCATGATGTAGCGCGCGCGCAGATCCTTGCTGTGCATAAACAGGTCGGCAACGTCCGCCGGGGAAAGGCCGAGGGCCTGCGGGTTGCGCAGCGGCGGTATGCCCGCTGCGTCCAGCGCGTTGGTGATTTCCTGTTTCAGCGAAACAACCTCCGCCAGAATCCTCCGGATCTCCGCCCAGCCCGCGCAGGCCTTGCGTGCCCGAGCGACGAGCGCTTCCGGGGTGTTTCTGCCTTCCTCCGCGGCGGTGCGGATCAGCCCATCGGCCTGTACGCCGAACATCCGCCGCATCTCCGTTTCCCAGCGCGCCGCGTGAAACTGGCGCAGCACCGCGCCCGGTTCCGGCGGCTGTTCGCCGTAACTCAACAGCGCTTCATACAGAAACAGCGACACGCGCACCCCGTAGCCCACCTGCACGCCGTGCAGCCGGTGTTCCTCCCCGCGCGCAATGGAGAGCATGTCCATCAGGTGCGACAGCGTGTGCTCCGAGCCGGAGGCCGGGCGCGATACCCCCGCCATCGACATCGCCATGCCGGATAAAATCAGTCCCTCCGTCAGCTCCCGGATCGCCGGGCCGTCCCCGCGCATACACCCCTGCGCGCCGGAAAGCGCGCGGTTAAAGGCCGAAAGCATCAGTCCGGCAATCTGCGGGCAGTAATATTCGCCGGTCACAATCCGCGCGATTTTCCATTCGGCAATGGAAATGGCCTTGGCGGCCATATCGCCGATGCCCGCGCCGCAAAGCGCCGCCGGAGCCTTGGAAAGCACCGCAAGATCGCCCAGTACGAAGGCCGGGGTCTGGTTGTAAATCGTCGTTTTTACGCCGTCCGCGATCATGGCCGAGGAGTTGGAGGCGTACCCGTCCATGGACGGCGCCGTGGCCGCGACGCCTGTGCGCACGCCCATTTGCAGGCCAAGCATCTTGCACAGGTCGTTGATCACGCCGCCGCCGACGCCCAGCACAAAGTCGCAGCCCTCCGCCCGGCTTAAAAGCGGGGGCAGCGTGCGCAGGTCGGCCTGCGGTTTCGGCGCTGCGGGCAGGACAACCGTTTGGCATTTCATGCCCGCGGCCAGGAGCAGCGCTTCCGCCCGTTCGCCCGCGGCTTTCTGCGTGTTGCCGTCCATCAGCAAAAAGGGTTTGCGGACCGCAAGCTCCGCCAGGAGCCGGGGCAGCTGTTCCAAGGCGTTTTCGGCCAGCACGACGCGCACCGCGGGCATTGCGTGTTCCCGCCCGCAGGCGCAGGGCTTATCCGCAATCGCGGCGGCCTGCTCGAATAGCGGTTCGCGCGCGGCGACCATTACCGGCACCTCTTGAGCGCGTCGCGCCAGCCTGCGCGCTGCGTTAACCGCTCGTCTTCGCCGAGCTCCGGGCTATACTCCACCGCCGGATTGCGCGCCGCGGCGCACGCGCCGGGCACAAGCCGTTCCAGCGCCATGCGGCCGACGCCGTACAGGGTCAGCTCCTTTTCGGCGGACACCCGCACGCGGCAGGGAATGAGGTTGCTTTGAATCTGCATCAGCAGCGCGTTCACGCTGCTGCCGCCGTCCGCGCTTAAGAACCTCACCGGCGCGCCCGTATCCATTTGCATCGCGTCCAGCACGTCCGCGTTCTGGTGCGCGATGCTTTCCAGCGCCGCGCGCAGAATGTGCGCCTTGCCGGTGCCGCGGTTCATGCCGCAGAGGATGGCGCGGGCGTTTTCATCAAACCACGGCGCGCCCAGCCCGGCGAACGCAGGCACCAGATACACGCCCTGGGTATCGGGCACGGTCTGCGCCAGCGCCAGTTCGTCCATGCCGCGTATGAGCTGCAGTTCGTCCTTGAGCCAGATCAAAGTATCGGCGGAGCAGGTGATGTTACCCTCCAGCACGTAGCAAACCTTTCCGGCCTTGCCGTACCCCACGCAGGACGACAGGCCGTGGGCCGAGCGCAGCGGTTTTTCGCCTACGTTCAGCATGATGGAAGAACCCGTGCCGTAGCTGGTTTTCACCATGCCGGGTTCCGTACAGCCGTGCCCGAAGAACGACGCATGGCTGTCCCCCATCGCGGCGGCGATGGGCACGCCGCGCAGCGCGGGAATGGCGGTAATCTGCCCGAAATCGGCGTCCGACATCAAAATCCGCTCCGGCAGGGCGGAAAGCGGAAGCCCGAACCAGCCTGCGATTTCCGCGTCCCAGGTAAGGGTTTCCAGCCGCATCAGCTGCGTGCGGCTGGCGTTGGAAACGTCGGTCGCAAATACCGCGCCGTTTGTGAGCCGGTATAAAAGATAGCTGTCCACCGTGCCGATGCACAGCTCCCCGCGTTCGGCCCGCTTGTACAGGGCGGGCTGCTCGCGCAGAACCGCCGCCGCCTTGGCTGCGGAATAGTACGGCGAGAGCCGAAGCCCCGTTCTTTTTTCAATCTCCGCGGCATCAGCTTGCATGCCGTCGGTCAGGCCCTTTGCACGCACATCCTGCCAGACCACGGCGGGGGTAACGGGCTTCCCGGTTTGCCGGTCCCAGAGCACGGTCGTTTCCCGCTGGTTGGCAACGCCCAGCCCTAAGATGTCCCCCGGCTTCGTGTCTTTTGCAATCTCCGTCAGCAGCGCCAACGTATTCTGCCATATCTCTTCCGCGTCGTGCTCCACCCGGCCGGGCGCGGGGTGCATTTGCCGGTGCGCTTTGCTGATCACCTGCCGGATGCGGCCCTCGTGATCCAGAAGCGCCGCTTTCGTTCCGGCCGTGGATTGATCCAGTGCGATGACGCTGTTCATCGGGGCTTCGTCTCCCTTTGTTTTTGTAGAGTATACCATGGTTTATTTGAACCCGTCAACGCGCCACGGTGAACGGATGCTGAACGGTTTTTGCATCGTTTTTCTCCGATAATTCACATACCGATAAAGGCTTACAGGCAATCTTTACTTGTTTCGTTCCAAACTGCCAAGTGGCGTATAGATAAACCCTCTGCTGAACCGTTCAGTTCCCGTTCAGTTGGCAAGCGTGCCCAACGCCGACGGCGAAACCTGTTACGGCATATATTGGGGAACGGCGATTGCCCCCGCGCCGCAGGGCGGATTCGCGCGCGCAGATCCCCGGCGCCATTTACTGCGCGGCAGCCGCCGATCAGCAACGTATCCCCCGTCTGTCCCGCGTACGGCAGGGTTGATATCGCAATGTGTAACGCGCCCTACACGCGGGTATAACTGTTCGGTATAAACGCATCGCCGAAAAGCGGCCCCGCCGGTGCGACGTTGATCGTTTGGTTCTGCGTCATAAAATTCGCTCCTCTCACGCGCCAAAGCGCAGACCGGGGAACGAAAGCCCCGGCCCTCTTCGCGCAGGGACGTTTTCGGATTGCACACAACGCAAATTATACTTTGCAAGGGTCAGAAACACGACCCTTGCGCTGACCGTTACGGATCTACAGTGGCTCTGCCAAGCCGCTGGTACCATTGTAGCCGTTTGCCGGGCGTACGGCAACCCGTTGATCGCATCCCGCGCAAATTTTTCACGGAAACGACCGCGGAGCGGAAGCCGCCGGAAGCGTACTTCACAAGAAAGGCCGCATCACTCCCCCCGCGCGGACGCGCTAGGATTGACTCCCATTTTGCCCGATGCTATACTTACCCGGCATACGGCAGGGCGTGATTAGCACGCGCACAACAGCAAGCCGGCTTCAGGCGACGGGTTCGCGCGCCGTGTTTGCTGCTTTTTTCGCGGCCGCGATGCGGGAGGAAAATAAAGTGGCGCAAGGATATAAGGCAACCGATTACCCGTTGCGGCAAACGGGCGTAACCTTTCGCACCGGCGCGGGCTGGCTGCAAACCCTGTTTGACCGGTGCGAGGCCGCCTGCAAGCGTAACGTGGCCGTGTATACGGATAAGCGCGTTCTGCGGGAGGGCTCGGATTACGACGGCGTGTGGCTGGAGACCCAGCCCATGGGCGGGGAGATGTACGCCAAGCGGGACCTGGAGGCCGCGCTGAACAACCAGTTGATTTTCATGGAAAACCAGCGGCGCAGCGGGCGCTTCCCCGGTATGATCAAATGCGGGGAGCCGTTTGGGCTGCAGGTGTTTTACGATTGGCTGCAGGGGTTTTGCTTCCCCCTGCCGGCGTTGCGGCTGTATTACCTGATCGGGCGGGACAACGGGTATCTGCGGCGGCTGCAAACGGCGCTGCGCGATTTTGACGCGTATTTGTGGACGTACCGGGACAGTAACCGGGACGGATGCCTGGAAACCTGGTGCACGTGGGATACGGGCGAGGATAATTCCAACCGTTTCCTGCGGTACGGCGTTGCGGACGGCGGTTTCGGCGGGGAGGACGCGCCAGTGGACTGCGGCAAGCTGCCCTTCGCGTCCATGGACGTGATGAGCTACTCCTGCCAGACGCGCGAAGTGCTGGCAACCATCGCCGATTTATTGGGCGAGGCGGACGGGGATACCTGGCGGCAGCGGGCGCAGGCCGTGCGCGATACCCTGCGCAAAATGCTGTGGTCGGCGGAAAAAAGCGCTTGTTTTGACCGGGATTGCGACGGCAACGTGATGGACGCCCTCCTGCACAACAACCTGCGGTGCATGTATTACGGTTCGTTCAGCCAAAGCATGGCGGATGCTTTCATCCGCGAGCATCTACTGAACCCCGATGAGTTTTGGACGCCCGTTCCGCTGCCGTCCATCGCGGCCAACGACCCGTGCTTCCAAAACGTTAATTTCAACAACTGGGGCGGCCAGCCGCAGGGGCTGACGTATCAGCGTGCGATTGAGGCTTTGCAGCGCTACGGGCACCATGCCGAGATTCGGCTGCTGGGGGACGTATGGCTGCGGCTTTTGCGGGATACCGGCCGCCTGGTGCAGCAGTACGACCCCTTCACCGGCGCGCCGTGCGTGACCCGCGCCGAGGGAAACGCCCCCGCCGGAGACGAAAGCGAGCGTTTTCAAGGCGTTGCGATGCTGGACGCCGACAGCTACGGGCCAACGGTGCTTGCGGCGCTGGAGTACCTATCGCTGATGGCCGGCGTGAACGTCGCCTGCGACCAGGTGCGCTGGAGCGCTCTTCCCGCCTTTCCGGACTGCGAATATACCCAGCGGCTGGGCGATGCCGAGTATCGCCTGATCACCGCAAACAGGCGGATGACCGCCTATTGCAACGGGCGTTTGCTGTTTACCTGTACGCCCGGCGTGGAGGTTCTCACCGATTTGGCCGGAACTCCCCTGCAAATCGCCGGTATTGACCAAAACCCGGCGGCGCTAGTGTTTACACGCGACAACCAAACCTTGGAAGCGACCGTATCTCCCAACGAAATCTGGACGTTCACCCCCGGCGTCCTGCAAAAAACCGGCGGCGCGCCGTTTGATTACCCCTACCGGAAGAAATAAGCCCGCAACGGCTCACTCTGTGCGGGTGGAGATTCTCTGCGGAACACCCCCCCCCGCCGGTAAAATATAAACGTTAGACAGCGCAAGCATATGCCGACTTAATGAACTATGTACTCGCATGATGACCTGTAATACACGTACCAAAGAGAGTCCTTTGTGAAGTATTCCACGCAAACTATATGGCAAATCCGCCATTTCACCAGTATACTATAAGAAATTCTTCCGGGAGGTTCTTATGGTTCTTGCTCTCATACTCTTTCTAATCACGTACGCGGCTCTTTTGGTTTTCTCCAAATACCGCACCTGGATCGCCCTGGGTTCGGCGGCGCTCTTCGTTATCCTGGGCATTCTGCCCGCCTCCAAAGTGTTTGGCGCGGTGGATTGGAATGTAATCCTGATGATCACGGGTACGATGGGCACCGTTTATTTTTTCATTCAATCGAAAATGCCCGCCCTGATGGCAGACCATATCATCGATAAGATGCCAAACGTCAAGTGGGTCATTATTGCCCTGTCATTGTTTGCGGGCATCATCTCCGCCTTTATCGATAACGTGGCGACCGTGCTGATGATCGCGCCCGTCGCTTTGGTAGTGAGCCGCAAGCTCAAAATCTCCCCGGTACCCGCGATTATCGCCATCGCCATATCCAGCAATCTGCAGGGCGCGGCTACCCTGGTGGGCGACACAACCTCAATTTTGCTGGGCAAACAGGCCGGGATGAACTTTATTGACTTTTTCTGGTATGGGGGTAGACCCGGATTGTTCTTTGTCGTGCAAATCGGCGCAATCCTGTCGGCCATCACCCTGTTGGTGGTTTTCCGCGGCTACAGGCAACCGGTCGCCATGGAAGAGAAAACGGTCGTTGGGGACTATTTCCCCACCGTGCTTTTGCTGGGCACTATCGGCCTTTTGATTCTGGCGTCCTTCATCCCCCAGGGCAGCAAGCCCGCGATTATGAACGGTCTGATCTGCGTGGGCGTGATGCTGATCGGCCTGATCAGGGAAGTCATACGTTCCAGCCAACCCGTCAAAGCGGTTCAAAGCATCCTCAAGGAGATTGACTTCCATACGCTGCTGCTGCTGGCCGGTTTGTTCGTCGTGATCGCAGGGATCTCCGAAGCCGGCGTTGTGGACGCGATCGGCAGACTGTTTGCAAGCGTCAGCGGCGGGAACGTATTCATTGCCTACACGCTGATCGTATGGACTTCGGTGATCCTCTCCGCTTTCATCGACAACATTCCATACGTGGCGACCATGCTGCCTGTGACTGCCGTTATGGCCGGCCATCTGGGCATCAATCCGACCGTACTGTATTTCGGCCTTCTGGTCGGCGCGACCCTGGGCGGCAACCTTACCCCCATCGGCGCAAGCGCCAACATCGCGGGCCTAGGCATACTGCGCAAGCATGGCCATGCCGTGAAAAACTGGGATTTCATGAAGATTTCCATCCCCTTTACGCTGACTGCCGTAGCTTCCGGCTATGTGATGGTATGGCTGTTTTGGGGATGAACCGCTGGCGTTGATGGAATTATTTCGCCATGTAAAAGTAACAAGCCCATAACGGCGTATGTTTAGGAGCATCAAAAACCCGGGTTCCTAAGCTGAAACGCGGGTTTTAACGAACTGCCGCCATCAGCAAAAAGGGCGTCCTTGCGGACGCCCTTTTCGGTGGTGGAGCATAGGAGATTCGAACTCCTGACCTCTACAATGCGAATGTAGCGCGCTACCAACTGTGCTAATGCCCCATACATTCGCCGACCATACGCAATGATCGGCGAGAGGAATTATACCATACTC
>JAEWTC010000169.1 GCA_023459675.1 Bacillota bacterium | reverse complement strand
AAACTCAGCAAAAACTACCCCGCGTTCCGGCTGAACGGCGTCTCGTTTTCGCTGGAGCATGGGTACATCATGGGGTTCATCGGCTCCAACGGCGCGGGCAAAACCACCACGCTCAAGGCAATCCTCGGGCTTGTCAACAAGGATGGCGGTACCGTGCGCGTATTCGGGGAGGATTTCGCGCTCCACGAGCTGGAAGTGAAGCAGAAAATCGGCTTCATGATGGGGGAAACGGACTATTTCCCCAAGCATAAGCTGCGGCAGATTACCGCCGTCGTGCGGCGTTTCTACCCGGGCTGGAACCATACGCTGTACCAGGAATACCTGCGCCGTTTCGGCCTGGATGAGAACAAAAAGGTGGATGAGCTTTCCTCCGGTATGCGCGTGAAATACTCGCTGGCGCTGGCGCTGTCCCATAACGCGGAGCTGCTGATTCTGGACGAACCCACCTCGGGGCTGGATCCCGTAGCCCGGGACGATCTGTTGGAGCTGTTTCAGGAGCTGATCGAGGATGGGGAGAAGTCCATTCTGTTTTCCACGCACATCACCAGCGATCTGGACAAGTGCGCCGATTACATTACCTACATCCAAAACGGCTCGCTGCTGGAAAGCTGCGCCAAGGACGATCTGATTGCCAAGTACCGCATGGTGAAGGGCCCGGCCGGGAAGCTGGACGCGCTGAAGGGCGGCGCCGTTTCCTGGCGGCTGCACGCGTTCGGCTTTCAGGCGCTTATACAAACCGCCGCCGTGCCCGCGGACGATAGCCTGACGGTGGAGGCGCCGACCCTGGAGGACATCATGGTATACCATGAACGAAAGGATGTGCACGCGCATGAAAGCGCTTCTGTATAAGGAATTCAAATTGGTGATCAACCCGCTGTTCTACGCAACGGCGCTGCTCAGCCTTCTGGTGCTGATCCCGGAGTGGCTGTACTTCATCGCGCTTTTGTACTTCTGTTTTATGAGCGCGCCCAACCTGTTCGCCCTGTCCAAGACCTATAAGGAGGTCTATTTCTCCGCAACGCAGCCGGTGCTGCGCCGGGATATCGTTAAGGCGCGGGTGCTTTCCATGGTCGCGCTGGAACTATTGCAGCTTGCCGTGGCGGCGGTTTGCGTGGCGCTGAAGCTTACGGTGTTCCCGTCGCCCAACTATCTGTTTATGGACGCGAACCTTTCATTTCTGGGGTTGTCGTTTGTGATGTTCGGGCTGTTCAACCTCGTGCTGCTTCCGATGTTTTACAAAACGGCGTACAAAATCGGCGTGCCGACGATCTTCGCCACAACCGCCGCCGTGCTGTTTGCCGCGGCGGTGGAGCTGGGCGTCATCTACCTGCCCTTTACCCGCGTGCTGGACGGTATGCAGACCACCGGCACGCACGTGGCCGTGCTGGCCGGCGGCGTCGCCGTGTTCGCCGGGCTGAACTACGCCGCCTACCGGCTGTCCGCCGCGCGGTTTGCGAAGGTCGATCTATGAACATCGTACTATCGGACGCTTCCGATACGCCGATTTATCAGCAGATCTTCGAGCAGATACAGGCGCAGATTTTGCGGGGGGAGCTGCCTTCGGGCGCTCCCCTTCCGCCGATTCGTACGATCGCCAGGGAATTGCGCATCAGCGTGATCACGGTGAAACGAACCTGGGAGATGCTCGAAAGCCAGGGCTTCATCGCCACGCGCGTGGGGCGCGGCACGGTGGTTTCCACGCTGACGGATAAGCAGCTGCAGGATACCCGCGCCGAGCTTCTTTGCCGCAGCATTGCCCAGGATGTGCGAAGGTACCGGGAGCTTGGCTTTTCGCAGGAAGAGGTTTTGGAAACGGTCCGCAGCTGCTTTTCCAAAGAGTGACGGGTTTTTCGCCAAACGGTTTCGTGGGCACACAGCGCTGAAACGTTGCGTTTACTGAACGCGGCTGACCGCCGCGGTTTTGCCGTGCCCGCGGAACCTGGCGACGGCGAACTGCCGGTCAGGCGAGCTGCTTTCTGCGGGATACAACAATGATATAGATACCGGTTAAGAACTCAAAGGGGATATACGGAACGAGGAACGCCGTTGGGACGTCCACGCCGAATGTGCCAAGCGGGATGCAGACGCCGATGACAGCCGCGGTGATAACGCCGTACCAGCCCAGCCATTTGGGGATGGCGTTCGCTTTTGCAATCAAGGTATAGAAGATCACCGCCCCGACGCCAAACGGGACCATGGCGATCTCACCGCAGAATTTTTTAACGCTGAACAAAACGTTGCCAACAGCAATCAGCGACGCGTCGCCGCTTGCGACGTACAGCTGCGCCGTATGCAGCAGGCCGTACACAAACGCCTGCCCGACGACCAGAAGAACGGCTTCTGCGACGTACATCATCAGCGCTACATCCGCCATCGGTTTGCAGAAATGCCCTGCGATTGTATACATTGCCACGCCCAGCAACACGATCACCACGGCGGTGACGACTTGCAGCATGATGCTTGTGTACGCCGTATTGGCGCTGCCCGCAACCATCCGCATAAAGGCGTCGTCGATCACAGACGAATTGAACGGGTTTAAGAAGATGCACCCTCCGATGAGCGAGGTGGCGGCTTGTGTGAACAGCGTGATACCCAGAAACAAAAGCATTTTCCGTTTGTTGGTTTCCATAGGGCGGCCCTCCTGAATATATTGGTTGTTTTTTGCATGGGAACAAAGTATACTATATAGTGTAAATAACGTGGTGTCAATACTTATTTATACTGCACGGTGTAGTTTATTTAATTTTCTTGGGAGGCTTCTGCAAGATGGATATCAAGGAAAGGGACAAGAGCAGAAAACGAAACGAAATCATCCGCGCCGCTGAGGACGTTTTCACCGGCAAAGGCTACGAACTGGCAAGCATGGACGCGATCGCGCAGCAGGCCGGCGTATCCAAGCGCACGGTTTACAACCACTTCGGCAGCAAGGAGAAGCTGTTTGAAACGATCATCGACGAGCTGCTCGCGCAGCGCAGAATGCTGGAAGCAATCCCCTATGACGCGGAAAAGCCGCTCGCCGAACAGCTCCGCGCGTTTGCCGAGGCGGAGATCTATATCATCGGTTCGGACAAACGGCTGAAAATGTCGCGGTTTCTGACGATTACGTTTTTGCAGGATTTGAACTTTCAGAAAAGGACGTCTGGCAAATTCCCCGATATCTACACCATGCTTTCGCAATGGCTGACCGCCGCCAAAGCGGACGGCAGAATCAATGCGGACGACACGCGGATGGCGGCGAGGGTTTTTTATGCGATGGTCATCGGCGCAATCACCTGGCCCGCGCTGTTTCGCGATCACTTTGATCAACAGGCGATCCTCCCGATACTGGATGAAATCATCGCGGTGTTTCTCGCGAAATACGCATGGGCGGAGCGACCCGTACAGGTATAATGCGGTTGCCGCGCGTGATCGGGTGGATCTTTGTTTACAAAGGTTGCAAGCGTTGTGTATAATGAATGCGGATGAACGCCGCGTTTTTGTCGCGTCCGCGGATCGGGCATACCGGCATCGCCCGCGGCGGGAGAAACGCAACAACCGCGCCCGTGCGCGGGGAACGTACGCGAAAACCCGGCGCCGCGCGGCGCGTTGAAACGGAGAGCGGATAGCCTATGAATCACCGGATGAAGTTGGGGGCAGTCCTGGCGCTGTTTTTGTGCCTTGCGGTGGCGTCTGCCGCCGTGGCGCAGGAAGTGGAGCTTTACAACCCCATCGCCTTCCCCCGGGACGAGGTTTCGTATATTTCCTATCCCGACAGCATCGTCAACGTCCTCCTCATGGGGATTGATTTTGGCTCTGAGGGCTACTGGGGCAGCGGGTATAAGGAAAACATCCTGCAATGCCATACCGACGCGGTGATGGTGATCGCAATCAACCTGACCAAAAACCGGGTGGATATCGTCTCCCTCCCGCGGGACAGCGTAACCGTGGTGCCGGGCGTGCGCGGCGTGTATAAGCTCAACGCCGCCGTCAACTGCGGGAAAACCCTTGCCGAGGGCCTGGGCCGCACCACGGCTTCGGTGGAGCGGCTGTTGGGCGGAATCAAGATCGACTGCTATTTCGCCGTGGATATGAACACCATGTTCCTTTTGGGGGACGCGATCGGCGGCGTGGATTTTTACGTGGATATGAACTACGTCGGCTCCAGCGGGAAAACCTATGTGGAGGGCTGGCAGCACTTAAGCGGCACCGGCATTATGGATTACGTGCGCGCACGCACCAACGCCACGGTGGACGGCAACGACCTGGGCCGTGCCCGCCGCCAGCGCGATATGATGACGGCGGTGTTCAACCGGCTCATCCAGAACAAGCAAAGCGCGACCAACGTATTGAACGTGCTTTCCAACCCGAGGTCCGGCTTCTTTACGAACATGACCAACGCGCAGGCCGTAGGCTTTCTGGCGCTGCTGCCCACGCTTTTATCCATGGACGCGGATCATTTCGCTTCCCATTCGCTGGACGGCAAGTACCGCACCGCCATGGGCTTCAACTTTACCTTTACGGATATGGATCACCGCGCCGAGGTGATCAAAACCGTGTACGGCGTGGACGTTGACCCGCTTCCCTACGTAAGCTTTTCGCACGCGTCGTTTTTGATGGACACGGGGTTTGCGTCGGTACACGCCATTCTGGCGGCGGAGGAGTTCACCAAAAACGTACAGGCCATGCGGCTTCGTTTCAACGAGGAGCAGCAGGCGGCCTGGGACGCGTGGATCACCGCCTACTGGGACGCCGTGGACAATTTCCAGAAGGCGTCCGAGACGCTGGACGGCATGTACACCGGAAAACTGAAGCTGACGCGGGAAACCCTTCGCCGCGCGGGGAACGATCTGGCGGAGCTGATCGGGTTCGAGGGCGAAATCGCCTGGCAGCATACCGTGAAAACCTGGTACGACGACCCCTACATCAACCAGTACCAGCTGGATTGGAGGTAGCCATGCGAAACGGTTTACGCGCCTTTCCGCCGCGTTATGCGCAGCTTTTGCGCTTCACCCTGGCCGCGGCGCTGCTGCGCCTGGCGCCGCTGATCCCCGCGGTGCTTGCGTACTTTTTCGTGCCCGTGCGCTCCTGGCTTCGCCTCGGGCTGGCGCTTGTGCCGGCGCTGTGGGTGCTTATCGTCTGTCCGGCCCGCGTGCGTTATGGCCAGGCGCTTGCGGCGTTCGTGAAGAACCCGTCCACACCGCTTCGCGCCCGCGCGCTGCTGCAGGGCGGCGGCTGGATACCGTATTTCCGGGCGCGCTGGAAGCATATGCGCGCAAACGCGCTGCCGCTTGTGGTGCTGACGGCCGTATGCGCGGTGCTTTTGCTGGTCAACTCGTTTTTCGGCCTGAGCGTGGTCTTGAGCGCGTGCAGCGCGGTTGCCACGGGGCTTGGCACGGTGGCGGCGTTTCTGCCGCGGCTGATGGCGGGCGAGGCGGTTTGGCAGCCCGCGGGGCTGCTGGGCGGCGTCGCCGTGCTGTTCGTGGTGTTCGGCGTGTGCCTGGCGTTGTTTGGGGTTGGCTCGTTCCGCACGTCCGCGCTGCGGTTTGGGCAGCCGGCGGGCGCGGCAACCGGTGGGGCAATGAAACCATTGCTCCGTGAGAATCTAACCTTATGGCTGCCCACGCTTCTTCTTTTGGCCGCCTTACTTGCGTTTTACTACCGGGAAACGGGGCTGCTGCTGGCCAACTTTTTGGGCGCCGCGCCTTTGTTTTCCGCAAGGCCGGGCGTCCTGCAGCTTGCGCTCATGGCGGTGTGCGCGGTTTCCTATTTCATCTATCTGCCGGTGCGCAAATACAATACCGCGCGCTTTGCCGCCGGGAACGGGGAAATGCAATAAACCCGAACTGCGTTCGCAGCCCGGGTAATTTCTATATCGTCTTGCTACGCGGGTTTTACCGTGGCGGCGAACTTCAGCGCGCCCGAAATCGTGTCGGCAATCTGCTTGTCGCGCTCTTTGGCGCCCCAGTGCACATGCCCGATGCGGATAGGGTCCGCTCCCTTTGCCAGGCAGAGCTTGCGCATGGTGTCGTAGGCGCGGTTGCCGCCCATCCACTTCTTGGACAGGCCCTGGGTTACGTAGCAGGCGGCGGGCAGGCCGTTGATATCCGCGATTTGTTTCAGGTACTGGGTCATCGCCCGGCACAGGGAAAACGCCTGCACAGGCGCGCCGAAGATCACCGCGTCCAGCCCCGAAAAGCCGGGCGTATCCTTGAACACAACGGGGGCGGGCGGATTGGCGATCGCTTCCACGGTAACGGGGCGGATCTCCGCGGTATGCCCCGCGGCCTCAAGGGTTTCCTTCATGCGCTGGGCAACGGTCAGGGTGTTTCCGGTTTGCGAGTAAACGATGATTCCGATATGCATGGGGCAATCTCCTTTCAAGGCGTCGCTTTGTCAGTAGTTACGACCACTATAGCATTTGCGGCGGGGGCAAACAAGAGGGCGGGCTTAACGGCAGGTTAAACCTTGATGAGAGGTTGCTTTTTCCTCTAGGCAGCGCGAAGAATTTACGGTATGATCCTTCTGTTGGGTGATCCGCTGATGAAGTAACGGGGCAGCAAGCCTGCCCGAAGAAATGAAGGGGGCCAAAACGGCATGGCAAACGGAAAAAGCAGAATTACCGCGATCTTCCTGTCGCTGTTTCTGGGCGTGTTCGGCGTAGACCGCTTTTATCTGGGATATACGGGGCTCGGGCTTTTGAAGCTTTTCACGGGAGGCGGCTTCGGCGTTTGGGCGGTGATCGACTTCGTGCTGATCTGCATCGGCACGCTGGAACCCGCGCC